>NZ_JAEOHX010000019.1:0-59159 GCF_019366485.1 Escherichia sp. GZ89 | reverse complement strand
TGGCTGCAACCCTACTAGCTCAAAATTTATTCACACATGGTTACGCTTTGGGGAAATTATGAGGGGATCTCTCAGTGTTGAGCATTTTTTTACGTAATAAGAAAAGTGCAACATAAAATATTACCACCCAACTGCAAAGCATAAAAAAGGCCATCATACGATGGCCAACCATGTCGAAACCGACAGCCCTTCGCCATTCCTGTAGAGGGAAGCGGCGAGGGCTATTTCTTATTACAAGTATTTATTTCAGAACAGTTTTCAGAGCTTCACCGATGTCAGCCAGGCTGCGAACGGTTTTCACGCCTGCGGCTTCCAGAGCAGCAAATTTCTCATCCGCAGTCCCTTTACCACCAGCGATGATAGCGCCAGCGTGGCCCATACGTTTGCCTTTCGGCGCAGTCACACCAGCGATGTAGCCCACAACTGGCTTGGTAACGTGCTCTTTGATGTAAGCCGCGGCTTCTTCTTCAGCGCTACCGCCGATCTCACCGATCATCACGATCGCTTCGGTCTGCGGATCTTTTTCGAACATTTCGAGGATGTCGATAAAGTTAGAGCCTGGGATCGGGTCGCCGCCGATACCGACACAGGTCGACTGACCGAAACCGTAATCCGTGGTCTGTTTAACCGCTTCATAGGTCAGTGTACCGGAACGGGAAACGATACCCACTTTACCCGGTTTGTGAATGTGACCCGGCTGGATGCCGATTTTACATTCACCCGGAGTGATAACGCCTGGGCAGTTCGGGCCGATCATGCGTACGCCAGCTTCGTCCAGTTTCACTTTCACGGTCAGCATATCCAGCGTCGGGATGCCTTCAGTGATGGTGATAATCAGTTTGATACCTGCGTCGATGGCTTCCAGAATGGAGTCTTTGCAGAACGGAGCCGGTACGTAGATAACAGAAGCGGTAGCGCCAGTGGCAGCAACGGCTTCACGCACGGTGTTGAACACCGGCAGACCGAGGTGGGTAGTACCGCCTTTACCTGGGGTTACGCCGCCAACCATTTTAGTGCCGTATGCAATGGCCTGTTCAGAGTGGAAAGTCCCCTGGCTACCAGTAAAGCCCTGGCAAATAACCTTGGTGTTTTTATCAATTAAAATGGACATTATTTCCCCTCCACTGCGGCAACAACCTGCTGAGCTGCATCCGTCAGACCTTTTGCTGCAATAATATTCAGGCCGCTGTCAGCCAGTTTCTTCGCGCCGAGTTCGGCGTTGTTACCTTCCAGACGTACCACGACCGGTACGTTAACACCCACTTCCGCTACCGCGCCGATGATACCGTCAGCGATCAGGTCGCAACGAACGATACCGCCGAAGATGTTAACCAGAACGGCTTTCACTTTGTCGTCAGAGAGGATGATTTTGAATGCTTCGGTTACACGTTCTTTGGTTGCGCCACCGCCAACGTCCAGGAAGTTAGCCGGTTCGCCGCCGTGCAGTTTAACGATGTCCATGGTGCCCATCGCCAGACCTGCGCCGTTAACCATACAACCGATGTTACCGTCCAGCGCAACGTAGTTCAGTTCCCACTGTGCAGCCTGCGCTTCACGTGGATCTTCCTGCGACTGGTCGCGCATTTCGCGCAGATCAGGCTGGCGGAACAGTGCGTTGCCATCAGCACCCAGTTTACCGTCGAGGCAGATCAGATCGCCCTGTTTGGTAATAACCAGCGGGTTAATTTCGATAAGAGCAAGGTCGCGCTCAAGGAAAATGGTCGCCAGACCCATGAAAATTTTGGTGAACTGTTGAACCAGTTTACCTTCCAGGCCCAGTTTGAACGCCAGCTCACGCCCCTGATACGGCATCGGGCCAGTCAGCGGATCAAGCGCAACTTTGTGGATCAGGTGCGGAGTTTCTTCCGCCACTTTTTCGATTTCCACGCCGCCTTCAGTGGAGGCCATAAAGACCACGCGACGGGAACTACGGTCTACAACGGCACCAAGATACAGCTCTTTAGCGATATCGGTCGCTGCTTCAACCAGAATCTGGTTAACCGGTTGGCCATTAGCATCTGTTTGATACGTTACCAGACGCTTGCCCAGCCAGTTTTCTGCAAAAGCACGGATGTCTTCTTTGCTGTTTACAACTTTCACACCGCCCGCTTTACCGCGGCCACCAGCGTGAACCTGACATTTCACTACCCACGGACCGGCACCGATTTTTGAAGCGGCTTCTTCTGCTTCGCGTGGAGTAGTACAGGCATAACCCACCGGTGCTGGTAAGCCATAGCGGGCAAACAGTTGTTTTGCCTGATATTCATGTAAGTTCATGTGTTCTGTCCATCCTTCAGTAATCGTTATCTTTTAAACCGTAGACCGACCCCCTATCAACGTCGGTCTACAGTGCAGGTGAAACTTAAACTACTACACGTCCAGCAGCAGACGCGTCGGATCTTCCAGCAACTCTTTGATCGTTACCAGGAAGCCCACGGATTCGCGACCATCGATCAGACGGTGATCGTAGGACAGCGCCAGGTACATCATCGGCAGGATCTCAACCTGACCATTCACTGCCATCGGACGATCTTTGATAGCGTGCATACCCAGAATTGCGCTCTGCGGCGGGTTGATGATAGGCGTAGACATCAGGGAACCGAACACACCACCGTTGGTGATGGTGAAGTTACCACCGGTCAGATCTTCAACCGTCAGCTTGCCGTCACGTCCTTTAACTGCCAGCTCTTTGATTTTCTTCTCGATGTCTGCCATGCCGAGGGTATCGACATCACGCAGAACCGGCGTCACCAGGCCGCGCGGCGTAGAAACCGCCATGCTGACGTCGAAATAGTTGTGGTAAACCACATCATCGCCGTCGATAGAAGCATTCACTTCCGGATAACGTTTCAGGGCTTCAACCACCGCTTTCACGTAGAAGGACATAAAGCCCAGACGGATGCCGTGACGTTTTTCAAACGCTTCACCATACTGCTTACGCAGATCCATAATCGGCTTCATGTTGACTTCGTTGAACGTGGTCAGCATGGCAGTAGAGTTTTTCGCTTCCAGCAGACGCTCTGCCACACGCTTACGCAGGCGAGTCATCGGAACACGTTTTTCGCTACGTGCAGCCAGAGCCGGTTGCGCCGCCGTAGTAGCTGCTGCCGGTGCAGACTCTTTCGCCGGGGCTTTCGCCAGATGTTTTTCCACATCTTCACGGGTCAGACGACCACCTACACCGGTGCCTTTAATGGCGCTGGCATCAAGATTGTGTTCAGCCAGCAGGCGACGGATCGCCGGGCTTAACGCATCGTTATTTTGCTCTTCCAGAGACGCCTGCTGGCGTTGCGCCGGAGTGGACGCTTTCTCTTCAGATTTGGCGCTGGTTTCTTTACCGGCGCTGTTGCCTTCTCGCAGGCGACCAAGGAGCTGACGAGACGTTACCGTTGTACCTTCATCTTCCAGAACCGCATCCAGAATGCCGTCTGCTGATGCCGGTACTTCCAGTACCACTTTGTCAGTTTCGATTTCTACCAGCACTTCATCACGTACAACTGCGTCGCCGGGTTTTTTATGCCAGGTTGCGACGGTGGCATCGGCTACGGATTCAGGCAGGTCAGGGACCAGAATATCTACGCTACTCATTGTGTATCCTTTATTTATTCGACGTTCAGCGCGTCATTAACCAGATCTTGTTGCTGTTTCTGGTGAACGGACATATACCCTACCGCCGGAGAGGCGGAGGCCGGGCGGCCTGCATAACGCAGAGAAGCCCCAAACGGAATCACTTCACGGAAATGATGCTGGCTGCAGTACCATGCGCCCTGGTTGAGCGGCTCTTCCTGGCACCAGACAAAATCCTTGACGTGAGCAAACTGCTGCAACACTTCCTGCATCGCTTTATGCGGGAACGGGTAGAGTTGCTCGATACGCACGATGGCGACATCGTGTTGATTGTTCTTACGACGTTGTTCCAGCAGATCGTAATAAACCTTACCAGAACACATCACTACGCGCTTCACGCCCTTCGGATCAAGCTCGTCGATTTCACCGATGGCTGGCAGGAAGGTGCCATTCGCCAGTTCTTCGAGGCTGGAAACCGCCAGCGGATGACGCAGCAGGGATTTCGGCGACATCACCACCAGCGGACGACGCATCCCGCGCAGCGCCTGACGACGCAGCATGTGGTAAACCTGTGCCGGGGTAGACGGTACGCACACCTGCATGTTTTGTTCAGCACAAAGTTGCAGATAACGTTCCAGACGCGCGGAGGAGTGCTCCGGCCCCTGCCCTTCGTAACCGTGCGGCAGCAACATCACCAGGCCACACATCCGACCCCATTTCTGTTCGCCAGAGGAGATGAACTGGTCGATAACCACCTGCGCACCGTTAGCGAAGTCACCAAACTGCGCTTCCCAGATAGTCAGCGTGCGCGGCTCTGCGGTGGCATAACCGTATTCAAACGCCAGCACTGCTTCTTCAGACAGTACGGAGTCCCAGACGCGGAACGCGCCCTGACCATTATGGATATGTTGCAGCGGTGTGTAAGTGGAACCGTTGGACTGGTTGTGGATCACCGCATGACGATGGAAGAAGGTACCGCGACCGGAGTCTTCACCCGACAGGCGGACCGGAATGCCTTCATCAACCAGCGTGGCGTAAGCGAGGTTTTCCGCGCCGCCCCAGTCGAACAGTTTCTCACCGGCAGCCATTGCCTGGCGATCGCCATAAATTTTGGCAACGCGAGACTGCATTTCAACCGCTTCCGGCACCGTACTGATACGTTTAGCCAGTTCCTGCAGGCGCTTCATCTCAACTTTGTTCGGGTACTCTTCGTCCCATTCGTGGTTGAGGTACGGCGACCAGGTGAAAGAGTGCATGTTCATCGGACGCCACTCTGCTACCACGCAATCGCCAGCATCCAGCGCATCGCGGTACAGGTTAACCATCTCGGTGGCATCTTCCAGCGTCGCGACTTTTTCCTGCTCCAGCTTGTCAGCGTAGATTTTGCGCGGCGTCGGATGTTTTTTGATTTTCTGATACATCAGCGGCTGAGTTGCACTCGGCTCGTCGGCTTCGTTGTGGCCGTGACGGCGGTAGCACACCAGGTCGATGAAGACATCACGTTTAAAGGTGTTACGGAAATCGAGCGCCAGACGGGTCACAAAGGCAACGGCTTCCGGATCATCCGCATTAACGTGGAAAATCGGTGCCTGTACCATCTTGCCGATATCAGTACAGTACGGCGTAGAACGGGCATCCAGCGGGTTAGAGGTGGTGAAGCCAACCTGGTTGTTGATAACGATACGTACCGTACCGCCAACTTCATAACCACGCGCTTTCGACATGTTCAGGGTTTCCTGAACCACGCCCTGCCCGGTCACTGCGGCGTCACCGTGGATGGTGATTGGCAGCACTTTGTTGCTGCTCGGCTCGTCGAGTCTGTCCAGACGGGCACGAACAGAACCGATAACTACCGGGCTTACAATCTCAAGGTGAGACGGGTTAAACGCCAGCGCCAGGTGAACCAGGCCGCCATCGGTCTGGAAGTCAGACGAGAAGCCCATGTGGTATTTCACGTCGCCCGTGCCGAGGTGTTCTTTATGTTTACCGGCAAATTCGTCGAACAAATCTTGCGGTTTTTTACCCAGCACGTTAACCAGCACGTTCAGACGACCACGGTGCGCCATCCCAAGAACCACTTCACGGGTGCCGCTGTTGCCAGCATGGCGGATCATCTCTTTAAGCATCGGGATTAACGCATCACCGCCTTCCAGCGAGAAGCGTTTTGCGCCAGGGAATTTTGCGCCGAGGTAACGTTCAAGGCCTTCAGCGGCGGTCAGTTCGCTTAAGAAGCGTTTTTTCTCTTCGCTATTGAAAGTCGCGCGACCAGACTCGATACGCTGTTGGATCCAGCGTTTTTCTTCGGTGCTGGTAATGTGCATGTACTCGGCACCAATCGGGCCGCAGTAGGTTTGCTTGAGGGCTTCCAGCAACTCGCCGAGTTTCATGGTTTCTTTGCCGCTGGCAAATGAACCGACGTTGAAGGTCTCCTGGAAGTCTGCTTCGGTCAGATCGTGGAAAGACGGATCCAGATCGGCCACTTTCTCTTGCTGCCACAGTCCCAGCGGATCGAGATTCGCATGCTGGTGACCGCGGAAGCGGTATGCGTTAATGAGCTGCAGGACTTTAACCTGCTTCACATTGGTGTCAGGGTCGGAGATCGTTGAAGAGTAACGTGAAGCGTCTTTCGCCAGGCGGCGGAAATATTCACGCGTTTGAGAGTGGAATTGATCCGGTTTGACTCCCGTACCAGGTAACTGCTGGAACGTCGAACGCCAGTTAGCGTCAACCGAGTCAGGATCGGTTAAGAAGTCTTCATAGAGCTGTTCTATCCAGCTCTGGTTTGCGCCAGAGAGGTAAGAAGAGTCCAACCAGGCTTTCAAAGCGCTGTTCTGCATCGTGATCCCTTAAGCATCTTTTTTATGCTTACTTCGCCGTGGATACTACCACGCACAGTGATGTGCGTGCCGGGGTTCACTTGCGAGCTCTTGTCTACGTAGTGGCTCGCGAAGGAACCTTTAAAAACTGTCTTAGTGTCAGGGGCAGTTTTTAAAGATTTCCTGCATTTCTTTTGTAGGCCGGATAAGGCATTCACGCCGCATCCGGCCCTGGTTGCCTGATGCGACGCTTGCGCGTCTTATCAGGCCTGGAATTTATGCATTACGTTGCAACAACATCGACTTGATATGGCCGATAGCGCGCGTCGGGTTCAGCCCTTTCGGACATACACTGACGCAGTTCATGATGCTGTGACAGCGGAATACACTGAATGCATCGCTCAAACCGTCGAGGCGGCTGTCAGTCTCGGTATCACGGCTATCGATCAGGAAACGATATGCCGCTAACAAGCCTGCCGGGCCGATAAACTTATCGGGATTCCACCAGAAAGACGGACAAGAGGTTGAACAACATGCGCAGAGAATACATTCATACAGCCCGTCGATTTTTTCGCGCTGCTCTGGCATCTGTAAATGCTCGCGAGCTGGCGGATTTTGTCCATTATTCAACAGGTAAGGCTTAATTTTCTCATATTGCGCATAGAATTGTCCCATGTCTACCACCAAATCGCGGATCACCGGTAAACCTGGCAGCGGGCGAATCACAATCTTCTTGCCCGGCTGGTTGAGTGCCGAAATCGGGGTAATACAGGCCAGACCATTCTTGCCGTTCATGTTCAGACCGTCGGAACCGCACACACCTTCACGGCAGGAGCGGCGGAACGACAGGCTGGGATCTTTCTCTTTCAACTGGATAAGCGCATCCAGCAGCATCATGTCGCGACCTTCTTCCGCTTCCAGGGTGTAATCCTGCATACGCGGAGCATCATCAACATCCGGGTTATAGCGATAAATTGAAAACTCGAGTCTCATTTTCCTGTCTCCGCATTAGTAAGTACGAATCTTCGGCGGGAATGCCGGGCGCAGTTTCGGTTCCATGTTGACGCTTCGGCGCGTCATGGATTCCGACTCTGGCAGATACAGGGAGTGGCACAGCCAGTTTTCATCATCACGATCCGGGAAGTCGAAGCGGCTATGCGCGCCACGGCTTTCGGTACGGAAGTTGGCAGAAACAGCCGTTGCATACGCCGTTTCCATCAGGTTATCCAGTTCCAGGCATTCAACGCGCTGGGTGTTGAACTCGCTGGAAGTGTCATCCAGACGGGCATTTTTCAAACGCTCGCGGATCACTTTCAACTGCTCAAGCCCTTTTGCCATCGCATCACCTTCACGGAAGACCGAGAAGTTATGCTGCATACATTCTTGCAGTGCTTTACGAATCGCCACTGGATCTTCACCATTACGGTTGTTGTTCCAGCGATTCAGACGATCCAGAGACGCTTCAACATCAGACTCGCTGGCATCGCGCAGTGCGCCCTGCTCGGCAATAGACTCTTGCAGATGCAGGCCCGCTGCGCGACCAAAGACCACCAGGTCCAGCAGCGAGTTACCGCCAAGACGGTTAGCGCCGTGTACCGAAACACAAGCGATTTCACCTACCGCGAACAGCCCCGGAACAACCACATCTTCGCCTTTCTCGTTCACCGTCAGCGCCTGACCGGTCACTTTGGTCGGAATACCGCCCATCATGTAGTGACAGGTTGGGATAACCGGAATCGGCTCTTTCACCGGATCGACGTGTGCGAAGGTACGGGAGAGTTCAAGGATACCCGGCAGACGGGATTCGAGAACTTCTTTACCCAGGTGGTCGAGTTTCAGTTTTGCATGTGGCCCCCACGGACCATCACAGCCGCGACCTTCACGGATTTCGATCATGATGGAACGCGCCACCACGTCACGGCCCGCCAGGTCTTTGGCGTTCGGCGCATAACGCTCCATAAAGCGTTCGCCATGTTTGTTCAGCAGGTAACCGCCTTCACCACGGCAACCTTCGGTGACCAGTACGCCCGCACCTGCTATACCGGTCGGGTGGAACTGCCACATTTCCATATCCTGCACAGGTACACCTGCACGGATAGCCATACCGACGCCGTCGCCGGTGTTAATGTGCGCGTTGGTGGTGGACTGATAAATACGCCCTGCCCCGCCGGTTGCCAGCACAGTCGCACGGGCTTTGAAGTAAACCACTTCACCGGTTTCGATGCACAGTGCGGTACAACCAACTACCGCGCCATCCTGGTTCTTCACCAGATCCAGCGCATACCACTCGGAGAAAATGGTGGTGTGGTTTTTCAGGTTCTGCTGATAAAGCGTGTGCAACAGTGCGTGACCGGTACGGTCAGCTGCCGCCGCAGTACGTGCCGCTTGCTCGCCACCGAAGTTTTTCGACTGGCCGCCAAACGGACGTTGATAGATACGACCATCATCAAGACGCGAGAACGGTAGCCCCATGTGTTCCAGTTCCAGAATCGCTTCCGGCCCGGTTTTACACATATATTCAATCGCGTCCTGGTCACCGATATAGTCCGACCCTTTTACGGTGTCGTACATATGCCATTCCCAGTTATCTTCATGGGTATTACCCAGCGCAACGGTAATGCCGCCTTGCGCAGAAACGGTATGGGAACGGGTCGGGAAGACTTTGGAGAGCAGCGCACAGGTTTGGCCGCTCTGGGAAATTTGCAGCGCCGCGCGCATACCTGCGCCACCGGCACCAATCACAACTGCATCAAATTCTCTGACTGGCAATTTCATCACACACCCCACACCACAACGAATCCATAAATCACGTAAACCACCAGTGCAACGACAATCACCAGTTGCAGCATCAGGCGCAAGGCCAGCGGTTTAACGTAGTCGGTCAACACCTGCCACATGCCGATCCAGGCATGGATCAAGATAGAAAACAGCGCCAGCAGGGTGAACACTTTGGTGAACGCAGAGGCGAAGAAACCAATCCAGACTTCATATGTCAGCTCGCCACTGGTAGCGAAAAAACCGACCATATAAATGATGTAAAGCGTCAGGACGATAGCGGTAGCGCGAACGAGGATGAAATCATGTACGCCATTGCGTCCTAATGCGGAGGCGTTGCTTACCATACGAGGACTCCTGCGAGAAGTGAAAGCACGACAGTAATAACAAAGGAGATTTTGGCGGAGCGTTTACCCGCTTCGAATGTTTCTTCCAGATAGCCAAAATCCATCATCATGTGGCGAATACCTACGACGACGTGATATGCCAGAGCGGTAAGAATGCCCCACATGATAAATTTGACGAAGAAGCTGCCCATAATCGCGGAAGCTTGCTCGAAACCTTCAGGGGAAGAGAGGCTGGTACCCAGAAGCCACAGCAGGATGCCCACTGCAACAAAGGTGATCACACCGGAAACGCGATGGAGAATGGACGCTATCGCCGTGACGGGGAACCGGATGGTCTGTAGGTCCAGATTAACAGGTCTTTGTTTTTTCACATTTCTTATCATGAATAACGCCCACATGCTGTTCTTATTATTCCCTTTGGACTACAGGCACAGATGTTAATGTTCTGTTACCAGGAGACATTGGGATTTCCTTTCTCCGGTCTGCTTGCGGGTCAGACAGCGTCCTTATCTATAACCACGAGTCATATAAAACACTGCTTCCAGATGTTAAAACGACACGCCAAAACGCTGGGTGGCTCGGGATTGCAGGGGATTCCGAAGACCTGGCGGCAGTATAGGACTTTCACAAAATCATTACAATTAACCTACATATAGTTTGTGATGTTTTATCCCGAACAGTGATCCGGGTCACGATAACAACATTTTTTTAATTTTTAACCATTGGATTTGACATTCATTCAACAAAATTGTTACAAACATCACCAGAAAAAGCATACAATGCGTAAAAGTTATGAAGTGTTAATTACTGTTGAAGTTTCGTTATGTAACGGTGAGAAAGTATTGACCGATTCATTCAGTAAAGTTATTAGTGATAGTCAGGTTAAATAATACGGATTGCTAAGTTCTTGATTTGCTATTTAATCGCCATTAATTAACTGTTTTACCTGCAAGCGCCCATAGCTCTGTACCCTGGTCATCCACTCTGCCACAGAGCGGCGAGCCAAATAACAAAGGGGTGACAGTTATTGATGTACGAAGCAAGTGTGAGTTCCGGCAGTCTTAAGCAATAAGGCGCTAAGGAGACCGTAAATGGCTGATACAAAAGCAAAGCTCACTCTCAATGGTGATTCTGCTATTGAACTGGATGTGCTGAAAGGCACGCTCGGACAGGACGTTATCGATATTCGTAGCCTCGGCTCAAAAGGCATGTTTACTTTTGATCCTGGATTCACCTCTACTGCATCATGTGAATCTAAAATAACTTTTATTGATGGTGACGAAGGTATTTTGTTGCATCGCGGTTTCCCTATCGACCAGCTGGCAACCGAATCAAGTTATCTGGAAGTGTGCTATATCCTGCTTTATGGTGAGAAACCGACTCAGGAACAGTATGACGAGTTCAAAAAGACCGTTACCCGCCATACCATGATTCATGAGCAAATCACCCGCCTGTTCCACGCTTTCCGTCGCGACTCGCATCCAATGGCTGTTATGTGCGGTATCACTGGTGCCCTTGCAGCTTTCTATCATGACTCACTGGATGTCAATAACCCACGTCATCGTGAGATTGCGGCTTATCGCCTGTTGTCAAAAATGCCAACCATGGCGGCAATGTGTTACAAATATTCTATTGGTCAGCCTTTTGTTTACCCACGTAACGATCTCTCTTACGCAGGCAACTTCCTGCATATGATGTTCTCTACGCCGTGTGAACCGTATGAAGTTAACCCCATTCTGGAACGCGCAATGGATCGTATTCTGATCCTGCATGCTGACCATGAACAGAACGCTTCTACCTCTACCGTGCGTACCGCTGGCTCTTCTGGTGCAAACCCGTTCGCCTGTATCGCCGCAGGTATTGCTTCTTTGTGGGGACCGGCACACGGCGGCGCCAACGAAGCTGCACTGAAAATGCTGGAAGAAATCAGCTCAGTGAAACACATTCCAGAATTTATGCGTCGTGCGAAAGATAAAAATGACTCTTTCCGCCTGATGGGCTTTGGTCACCGCGTCTATAAAAATTATGACCCACGTGCCACTGTAATGCGTGAAACCTGTCACGAAGTGCTGAAAGAGCTGGGCAGCAAAGATGAGTTGCTGGAAGTGGCGATGGAACTTGAGCACATTGCGCTGAACGACCCGTACTTTATCGAGAAGAAACTGTACCCGAACGTCGATTTCTATTCTGGTATTATCCTGAAAGCGATGGGTATTCCGTCTTCCATGTTTACCGTTATCTTTGCAATGGCACGTACCGTAGGCTGGATCGCCCACTGGAACGAAATGCACAGCGAAGGAATGAAAATCGCCCGCCCACGTCAGCTGTACACCGGCTACGCGCAGCGTGATTTTAAGTCGGATATTAAGAAGTAAAAACGACACCGACAAAACCCTGCGTGTTTTTCACGCAGGGTTTTTATTTCTGCACCAACAGCAAAGATATTGATAATCAATAAAAAGACGTATTTATTATCGATCAGAGAGGTCACAAACTCCGCAACCGTTATACCTGCCCGGTTAGTGCATTAATTAACCATGCTATGGCGCACCGTTAATGACGCAATATGACCTTTATCTCCTCTGTTGTGCAAAACTTCGAGTATTCGAAAAGCAGCAAAAAAGTGAAGCCCGATAAGTGCTGAGCCCCATGGATGTGCCGAATAATCCGCAACAACAGTGCACATACTCGAATTATTTAGAATATATATTTATTAATTCTCTACAACATTATTACACTTAGAAATATCTTAATCTTTACTTTCTCATATTAAAACCACCACAACATCACCGATTCACAATGAATTCAATGTGTTATCGCAAAATAAATATAACTTAATAATCAATTAAGTATAAGTCGAAATACTTTAGCTTGAATTCCATTTATTATACGAACAGTCGCGATTTCTCAATCCACTAAAAGGACTCTGTTATGTTTAAAGGAAAAATATTGATCGCCACGGCAATAACTTTATTGCTTGCCTCTACTGCTTATGCTGCTGATGAAGGTTCCGGTGAAATTCATTTCAAAGGGGAAGTCATTGAAGCACCATGTGAAATTAGTCAGAACGACATTGATAAACAAGTTGAACTCGGTCAAGTTTCTACCAACCATATTAATCAGGCACACCACAGTGATGCGATTGCCGTTGATATTCATTTAATCCATTGTGATCTGGAAAATTCTAATAATGGTTCTGGCGGCAAAATCTCCAAAGTCTCCGTTACCTTTGATAGTTCAGCGAAAACGACCAATGCGGACCCAATCCTCAGTAATACCAGTACCGGAGAAGCAACGGGTGTCGGTGTTCGCTTAATGAATAAAAATCAGAGCAATATCACGTTAGGTACTGCGACCCCTGATATTGAACTGATCCCAGCCTCAACTGAGCAGACGCTGAACTTCTTCGCCTGGATGGAACAACTTGATCAAGCAACACCAGTAACGCCGGGAGCAGTCACGGCGAATGCAACCTACGTACTGGAATATAAGTAAGTTCAACCGAGGCGGCCTCCTGCCGCCTTATTTAAAATATTTATCAGGTATGGACACCGTGAATATTTACCGACTCTCTATTATTTTCTGTCTGGCGGCGGTAATACCTTCCGCTCTGGCAGTGGAGTTCAATCTTAACGTTCTTGATAAATCAATGCGCGACAGTATCGATTTATCGTTACTCAAAGAAAAAAATGCTATTGCTCCCGGTGAATATTTTGTCAGTATCGTCATAAATAATAATCAAATCAGCAGTGGGCAAAAAATTCGCTGGCAGAAAGCAGGAGACCAAATCAAGGCGTGTATAGATAGTTCTCTGATGGATAAATTTGGCCTGAAAGATGAAGTCCGCCAGTCATTACCGATAGTTAATAATTGTGTCGATTTTAAATCCAGGCCTGAGATTGTTTTCGTATTCGATCAAAGCAATCAACAGCTTAATATTACAATTCCACAGGCCTGGCTTGCCTGGCACTCAGAAAACTGGACTCCGCCTTCAACATGGAATGCGGGTGTACCTGGTGTATTACTGGATTACAACCTGTTTGCCAGCACGTATCGTCCACAAGAAGGGAGCAATAATACCAATTTAAATGCCTACGGCACTGCCGGACTCAACGCCGGAGCGTGGCGACTGCGTAGTGATTACCAACTAAACCAGTCTGACAGCGGTGACCACCGCGACGAATCGGCTATCATTTCGCGAACATATCTGTTTCGCCCCTTACCGCAACCAGGCGCCCGCTTAACTCTCGGCGAAACGGATCTTAGCTCTAATATTTTCGAAGGTTTCTCTTACACAGGCGCGGCGTTGACCAGTGATGATCGGATGTTGCCGTGGGAGTTACGGGGGTACGCTCCACAAATCAGTGGCATCGCCCAAACCAATGCCACTGTCACCATCAGTCATAATGGTCGGGTGATATATCAGAAGAAAGTGCCACCAGGCCCGTTTATTGTTGACGACCTCAATCAATCAGTACAAGGCACTCTGGATGTCAAAGTGACCGAAGAAGATGGCCGGGTTAACAGTTTTCAGATTTCCGCTGCCTCTACCCCCTTCCTGACACGTCAAGGGCAAGTGCGCTATAAACTGGCAGCCGGGCGCCCACGCACTTCAATGTCACACCATACTGAAAATGAAACCTTTCTCAGTAGCGAAGTGTCCTGGGGAGTTCTTTCCAATACTTCACTCTATGGTGGTATGCTCCTCTCCGGGGATGATTATCACTCCGGGGCGCTGGGTATCGGGCAAAATATGCTCTGGCTGGGGGCGCTCTCGTTCGACGTGACCTGGGCCAAAAGTCAGTTTAATCAGCAAGAAGATGAGCAAGGCTACAGTTATCGTGTTAACTACAGCAAACGAATAGATGCCACCGACAGTTTGCTCTCTTTAGCGGCTTACCGCTTTTCTGATCGCCAATTTCATAGTTACGCCAATTATATTGATCATAAATATAATGATGCCGATACCCACGACGAAAAGCAGACCATTAGTATTTCTGCAAGCCAACCGATCACGCCACTAAATCTTAACCTTAACGTCAACCTGCTGCGTCAGACATGGTGGAATGCCGATACCACTACAACTGCAAATATAACCGCCGGGTTTAATGTGGATATCGGTGACTGGAAAGATATTTCGGTCTCGACTTCATTTAACACCACCCATTACGAAGACAAAAAACGCGACAACCAGATTTACTTCTCGATCTCGCTACCTGTTGGTGAAGGTGGCCGACTCGGCTATGACTTGCAAAACAGCAGCAACACCACCACACACCGCATGTCATGGAACGACACACTGGATGAACACAATAGTTGGGGAATGTCCGCCGGGCTGCAATCAGATCGCCCCGATAATGGTGCGCAGGTCAGTGGCAATTACCAGCATCTCAGTTCTGTCGGCGAATGGGATCTCACCGGAACATACGCTACTAATGATTACACTTCCGCCAGTTCCAGCTGGAGTGGTTCTTTTACCGCCACGCAATATGGCGCAGCATTTCATCGCCGCAGCTCCACTAACGAACCGCGTTTAATGGTCAGTACCGATGGTGTCGCGAATATCCCCGTTCAGGGCAATCTCGATTACACCAACCACTTTGGTATTGCAGTGGTGCCATTTGTCGCCAGCTACCAGCCTTCAACAGTTGCCATAAATATGAACAACTTACCTGAAGGCGTTACCATTTCTGAAAATATAGTTAAAGAAACGTGGATTGAAGGAGCGATTGGCTTTAAATCTATGGCCTCTCGTTCCGGCAAAGATCTCAGTGTCATTATTCGCCAGGCCAGTGGACAGTTCCCCCCGCTTGGTGCGGATATCCAACAAACTACACGGGGTGTTAGCGTGGGAATGGTGAGCGAAGATGGGCACGCATGGCTTAGCGGCGTGGATGAGAATCAACAGTTTACTGTCCTCTGGGGAGATAACCGGAGTTGCACTATTCACCTTCCTGAACGCATGGAAGATACCTCAAAGCGTCTGATTCTCCCGTGTCATTAATTAAGGAAAAGACAATGACAATATGCAAAGGCATGTTCCTTATTCTATTAACAACCAGTCTGTACAGTCATGCTGCTCTCCAACCAGATCGCACGCGCATTGTGTTTGATGACAACAACAAAGCAACCAGTTTGCGAGTGGAAAACCGCAGCGATAAACTCCCTTATCTGGCCTACTCATGGATAGAAAACGAAAAGGGCGAGAAAAGCGATGACCTGCTGGTAGCCTTGCCCCCCATTCAGCGTCTGGAGCCCAAAGCAACTTCCCAGGTGCGTATCGTTAAACAAGCCTCAACCACGCAACTTCCTGCTGATCGGGAAACGCTGTTTTATTACAATTTACGAGAAATCCCTCCCGCCCCCGATAAAAACAATGATCATGCCGTTTTACAGGTTGCCGTCCAGAGCAGAATTAAATTGTTCTGGCGACCTGCTGCATTACGTAAGAAAACCGGCGATCACGTCGAGCAACAGCTACAGGTTAATCAGCAGAATAACCAACTGATAATGAAAAATCCGACCCCTTATTATCTGACAATCGCCTATCTGGGGCGGGATGTGAAGGGCGTGCTTCCGGGGTTTAAAAGTATGATGATTGCCCCTTTTAGTACTGCTTCAACGGCTACGGGGAATTATACAGGTAATCAGTTTTACCTCGGTTATATGGACGATTACGGTGCATTGCGCATGAATACCCTAAAATGCCAGGGCGAGTGCCGTTTACAGCCTGTCGAGGAGAATAAATGAGTCTCTGCAAAAGCGTATTGCTTATCTTCAGCCTGCTGTTTATACCCCTTAAAGCTGCACTGGCACTGGACTGTTATTTTGGTAATGCTGGCGGCCCGGTTGAAAAATCAGAGGGAATACTTCCTTTCGCTGTACCTTCAAATGCCAGACCAGGAGATAAAATCTGGGAGTCTGACGATATCAAAATTCCTGTTTATTGCGACAACAATACCAATGGTAACTTTGAAAGCGAACATGTTTACGCCTGGGTAAACCCCTATCCAGGAGTACAGGATCGTTACTACCAATTAGGTGTCACTTATAACGGTGTTGATTACGATGCCAGTCAGGGAAAAAGCAGTATCGACACGACACAATGTATCGATAGCAAAAATATTGACATCTACACACCAGAACAAATTATTGCCATGGGATGGCAGAGTAAACTCTGTTCCGGTGATCCTGAAAATATACACAAAAAACGAACTTTTATTGCCCGAATGCGTTTGTATGTCAAAATCCGCGAAATGCCTCCTCATGACTATCAAAGCCCGCTCAGCGATTATATTGTGGTGCAATTTGACGGCAAAGGTGGCATTAACGAAGATCCCGGCGCAAAAAACCTGAAATATCATATTCAAGGTCTGGAAAATATCCGCGTTCTGGATTGCAGTGTCAATTTTTCGATTGAACCGGCTAATCAGATGATTGATTTTGGTCGCTTTAATGTGCTTGATATTCGCCGCCATAATATGACTAAAACATTTAGTATCCAGACGACGAAATCACAAAATAGCCAGTGTACAGATGGCTTTAAAGTGAGTTCCTCATTTTACACCGAAGAAACTCTGGTGGAGGAAGACAAAGCCCTGTTGATCGGCAATGGTTTACGACTGCGATTACTGGATGAAAACGCCTCGCCCTATGCCTTTAACAAATATACGGAATATGCCGACTTCACCAGCGATATGCTCATTTATAAGCAAACTTATACAGCAGAATTGTCCTCTATTACAGGAACACCTATTCAACCCGGCCCCTTTGACACCGTGGTGCTGTTTAAAATTAACTACAACTGATCGCCTGTACTGCCCTTTTCCACCCAGAGGGGCAGACTTCTCAACTATTTTGCTATTTTTCAAATTTTCTTGATTGCTGATATTTTTTCTTAATCTGGCTTTCTTTATGCTGTATCGATATATCAGGGGCAGTTGCGGAGAGCATGGGATGCCAGTTTTGCAGTGGAGTTTATTATTTTTATTATCAATTCTTCTTTCCGTGCTATTTCTGGCTTTGCATCTTCCTGCGGCATTATTGCTCGGCCCAATGGTGGCCGGAATTATCATCAGTATGAAAGGTGCTACCTTACAACTCCCCCGCTCCGCCTTCCTTGCCGCACAAGCCATTCTTGGTTGCATGATTGCGCAGAATCTTACCGGGTCCATACTGACCACCCTTGCGCAAAACTGGCCCGTCGTGTTGGGTATATTACTGATTACGCTATTTTCCAGCGCCGCATTTGGCTGGCTATTGGTGCGCTACAGCTCACTTCCTGGTAATACAGGTGCATGGGGATCTTCTCCCGGCGGAGCGGCAGCAATGGTCGCGATGGCCCAGGATTATGGTGCCGATATCCGCCTGGTGGCATTTATGCAGTATCTACGGGTGCTGTTTGTTGCCGGGGCAGCGGTGCTGGTAACGCGGATGATAATGGGCGACAGCGCCGAAACGACCAGCCAACAAATGGTATGGTTCCCTCCGGTTAGCCTGAATTTACTCAGTACGCTGATTCTGGCGAGCGTGACAGGTTTTATTGGCATTAAATTGCGCATCCCTTCCGGCACCATGTTGCTACCGATGCTTACAGGCGCATTCCTCCAGTCTGGTGAAATCATCACTATTGAAATGCCGGAATGGCTGCTGGCGCTTGCTTATATGGGTATTGGCTGGCGTATTGGTCTGGGATTCGATAAGCAAATTTTGCTGCGCGCCTTACGCCCACTGCCGCAAATTTTGGCCTCAATCTTTGCTTTGCTGGCAATTTGTGCCGGGATGGCATGGGGGCTAACTTACTTTATGCAGATTGATTTTATGACTGCCTATCTCGCCACAAGCCCTGGTGGACTTGATACAGTGGCAGTCATTGCCGCAGGGAGCAACGCCGATATGGCGCTCATTATGGCGATGCAAACCCTGCGGTTGTTTAGCATTTTACTGACGGGGCCAGCCATTGCGCGGTTTATCTCAACATATGCGCCGAAACGAACAACTTAGGACAATGCCCGGCCGCAGTATGGCTGCGAGTGATAGTCAACACAATGCACCTGGTTATTAATGTGTCGCTCCACCTGCCACGATAATATCGGCATCGACATACAACGCCGTAATAATTGCGGTTTCGAGTGCTCGTCGCACGGTATCTGCCGCCATGCTCGGCGCTCCTGGGTGTGCCGCTGCCTGTTGAGGCAGGTAGGGAATATGAATAAATCCCCCTTTAACATCCGCCATGCTGCTTAATTTATGCAATAGCCCGTACATCACATGATTGCAGACAAAGGTTCCCGCCGTCTGGGATACAGAAGCCGGAATGCCAGCCTCCCGTATCGCTGAAACCATTGCTTTTATGGGTAAAGTGCTAAACCAGGCTGCCGGACCATTAGGGATGACCGGTACATCAACCGGCTGGTTGCCACGGTTATCCGGGATCCGCGCATCATCAACGTTAATTGCCACGCGCTCAACCGTGATATCAGTTCGTCCACCAGCCTGTCCTACTGCCAGCACCACCGATGGCGAAAGCGCATCAATTGCCGAATTCAGCACCGCTAACGACTCACCAAACACACACGGTAATTGCCGTGCCACCACCCGACAGCCACCAAGAATCGCATTATCGAGCTGCGAAACCACTTCCCATGAAGGATTAATTTGCTCACCACCAAATGGTTCAAAACCGGTGATTAAAACGGTTTTCATCCTGCCCCCTTATAAAAACATCAGGAAATACATCAGGAAAATATTGACCAGCAATAGCATCAGGCCGGTCGGCACCTGGACTTTGATCACCGCGTTTTTATCCGGCAGCTCCAGCAAAGCAGCAGGTACGATATTGAAATTCGCCGCCATCGGCGTCATCAACGTACCACAATAACCAGAGAACATCCCGATAGCGGCCATTACCGCCGGGTTACCACCATGTTGAAGCACCAGAATAGGAATGCCGATCCCAGCAGTCACAATCGGGAAGGCGGCAAAAGCATTACCCATCACCATCGTCAGCAATGCCATACCAATGGTATAAACCGCTACTGCAATAAATCGACTATCTACCGCCAGATATTCCTGAGTGAGATACGAAATACCATTGCCAACACCCGCAGCCGTAAACAGCAAGCCCAACGTGGCGAGAATTTGCGGCAAGATAAACGCCCAGCCAATGGAGTCCAGAAGCCGACGCGCTTCCTGAATTGGCTGATATACCCGCTCATGGGTCATTTTGATCCCCATCGCCAGGCCAATCAGCGTACCCACCGTCATGGAAAACAGGGTCACCAGTGTCGAATGATTACCAGGACCAAATAGCGCTTCCTGCAAACCGGGAATGTGATTGAACATCAGTACACCAATCACCGTGACCAACGGAATCGCCAGTGCCGGATAAAAAAGCCGATTGCCCAACCGTTGGGCACTCTCTTCGCGCTGCTGTGGAGTACGCTGGTGATAACGCCCCAACTTAACGCCACCAAAACCAGCAATTAGCGCCATGAGTACAACTGCCACCCCGACCGCAATATTGACCGTGCGTTTATCGCCAACCAATGAGTACGTCCAGTCGCCAAGCAAAAACAACAGGCCGTAAATGCCCCAGAACAGCCCGGTGGTCACACGGCGCGGGTTCGCTTTATCCTGCCAGGACATCACCGACACGATCAGCAGGACGATCCCTGCCAGCCAGTAAAGCCAGCTTTGCTGAAAATTCATTGCACTTCTCCTTTCTCTACCGTGGTGCCATTGGCTTTACTTAATTCACGATGCAGATAATGATCCAAACGCCACAACCGCGCGCCGTGGATCAGGAAAGCGCAAATCGCTGTAGGGATCCCCCACAGGGCAATATGCAATGGTTCAGTCTGAATACCGCCAGACTCCAGCATAAAGTTATGCATGAAGATGATCGCACCAAAGGCAACGAAAATATCTTCGCCAAAAAACAGCCCGACGTTATCAGTCGCTGCCGACATCGCCCGCAGACGATAACGCACTGCTCCGGGCAACGGTCCATACTTTTTCTCCGCGGCGCCTTCTGCCATCGGGGCCAGCAACGGACGCACCATTTGCGGCTGCCCGCCAAGACTGGTTAATCCCAGTGCCGCAGTGCATTCGCGAATGAAAAGATAAACAATCAGCAGGCGTCCTGATGTGGCGCTACGAATTTTGGCAATCCACGCCTGAGCGCGCTCTTTAAGCCCGTGACGCTCCAGCAGACCGATAACTGCCAGTGGCAGCAGCAGAATAAACGGCAGATTGCGAGTATTAAGAAACCCTTCACCCAGCTTTTCGAGGATCGTGGCGATCGGCATCTGCGCTGCCAGCCCAGTCACGATCCCGGCGACAATCACCACCAGCACCGGGTTAAAGCGTAAAAGAAATCCGACCACAATGACGGCAATACCCGTCAGTGGCCATAGAGATATAGCCTCTCCCATAAACTCATCCTGTTTGTAACGTGTGTTGTTGTGATTTTGCTGCGCCTTATGACGCAGCATTTTTATATTTATGCTTGTACTGCGATTCCACGCTCCAGGAACGCGGCGCGAAGGTGACGGGCAAAAGCGAGAGCGTGCTCCCCGTCACCATGTAAACAAACCGTTTGTGCCTCGACAGGAGTCCACTCACCAGTAATGCTTTTTACCCTCCCGTTTTGCACCATCTCCAGCGTCTGCGCAAGCGATTGCTCTTCATCTTCAATTAAAGCACCTGGTTGACTGCGTGGTACCAGCGAACCATCTGCCTGATATCCCCGGTCGGCAAATACTTCCTGGCGTGTTGTCAGACCGTAGTGTTTCCCGGCGCGGATCAGTTCGCTTCCAGCCAGCCCGACAAGAATAAGTGCCGGATCACAGGCGTGGACTGCTTTCGCAATGGCATCCGCCAGTTGCGGATCTTTCGCTGCCTGGTTGTACAACATGCCATGAGGTTTGACGTGGCGCATCACTCCCCCTTCAGCATGAGTAATCGCTGCCAGCGCTCCTATCTGGTATAGCGTCTGGGCATAAACCGTTTCCGGCGGCAGCTGCATCGCGGTGCGGCCAAAATTTTCCCGATCAGGAAAACCCGGATGCGCGCCGATAGCCACACCGTTTTTCACTGCTTCACGCACGCTTGCCTGCATGGTTTGCGCATCTCCGGCGTGAAATCCACAGGCAATATTGGCAGATGACACCAGCGTAAGAAGCTCTGCATCACTGGCGCAGCCTTCACCCAGGTCTGCGTTAAGATCAATTTTCATTGTGTAACCGCCATGCTAATTGTTCGAAGTAGCGCTGCTGATCGTGACGCGCTTTTAGCGCCTCCTCCAACGAGCACTGCACAAAGTGGATTGGCTGTCCTAGCGGGATTTGCGCCAGATGGTACATGTCAGCCTCGATAATGCAGGCAATACGCGGATATCCACCGGTAGTTTGCGCATCGTTCATCAATACGATTGGCTGACCGTTATGCGGCACCTGTATCACACCAGGTAGCAGACCATGAGAAAGCATTTCACGCTGAGTCGTGCGTTTTAACACTTGCCCCTGAAGGCGATATCCCATGCGGTTACTTTGCGGGCTCAACTGCCACGGTGAACGCCAGAATGCCTCTTGTGAAGCGCGATCAAACTCATGATATTCCGGCCCTGGCAAGGCGCGAATACGGTTGCCCCACAGTAGCTGTTTTACCCCTTGTGCTTCCATAAACGCACGCGTTGCTTTGCCAATGGGAAGTCTGTCGCCATCTTTCAGTAACCGCCCTTTGAGACCACCAATCCCCACTTTCAGATCAGTACTGCATGATCCCATTACCGCAGGAACATCAATGCCTCCCGCGACAGCCAGATAGCTGCGCATCCCATGCAATGGGCGCTTAAGTGTTAAACGCTGACCGGCCTTCACGGGTAAGCGCCAGCCTGTCCAGACAGCATTGTCATCCAGCCGCGCCTCACAACCAGCTCCCGTCAGGGCAAACCAGCCGTCACTTTCAAATTCAACCGTTAACTGCCCAAGGGTGATTTCCAGTGCTGGCGCATCGGCAGCATTACCTACCAACAGATTCGCTATACGTAATGCAGGCAAATCCAGTGCGCCACAGTGACTGATCCCAGACTGACGAAAACCATGACGACCGCCATCCTGAACAGTGGTGTACATTCCCGCGCGAATGATTTTCAGCATACTCCCTCCTTCTGCGGTACAAAGCGCACGCTATCTCCTGGGCGCAACAAGATGGGCTCATCCCGTGTGGGATCAAACAATTTCAACGATGTATGACCAATTAACTGCCAGCCGCCAGGTGTTGGAATTGGGTAGATCCCCGTCTGTGGCCCACCAATTCCCACAGAACCTGCCGGAACACTCAGGCGTGGTTCTGCACGACGAGGGGTATGCAGTTGTTCCGGTAAGTTACCCAGATAAGGGAATCCTGGCTGGAATCCGAGGAACCAGACCACATACTCCACTGACGAGTGCAGCTCTACCACCTGCTTTTCACTTAACCCACAGTGACTTGCGACAACAGACAGATCGGGGCCACCTGCTCCACCATAAACTACCGGGATTTCGATAAAGCGCGAGTCAGGCTCCAGTGCGTCGCTCTCTTCCCACCAGCGTTGTAAACGCTCAATCGCATCCAGAGCCAGCGATTGCGGTTCCTTTAAAATTACCGTGATATTGTTCATACCCGGTATCGCTTCCACGACATTCGGCATATCCACCAGACGCTGCGCCAGTCGCCAGATACGTTTCTGGCTGGCCAGCGTGACTGGCGGCTCCAGTTCCAGCACTACCGCCGTTTCACCTAACAGATAACAACGCGCTCGTTGCACTTTCGTTCCCTCTAATAGTTAGTTATGCAGGATTTGGAATATCAATAAAGGTCACATCCAGATCAGTATTTTCGTTCAGCCACTCACTCAGAGCGCGAATACCGCCACGTTCGGTGGCATGGTGCCCTGCGGCATAGAAATGCAGCTCCTGCTCGCGGGCAGAGTGAATCGTTTGTTCGGAGACTTCTCCGGTAATAAATGCGTCAACACCAAAACGGGCGGCGCTGTCGATAAAGCTTTGTCCGCCGCCGGTGCACCAGGCTACGCGCTGCACCCTCTCTGGCCCGGTATCGCCGCACCACAGAGGCTTACGCCCGAGCCGTGCTTCTATCCATGAAGCCAGTTCCAGCCCCGGAACAGGCATAGTCAGTTCTCCCCATAGCAGCAGTGGCTCAATCTCGCCCATGACGGTGATGCCAAGCAATGCTGCCAGTTGTGCGTTATTGCCCAGTTCAGGATGGGAATCCAGCGGCAGATGCCAGCCATACAGGTTGATATCGTTAGCCAGCAAGGTTTTTAAACGACGGCGTTTCATGCCGCGAATCACCGGAGATTCGCCTTTCCAGAAATAACCGTGATGCACGATGACCGCGTCGGCCTCCAGGCGTACCGCTTCATCAAGCAGTGCCTGGCTGGCGGTAACACCGGTAACGATTTTTTGCACCGTCTCTTTGCCTTCAACCTGCAAGCCATTTGGCGCGTAGTCACTGATCGCCGCGCTGTTCAGCTTTTCGTTAATTAATTGTTCCAGTTCGGTGTTTTTCATCATCGCGCCCTACATTGTTTTTACATTCAGTTAAAATAGCGTTCTCACGGCAGTTCGTCGATAGCCAATCTTTTGACATATTCAGAAACAAACCCACCTTATCACAACGTAAATTGTATCTTTAACCTTGAGCAGGTTAGTGTATATTTATGCACTCAGACAGCATATTGCACAAACAATCAAATCTGTATCAAAGCGATAACTTTAAGGAAACACACGCACGCAGCATATTATGCTGGCTGTGTGGCATTCACTCCCAGGACATAACATGAATAAACAAGCATCACAGCCACGGGCGATTTACTACGTCGTCGCGTTGCAAATTTGGGAATATTTTAGCTTCTATGGCATGCGCGCTCTGCTCATTCTTTATCTTACTAACCAGTTGAAATATGACGACAATCACGCCTACGCGTTGTTCAGTGCTTACTGCTCGCTGGTGTATGTTACGCCGATTCTGGGTGGCTACCTGGCTGATAAAGTGCTTGGTAACCGAATGGCGGTAATGCTGGGCGCTTTGCTGATGGCTATCGGGCATGTCGTGCTGGGGGCAAGCGAAATCCACCCCACATTCCTTTATCTTTCGCTGGCGATTATCGTCTGCGGCTATGGCCTGTTTAAATCTAACGTAAGCTGTCTGCTTGGCGAGCTGTATGAGCCAACCGATCCACGTCGTGATGGCGGTTTCTCGCTGATGTATGCGGCAGGTAACGTGGGATCTATTATCGCGCCCATCGCCTGTGGTTATGCCCAGGAAGAGTACAGTTGGGCGATGGGCTTTGGTCTGGCGGCGGTTGGCATGATCGCGGGTCTGGTTATCTTCTTATGTGGCAATCGTCATTTTGCTCATACCCGTGGCGTTAACAAAACGGTGCTGTGCGCCAGAAACTTTCTGCTGCCGAACTGGGGATGGCTGCTGGTTCTGCTGGTGGCAACGCCTGCGCTGATTACCGTGTTGTTCTGGAAAGAGTGGTCGGTATACGCCTTGATTGTCGCGACTATCATTGGCCTTGGCGTTCTGGCAAAAATTTATCGCAAAGCCGAAAACCAGAAACAGCGTAAAGAGCTGGGGCTGATTGTGACGCTCACCTTCTTCAGTATGTTGTTCTGGGCCTTCGCACAACAGGGCGGTAGCTCGATTAGCCTTTATATTGACCGCTTCGTTAACCGCGATATGTTTGGTTATACCGTTCCGACCGCTATGTTCCAGTCGATTAATGCCTTCGCGGTCATGCTGTGCGGTGTGTTCCTGGCATGGGTGGTAAAAGAGAGCGTCGCGGGTAATCGTACCGTGCGCATCTGGGGAAAATTTGCTCTTGGTCTTGGCCTGATGAGCGCCGGATTCTGCATTCTTACCTTAAGCGCCCGCTGGTCCGCAATGTATGGTCACTCTTCTCTGCCACTGATGGTGCTGGGCCTGGCGGTGATGGGCTTTGCCGAACTGTTTATCGACCCGGTTGCCATGTCGCAAATTACGCGCATTGAAATTCCGGGCGTGACCGGCGTATTAACCGGCATTTACATGCTGCTTTCTGGCGCGATTGCGAACTATCTGGCGGGCGTGATTGCCGATCAGACATCGCAATCTTCGTTTGATGCCTCCGGGGCGATCAACTACTCCATCAATGCATATATTGAAGTGTTTGATCAAATCACCTGGGGTGCACTGGCGTGTGTAGGACTGGTACTGATGATTTGGCTGTATCAGGCGCTTAAGTTCAAAAACCGCGCACTGGCGCTGGAGTCTTAACAGGCCAGCACCGATGCCTGATAAGACGCTCGCTGCGTTTTATCAGGCTCCTTTCTTCGCTTCTTCATACACTGCCAGCGTTCGCAGCCTTGCCTCTTTGTGATCGACTATCGGTTGCGGATAATCCAGCATCACACCTGCTTTCTGCGCCCACTTCCACGGCTCATGCACCGCTTTCCCTGGTACATCGCGCAGCTCCGGTAACCATCGGCGGATAAACTCACCTTCGCGATCAAATTTCTCGCCCTGGGTTGTCGGGTTAAAAATACGAAAATACGGCGCAGCATCGGTTCCGGTGGAGGCCGCCCATTGCCAGCCACCGTTATTGGCTGCCAAATCACCATCAATCAGCTGCGACATGAAATATCGCTCGCCTTCGCGCCAGTCGATCAATAAATCTTTCACCAGAAAACTGGCTGTAATCATCCGTAGCCGGTTATGCATCCAGCCACTGCTATTAAGCTGACGCATGGCGGCATCAACAATTGGGTATCCCGTTTTGCCTTCCTGCCAGGCCTTTAAATGGGCGGGATTGCTTTGCCATTGCACGCGGTCGGTCCAGGCAATAAACGGTCGATGTTTACACAACGAGGGGTAATACGTCATCAGATGACGGTAGAACTCGCGCCAGATCAACTCATTAAGCCAGACGCTACCGGCCCCACCGTCCAGCGCCTGCGGCTGTTCCGCCAACAGGCGATGCAAACACTGGCGAGGCGATAACCCGCCCGTTGCCAGACTGGCGGACAAACGACTGGTGCCTTCCACTGCCGGAAAATCTCGTTGTTGCTCATACTCTCCGGCACCGTTCTGGCAAAACTGGCGTAATTGCGCAATCGCCGCTTTTTCTTCCACCGGGAAATGCGCAGTATCGAAAGACTGACGAGGGTAATTCAGCGTAATAGATGGCGCGGGATCTAATGATCCGCTACTCCGAACTTTTGGCGCAGCGACGCACTCCGGCATCCCTTCCCGCAGCCGTTTCAACCATGCGTTTTTAAATGGCGTAAAGACTTTGTACATCTCATGATTGCCAGTCATCACCGCCCCCGGCGGCAGGATCACGCAGTCGTCAAATCCTTCACACACCACGTTACGCAGCGCTCTCTCAACCTGCACATCCCGCGCCCGCTCATTCACCTCATACTGATAGTTATAAAACAGATGAGTAACACGATTTTCCGCGCACACTTGTTTAACTATTTCGACGCTGGCGGCAAAGTCATCCACTTCATGAAACAGCAAAGGAATGCCTTTTTCCGCCAGCGCGATTTGTAGCCCGTTCAGTTGTGCATTGATAAATTCAGCCTGACGCGGCGACATATTATGCGCCGCCCACTGGCGTGGTGTAGCGATATACAACGCCAGCACGCGTGCAGACGAATTGCGGCAGGCGGCAGCAAGCGCGAGATTGTCGTGCAGACGTAAATCCTGGCGAAACCAGACCAGATGGGTAGTCATAAAACTCCTGCATGGCGCAAGTTAATCACACGCGGCCAAAGTTCGAAATAACGCTGCCCTGAAAGCCAGGCGTCAGGATAAAGCGCCATATAGTGTTTTATACGCATCAGCGGCGCAAGAAGCGGTTGCTCGCCACGGCGATAACTGTCGATAAGCGCCGCCAGCTGCTGGCGTTCTATGGAATCAATATGTGGGCGAAAATAACCCTGAACGTGCATCAAAACGTTGGTGTGATCGCGCGTGTTGGCGGGGTGAGAAAGCAAAACAATGACGCGTTGGCGGTACTGGTTGTAATAGTCATCCAGATTTTGCCACCGATGAATATCAGCCACAAACGGGCCAAGTTTGCGGTATTCCGGCTGGGAATGCGCCAGAAAGACGAGTTTATAGCGGCTGTGATAATCGAGAAGCGCCGCGCGCGTTAAGCCTCGCTCTTTAAGACGGTGTAACTCATGCAAAGCAAAAATGCGGATAAGGGTGCTGTCATCAAAAAGTTGTTGATTCATTACTACTCCTGGGCGGTTTACAGGAGTAAGTGTAGACGGCGAAAACAAAAAAACCGCCAGCGTCTCCGTTAGCGGTTTTCTTTGAACATCATGTTTAGCAATCAGTAAAAATCACCGGTTGCCTTTTCGGCCTGATCCATCCACACCGGTTTATCGCTGGTTTTCGACCAGACGCGGTGCAGGTAGCTGTAAAAGCGGGCGCGGTCTTTCCAGAAAAGCATGAAAGGCAGCGCCAGGACGCCCGCTGCAACCGCATAAGTACGGCGTAAAAAGATAAGCCATGCAGGATATTCTCTGTAGAGTTCCATACTTTTCTCCCCCTTTTGTATCTACCCGGTGAATGGCACCGGAAAAATGAATTTGTTTATCTGATGAAAATAGTACCGCCTTTTGTGTAATTTTACTACTCATCCGACCACTTATTTTTGCTTATTGATGGTTTATTTACATTCACCCTGTAATTAAGTTACACAAAAGTTAAATTAATACTAAACATTAGTTAAATCATGGCTTTTGCCATTTTTATACTTTTTTTACACCCCACCCGCAGATTTTTGCGAAATCTTTGCAGCCAGAATTCTACCCTTCCGGTATCACTTTTAGGCCACTGGAGGTGCACTGTGAGTGCAGGCGTGATAACCGGCGTATTGCTGGTGTTTTTATTACTGGGTTATCTGGTTTATGCCCTGATCAATGCGGAGGCGTTCTGATGGCTGCGCAAGGGTTCTTACTGATTGCCACGTTTTTACTGGTATTAATGGTACTGGCGCGTCCTTTAGGCAGCGGGCTGGCGTGGCTGATTAATGATATTCCTCTTCCTGGTACGACGGGCGTTGAACGCGTACTCTTTAGCGCGCTTGGCGTCTCTAACCATGAGATGAACTGGAAGCAGTATCTCTGTGCCATTCTCGGCCTGAACATGCTGGGGCTGGCGGTGCTGTTTTTCATGCTGCTCGGTCAGCACTATCTGCCGCTTAATCCACAGCAGTTGCCGGGGCTGTCATGGGATCTGGCGCTGAATACTGCCGTCAGCTTTGTCACTAATACCAACTGGCAATCTTATAGCGGTGAAACCACGTTGAGCTATTTCAGCCAGATGGCGGGCTTAACGGTGCAAAACTTTCTTTCTGCCGCCAGCGGGATTGCGGTGATTTTTGCCCTCATCCGCGCGTTTACCCGCCAGAGCATGAGCACACTCGGCAATGCCTGGGTCGATCTGCTACGCATCACGTTATGGGTGTTAGCCCCGGTGGCGTTGTTGATCGCGCTGTTTTTTATTCAACAAGGTGCGTTGCAAAACTTTCTTCCCTATCAGTCGGTTACGACTGTTGAAGGGGCGCAACAGCTGTTACCCATGGGGCCTGTAGCTTCTCAGGAAGCGATCAAGATGCTCGGCACTAATGGCGGCGGTTTCTTTAATGCCAACTCATCGCATCCGTTTGAAAACCCGACCGCACTGACCAACTTCGTACAAATGCTGGCGATCTTCGTGATCCCAACGGCACTGTGTTTTGCCTTTGGCGAAGTGGCGGGCGATCGCCGTCAGGGGCGCATGTTGCTGTGGGCAATGTCGGTGATTTTTGTCATCTGCGTAGGCGTGGTGATGTGGGCAGAAGTTCAGGGTAATCCGCATCTGCTGGCGCTCGGCGCGGACAGCAGCATCAATATGGAAGGTAAAGAAAGCCGTTTCGGTGTGCTGGTCAGTAGCCTGTTTGCAGTCGTGACCACGGCAGCTTCCTGCGGTGCGGTGATTGCGATGCATGATTCGTTTACCGCCCTCGGTGGCATGGTACCGATGTGGTTGATGCAAATTGGTGAGGTGGTATTCGGCGGCGTTGGTTCCGGCCTTTACGGCATGATGCTGTTCGTTCTGCTGGCGGTGTTTATTGCCGGGCTGATGATTGGTCGTACACCGGAATATCTGGGGAAAAAAATCGACGTACGTGAGATGAAACTGACTGCACTGGCGATTCTGGTCACCCCGACGCTGGTGCTGATGGGCGCGGCGCTGGCAATGATGACCGACGCCGGACGTAGCGCCATGCTCAACCCTGGCCCGCACGGTTTTAGCGAAGTGCTGTACGCCGTGTCGTCCGCCGCTAACAACAACGGCAGCGCCTTTGCCGGCTTAAGCGCCAACTCTCCGTTCTGGAACTGTTTACTGGCGTTCTGCATGTTTGTCGGTCGCTTCGGGGTGATTATCCCGGTGATGGCAATTGCCGGTTCGCTGGTGAGTAAAAAGAGCCAACCCGCCAGCTCCGGCACGCTGCCAACGCACGGCCCGCTGTTTGTTGGCCTGTTAATCGGCACCGTGTTGCTGGTTGGCGCACTGACCTTTATCCCTGCCCTGGCGCTTGGTCCGGTGGCGGAATATCTCTCCTGATGATATTGAGTGAGCACTGAATATGAGTCGTAAACAACTGGCGCTATTCGAACCAACACTTGTCGTTCAGGCGCTGAAAGAAGCGGTGAAAAAATTAAACCCGCAGGCGCAATGGCGTAATCCAGTGATGTTTATCGTCTGGATCGGCAGTCTGCTGACCACCTGTATTAGCATCGCGATGGCAAGCGGTGCGATGCCTGGCAATGCGCTGTTTAGCGCGGCAATTAGCGCATGGCTGTGGGTCACCGTACTGTTCGCTAATTTCGCCGAGGCGCTGGCTGAAGGCCGCAGTAAAGCACAGGCTAATAGTCTGAAAGGAGTGAAAAAAACCGCCTTTGCCCGCAAACTGCGCGAACCGAAATATGGCGCTACGACAGACAAAGTTCCTGCCGATCAGCTGCGTAAAGGCGATATCGTGCTGGTAGAAGCGGGCGATATTATCCCCTGCGATGGCGAAGTTATTGAAGGTGGTGCATCGGTCGATGAAAGCGCCATCACCGGGGAATCGGCACCGGTGATCCGTGAATCCGGTGGCGATTTTGCCTCCGTCATCGGCGGCACGCGTATTCTTTCTGACTGGCTGGTGATTGAGTGCAGCGTTAACCCCGGTGAGACATTTCTGGATCGGATGATCGCGATGGTGGAAGGCGCACAACGGCGTAAAACGCCGAACGAGATTGCCCTGACCATTCTGCTGATTGCCCTGACTATCGTCTTTTTACTGGCAACCGCCACGCTGTGGCCATTTTCCGCGTGGGGCGGTAATGCAGTCAGTGTAACGGTACTGGTGGCGCTGTTGGTCTGTCTGATCCCAACCACCATCGGCGGCCTGTTGTCAGCTATCGGCGTCGCCGGGATGAGCCGGATGCTCGGTGCCAATGTGATCGCCACCAGCGGACGCGCCGTTGAAGCGGCGGGTGACGTTGACGTTCTGTTGCTGGATAAAACTGGCACCATCACCCTCGGTAACCGTCAGGCATCAGAGTTTATCCCCGCGCAGGGCGTAGAGGAAAAAACGCTGGCCGACGCAGCACAACTGGCTTCGCTGGCCGACGAAACGCCGGAAGGCCGCAGTATTGTGATCCTCGCCAAGCAGCGCTTTAACCTGCGCGAGCGCGATGTGCAGTCGCTTCACGCCACCTTTATACCGTTTACTGCGCAAAGCCGGATGAGCGGGATCAACATCGACAACCGTATGATCCGTAAAGGTTCTGTCGATGCCATTCGCCGCCATGTTGAGGCTAACGGTGGTCACTTCCCTACCGATGTTGATCAAAAAGTCGATCAGGTTGCGCGTCAGGGAGCCACGCCGCTGGTGGTGGTGGAAGGTTCTCGTGTGCTGGGCGTTATTGCGCTGAAAGATATCGTCAAAGGCGGTATTAAAGAGCGCTTCGCCCAACTGCGCAAAATGGGCATTAAAACGGTGATGATTACCGGTGATAACCGTCTGACTGCCGCCGCGATAGCTGCGGAAGCGGGTGTCGATGATTTTCTCGCCGAAGCGACACCGGAGGCCAAGCTGGCATTGATTCGTCAGTATCAGGCGGAAGGCCGTTTGGTGGCGATGACTGGCGATGGCACCAACGATGCTCCGGCGCTGGCGCAGGCAGATGTCGCGGTGGCGATGAACTCTGGTACTCAGGCGGCGAAAGAAGCGGGCAATATGGTGGATCTCGACTCTAACCCGACCAAGTTGATCGAGGTGGTGCATATTGGCAAACAGATGCTGATGACCCGTGGCTCGCTCACTACCTTCAGCATCGCCAACGATGTGGCGAAATACTTCGCCATTATTCCGGCGGCGTTCGCGGCAACATATCCGCAGTTAAATGCACTGAACATCATGCGCCTGCATTCACCCGACTCCGCCATCCTCAGTGCGGTGATTTTCAACGCCTTGATTATCGTCTTTTTAATTCCCCTGGCGTTAAAAGGCGTGAGTTATAAACCGCTTACCGCTTCTGCCATGTTGCGCCGTAACTTATGGATTTACGGTCTGGGTGGGCTGCTGGTGCCGTTTATTGGTATCAAAGTCATTGATTTACTGCTGACCGTTTGCGGTCTGGTGTGAGGTTTACCATGAGTGGATTACGTCCGGCATTATCGACATTTCTCTTTCTGTTATTGATTACTGGCGGCGTGTACCCGCTGCTGACCACCGCGCTGGGGCAATGGTGGTTTCCCTGGCAGGCCAATGGTTCGTTGATTCGCGAAGGTGATACGGTGCGCGGCTCGGCATTAATCGGGCAGAATTTTACCGGCAACGGCTATTTTCATGGTCGCCCGTCGGCAACGGCAGAAATGCCCTATAATCCACAGGCTTCTGGCGGGAGCAATCTGGCGGTCAGTAACCCGGAGCTGGATAAACAAATCGCTGCACGCGTTGCCGCATTACGGGCCGCTAACCCGGATGCCAGCGCGAACGTTCCGGTTGAACTGGTGACGGCGTCGGCAAGCGGGCTGGACAATAACATCACCCCGCAAGCGGCGGCCTGGCAGATCCCACGCGTGGCGAAAGCGCGTAATCTCAGCGTTGAACAGCTCACGCAGCTGATCGCAAAATATAGCCAACAACCGCTGGTGAAATATATCGGCCAGCCGGTCGTCAACATTGTCGAACTCAATCTGGCGCTGGATAAGCTTGATGAATAACGAACCCTTACGTCCCGACCCCGATCGTCTGCTGGAACAAACTGCCGCGCCGCATCGGGGGAAGCTAAAAGTATTCTTCGGTGCCTGCGCAGGCGTCGGGAAGACCTGGGCGATGCTGGCGGAAGCCCAGCGACTGCGGACGCAAGGGCTGGATATTGTGGTTGGCGTGGTAGAAACCCACGGGCGGAAAGATACCGCCGCAATGCTGGAAGGGCTGGCTGTTCTGCCGCCCAAACGCCAGGCGTACCGTGGGCGGCATATCAGCGAGTTTGATCTCGATGCCGCCCTCGCCCGCCGTCCGGCGCTGATCTTAATGGACGAACTGGCGCACAGTAATGCGCCAGGTTCTCGTCATCCTAAACGCTGGCAGGACATTGAAGAGCTGCTGGAAGCGGGCATTGATGTTTTCACTACCGTCAACGTTCAGCATCTGGAAAGCCTGAACGATGTGGTCAGCGGCGTCACCGGAATTCAGGTGCGGGAAACCGTGCCCGATCCCTTTTTTGATGCTGCCGACGACGTAGTGCTGGTGGACTTGCCCCCGGACGATCTGCGTCAACGGCTGAAAGAAGGCAAAGTCTATATTGCCGGGCAGGCGGAGCGCGCCATTGAACATTTTTTCCGCAAAGGCAATCTGATCGCCCTGCGCGAACTGGCACTGCGCCGTACTGCCGATCGCGTGGATGAGCAAATGCGCGCCTGGCGGGGGCATCCTGGCGAAGAGAAAGTCTGGCACACGCGCGACGCGATTCTTTTATGTATTGGGCATAACACCGGCAGCGAAAAACTGGTCCGCGCGGCGGCGCGGTTGGCGTCACGGCTGGGGAGCGTCTGGCACGCGGTGTATGTTGAAACCCCTGCCCTGCACCGCTTACCGGAGAAGAAACGTCGGGCAATTCTCAGCGCCTTACGTCTGGCGCAGGAGCTGGGCGCGGAGACGGCAACACTTTCTGATCCAGCGGAAGAAAAAGCCGTAGTGCGTTATGCCCGTGAACATAATCTCGGCAAGATTATTCTCGGTCGCCCGGCCTCGCGCCGCTGGTGGCGTCGGGAAACGTTTGCTGACCGACTGGCGCGCATCGCCCCCGATCTCGATCAGATTCTGGTCGCGCTTGATGAACCACCCGCCCGCACGATTAACAACGCGCCGGATAGCCGCTCTTTTAAAGACAAGTGGCGGGTACAGATTCAGGGATGCGTGGTTGCCGCCGCGTTATGCGCCGTTATCACCTTAATTGCCATGCAATGGCTGATGGCGTTTGATTCCGCCAACCTGGTGATGCTGTATCTGCTTGGCGTGGTGGTAGTGGCACTGTTTTATGGACGCTGGCCTTCGGTGCTTGCTACCGTCATTAATGTGGTGAGTTTCGATCTCTTTTTTATCGCCCCACGCGGCACGCTCGCCGTCTCTGATGTGCAGTATCTGCTGACTTTCGCGGTGATGTTAACCGTCGGGCTGGTGATCGGGAATCTTACTGCTGGCGTACGTTATCAGGCGCGGGTAGCCCGTTACCGCGAGCAACGCACACGACACTTATATGAAATGTCGAAAGCTCTGGCTGTGGGCCGCAGTCCGCAGGACATCGCCGCCACCAGCGAACAATTTATTGCTTCTACGTTTCATGCCCGCAGCCAGGTGTTGTTGCCCGATGACAACGGTAAATTACAGCCGTTAACACATCCGCAAGGAATGACGCCGTGGGAAGATGCCATCGCGCAGTGGAGTTTTGATAAAGGCCTGCCTGCGGGCGCGGGCACCGATACGTTACCCGGTGTGCCATACCAGATTTTGCCGTTAAAAAGCGGTGAGAAAACCTACGGGCTGGTGGTGGTGGAACCGGGGAATCTGCGCCAGTTGATGATCCCGGAACAGCAACGCCTGCTGGAGACGTTTACGTTGTTAGTCGCCAATGCCCTGGAACGCCTGACGCTGACCGCCAGCGAAGAACAGGCGCGGATGGCAAGCGAACGTGAACAGATCCGCAACGCCCTGCTGGCGGCGCTTTCGCATGATTTACGCACACCGCTTACGGTGTTGTTCGGTCAGGCAGAAATCTTAACGCTCGATCTGGCAAGCGAAGGATCGCCCCACGCCCACCAAGCCAGCGAGATCCGTCAGCATGTACTGAACACGACCCGACTGGTGAATAATCTACTGGATATGGCGCGAATTCAGTCCGGCGGCTTTAATTTGAAGAAAGAGTGGTTAACGCTGGAAGAAGTAATCGGCAGCGCGCTGCAAATGCTGGAACCGGGTTTATCCTCGCCCATCAATCTTTCTCTGCCAGAACCGCTGACCTTAATCCACGTTGATGGGCCACTCTTTGAACGGGTGCTGATTAATCTGCTGGAGAACGCGGTGAAATACGCGGGTACACAGGCCGAAATTGGTATCGATGCCCACGTTGAGGGCGAAAATCTACAACTGGATGTCTGGGATAACGGCCCCGGTCTTCCACAAGGCCTGGAGCAGGCGATATTCGATAAGTTTGCTCGCGGAAATAAAGAGTCGGCGGTGCCGGGTGTAGGGCTTGGGCTGGCAATTTGTCGGGCAATTGTGGATGTACACGGCGGCACCATTACCGCGTTCAACCGACCGGAAGGTGGTGCCTGTTTTCGTGTTACACTTCCCCAGCAAACTGCCCCTGAACTTGAAGAATTTCATGAGGATATGTGACAAACGTTCTGATTGTTGAAGATGAACAGGCTATTCGTCGCTTTCTGCGCACGGCGCTGGAGGGTGACGGTATGCGCGTCTTTGAGGCCGAAACGCTGCAACGCGGCTTGCTGGAAGCGGCAACCCGTAAGCCCGATTTGATTATTCTCGATCTCGGCCTGCCAGACGGTGATGGGATTGAGTTTATCCGCGACCTGCGCCAGTGGAGCGCGGTGCCGGTGATTGTGCTTTCCGCACGTAGCGAAGAGAGCGACAAAATCGCCGCGCTGGATGCTGGAGCGGATGATTACCTGAGTAAGCCATTTGGTATTGGTGAATTGCAGGCCCGTCTGCGCGTCGCATTACGCCGCCACTCCGCCACCACCGCGCCCGAGCCGCTGGTGAAATTTTCCGATGTTACCGTCGATTTAGCTGCCCGCGTGATTCACCGCAGTGAGGAAGAGGTGCATCTCACCCCGATTGAATTCCGCCTGCTGGCGGTGCTGCTCAACAATGCCGGAAAAGTGCTCACCCAGCGCCAGCTTCTCAACCAGGTGTGGGGACCAAACGCGGTCGAACACAGCCACTATTTGCGTATTTATATGGGACATCTGCGACAAAAACTGGAGCAAGATCCCGCCCGCCCCCGCCATTTCATTACTGAAACCGGTATTGGCTATCGTTTTATGCCATGAATGTTTATTCAATAAATGCGCTTAAAAAATTATTAATTTATTATTAATTCTGCCAAAAATATTATTTGGCAGTTTTAATTTCTTAATGCAAATATAAACCACGAAATCACAACATTTAAATAACAAAACAGCATCTAATATGGCACTATTCATAATTAATGATTTATTATTTGGGGTATGATCGTTTTTTGTTGATCTTCTTCACAGATTATAGCCATTTCCTGGATAGAATAATCCTACCTTCAACTGACACAGCAAAAGGTAAAGGAAAATGGAAAATAATAGCCGCACAATGCCTCATATAAGGCGGACAACCCATATCATGAAGTTTGCCCATCGTAATAGTTTTGACTTTCATTTCTTTAATGCCCGCTAGTCTTCTGACTAAAGGGCACCCCAGCGTACAGGTCTCCCTGACTTTAAGCATTACAGGTTAATACCTGTATCCCTCGGTGCTCATATACTGCTAACCCTTTTAAACTCTTAATAATTCGAGTCGCAGCATAGGCAACTTGAAGTATGACGAGTATAGCCAGTTACCGGGCTGGTCTGGGTTATTGCATCTGCAAAAAGCAAACTACTGATTTATTTATCAGCGGTGGAGTTTTGCTTTTTTTCCGGCGTGATCGATTTCTCCTTTGAGAAATTGAGGACCTGCTATTACCTGAAATAAAGAGATGAACAAAATGTCAGAATTAAAAATTGCCGTTAGTCGTTCTTGCCCGGATTGTTTTTCTACTCATCGTGCATGCGTGAATATTGACGAAAGTAATTATATTGACGTTGCCGCCATTATTTTATCGGTCAATGATGTTGAACGTGGAAAACTCGATGAAATAGACGCTACTGGCTATGGCATTCCTGTTTTTATTGCAACGGAAAATGAAGAACGTGTACCAGCAGAATATCTGCCACGTATTTCTGGTGTCTTCGAGCATTGCGAATCACGTAAAGAGTTTTATGGACGTCAGTTAGAAACCGCTGCCAGCCATTATGAAACGCAACTGCGCCCGCCCTTCTTCCGCGCACTGGTCGATTATGTCAATCAGGGCAATAGCGCTTTTGACTGCCCGGGTCATCAGGGGGGTGAGTTTTTCCGTCGTCATCCGGCTGGGAATCAGTTCGTGGAATATTTTGGCGAAATGCTCTTCCGCTCCGACTTGTGTAATGCCGACGTAGCAATGGGTGATCTTCTGATTCATGAAGGCGCGCCATGCATTGCACAGCAACATGCGGCAAAAGTGTTTAATGCCGATAAAACGTACTTTGTTTTAAACGGCACATCCTCCTCCAACAAAGTGGTTTTAAACGCCCTGCTGACACCGGGTGATCTGGTGCTGTTTGACCGTAATAACCATAAGTCTAACCACCACGGAGCGTTGCTACAGGCTGGTGCAACACCGGTTTATCTGGAAACGGCACGTAACCCGTATGGCTTTATCGGTGGCATTGATGCGCACTGCTTCGAAGAAAGTTATCTGCGTGAACTGATTACAGAAGTTGCACCGCAACGGGCAAAAGAAGCGCGTCCGTTCCGCCTCGCTGTAATTCAGTTAGGCACCTACGACGGTACTATTTATAACGCCCGCCAGGTGGTGGATAAAATCGGTCATCTGTGTGACTACATCCTGTTTGACTCAGCATGGGTCGGCTATGAACAGTTTATTCCGATGATGGCGGACTGTTCGCCACTGCTGCTGGATCTTAATGAGAACGATCCGGGTATTCTGGTTACGCAATCTGTGCATAAACAGCAGGCTGGTTTTTCCCAGACTTCACAAATTCATAAAAAAGACAGCCATATCAAAGGGCAACAGCGTTATGTACCGCACAAACGCATGAACAACGCCTTTATGATGCACGCCTCCACCAGCCCGTTCTATCCGTTGTTTGCCGCACTGGATATCAACGCCAAAATGCATGAAGGTGTCAGCGGTCGTAATATGTGGATGGATTGTGTGGTTAACGGTATTAATGCCCGCAAATTGATCCTCGATAACTGTCAGCACATTCGTCCGTTCGTGCCTGAACTGGTGGATGGTAAACCCTGGCAGTCGTATGAAACAGCGCAAATTGCGGTTGATCTGCGCTTCTTCAAATTTGTACCCGGTGAGCACTGGCATTCTTTTGAAGGCTACGCAGAGAATCAATACTTTGTCGATCCGTGCAAACTGTTGCTGACAACCCCAGGTATTGATGCACGTAACGGCGAATACGAAGCGTTCGGTGTACCCGCGACGATTCTTGCTAACTTCCTGCGCGAAAATGGCGTAGTGCCGGAAAAATGCGATCTTAACTCCATCCTCTTCCTGCTGACTCCGGCAGAAGATATGGCCAAACTTCAGCAACTTGTTGCCCTGCTGGTTCGCTTCGAAAAACTACTGGAGGCTGATGCGCCTCTGGCGGAAGTACTGCCTTCCATCTACAAACAGCATGAAGAGCGTTACGCCGGTTATACCCTGCGTCAGTTGTGCCAGGAAATGCATGATTTGTATGCCCGTCACAACGTGAAACAACTGCAAAAAGAGATGTTCCGTAAGGAGCACTTCCCACGCGTCAGCATGAATCCACAAGAAGCCAACTACGCCTATTTACGCGGTGAAGTGGAGCTGGTTCGTCTGCCGGATGCAGAAGGCCGTATCGCTGCCGAAGGTGCGCTTCCTTATCCTCCGGGTGTGCTGTGTGTTGTTCCGGGTGAAATCTGGGGTAGTGCTGTTCTGCGTTACTTCAGCGCTCTGGAAGAAGGGATCAACCTGCTGCCAGGTTTTGCACCGGAGCTGCAGGGTGTCTATATCGAAGAACATGATGGTCGTAAGCAAGTTTGGTGCTATGTCATCAAGCCTCGTGATGCGCAAAGCACCCTGTTGAAAGGGGAAAAATTATGAGTCAGGCTAAATCGAACAAAATGGGCGTCGTTCAGTTAACCATACTGACGATGGTCAACATGATGGGCTCCGGCATCATCATGCTGCCGACAAAGCTTGCCGAAGTTGGGACAATCTCAATAATCTCCTGGTTGGTGACTGCCGTAGGCTCAATGGCGCTGGCATGGGCATTCGCAAAATGCGGCATGTTCAGCCGTAAATCAGGTGGTATGGGCGGTTATGCCGAGTATGCTTTCGGTAAATCCGGTAACTTTATGGCGAACTACACTTACGGCGTCTCGCTGCTGATTGCTAACGTCGCAATTGCTATTTCGGCGGTTGGTTACGGCACCGAACTGCTCGGCGCGAGTTTGTCGCCAGTGCAGATTGGTCTGGCAACCATCGGAGTGCTGTGGATTTGTACCGTGGCTAACTTTGGTGGTGCGCGCATTACCGGGCAAATCAGTAGCATTACCGTGTGGGGGGTCATTATTCCGGTGGTCGGCCTGTGTATTATCGGCTGGTTCTGGTTTAGCCCGACGCTGTACGCTAACTCATGGAACCCGCACCATGTGCCGTTCTTTAGCGCTGTAGGTTCTTCCATCGCCATGACGTTGTGGGCTTTCCTCGGTCTGGAGTCAGCCTGTGCCAACGCCGAAGTAGTTGAAAACCCGGAACGTAACGTGCCGATTGCAGTTCTTGGCGGTACGTTAGGTGCGGCGGTGATTTATATCGTCTCCACCAACGTGATTGCCGGGATTGTGCCTAATATGGAGCTGGCAAATTCAACGGCACCATTTGGCCTGGCTTTCGCACAGATGTTCACACCAGAAGTGGGTAAAGTCATTATGGCGCTGATGGTGATGTCCTGCTGCGGTTCACTGCTTGGCTGGCAGTTCACCATTGCCCAGGTGTTTAAATCTTCATCTGATGAAGGCTACTTCCCTAAAATTTTCTCCCGTGTAACCAAAGTGGATGCACCGGTTCAGGGAATGTTGACCATTGTGATTATTCAGAGTGGATTGGCACTGATGACCATTAGCCCGTCACTGAACAGCCAGTTCAACGTGCTGGTTAACCTGGCCGTGGTGACCAATATTATCCCGTATATTCTGTCGATGGCGGCGTTAGTCATTATTCAGCAGGTCGCCAATGTGCCACCATCAAAAGCGAAAGTAGCAAACTTTGTTGCCTTTGTTGGTGCGATGTACAGTTTCTATGCGCTGTACTCATCCGGGGAAGAAGCCATGCTGTACGGTTCCATCGTGACTTTCCTTGGTTGGACACTGTATGGTCTGGTATCACCACGCTTTGAACTGAAAAACAAACACGGTTAATAAAGCGAAATAAAAAAGGGCGATTGAATGATCGCCCTTTCAGATTATTAGCAAAGTACTCGTTGTTCATGCCGGATGCGGCGTGAACGCCTTATCCGTCCTACAAAATAGTGCAAATTCAATATATTGCACCACCCTCGTAGGCCTGATGAACGTAGCGTATCAGGCTATCATAAGTAAAAAGGGCGATCTTCCGATCGCCCTTTTTCTTATTTAATGTGTTTACGCGTTTTTCAGAACTTCGCTAACAATCTCAACCGCTTCTTTCTCAATCTGCTTGCGATGTTCTTCACCAAGGAAGCTTTCGCAGTAGATTTTGTATGCGTCTTCTGTGCCTGACGGACGCGCGGCGAACCAGCCGTTGTCAGTCATCACTTTCAGACCGCCAATAGAAGCACCGTTGCCCGGTGCCGCCGTCAGGCGCGCGGTGATCGGGTCACCAGCCAGGGTGCTGGCGCTCACCATTTCCGGAGACAGCTTAGACAGCGCCGCTTTTTGTGCGGAAGTCGCAGCTGCCTGCAAACGGTTGTAGCTCGGCGCACCAAAGCGTTTTGCCAGTTCGTTGTAGTGTTCCTGCGGGTTCTTACCGGTAACTGCAGTGATTTCCGCCGCCAGCAGACACATGATGATGCCGTCTTTATCAGTAGACCACGGCGTGCCGTCGAAACGCAGGAAGGAAGCCCCTGCGCTCTCTTCGCCGCCAAAGCCGAAGCTGCCGTCGAACAGACCATCAACAAACCATTTGAAGCCTACCGGGACTTCTACCAGCTTACGGCCCAAATCATTGACCACACGGTCGATCATCGCAGATGAAACCAGCGTTTTACCGACAGCAACATCTTTGCCCCACTGCGGACGATGCTGGAACAGGTAGTTGATCGCCACCGCCAGGTAGTGGTTCGGATTCATCAAACCTGCCGGAGTGACGATACCGTGACGGTCATAATCCGGGTCGTTAGCAAACGCCAGATCGAACTTATCACGCAGTGCCAGCAGACCCGCCATCGCACACTCGGAGGAGCAGTCCATACGGATCGCGCCGTCTTTATCGAGGTGCATAAAGCGGAAGGTTTGATCGACCTGATCGTTAACAATGGTCAGGTTGAGGTTGTAATACTCGCCAATGCGCTTCCAGTATTCGATACCGGAACCGCCCAGCGGATCAACGCCCAGCGTCAGGCCCGCTTTCTGAATCGCAGCCATATCAACGATATCGGCCAAACCTTCCACAAACGGCTGCACCAGATCCTGCTCTTTCACATGACCGGATGCCATCGCTTCGTCAAGGGAGATACGCTTCACGCCTTTCAGGCCATCGGCCAGCAGTGCGTTGGCCCTGTCTTCCACCACTTTAGTGACGTTGGTATCAGCCGGGCCACCATTTGGCGGGTTGTATTTGATACCCCCATCTTCCGGCGGGTTATGGGACGGTGTAATCACGATACCGTCTGCCAGCGGACCACCTTTTTTATTGTGAACCAGAATGGCATTGGAAACGGCAGGCGTCGGAGTGAAGCCATTGTTTTCCTGCACAATGACATCAACACCGTTCGCTGCCAGCACTTCCAGTACGGAAATGAACGCAGGCTCGGACAGAGCGTGAGTATCTTTACCCACATAGCAAGGGCCAGTGATGCCGTTTTTCGCACGTTCTTCAGCAATTGCCTGAGCGATCGCCAGAATGTGCGGCTCGTTAAAGCTGTGGCGCGCTGCACTGCCACGGTGACCGGAAGTACCGAATTTCACCGCGTGCTCCGCATTCCCTGCTTCTGGTTTCAGTACATAATATTGCGCCGTCAGTTGGGCGACGTTAATCAAATCACTCTGTTGTGCAGGTTGGCCTGCACGGTTGTGGATAGCCATTGCTTTGTCCTTTATTTGCAACGTTTTAGATAGTTCCGCAAACCTTCTCAATCAATTCCGCCGGGAATTGCATCGACTGCATGATGTGTTCGATCATGCTGCATTTACGGCCGGTGTTGGTGTTGGTGATCACCCAATACGGTGTGCCTGGCACGTGTTTCGGCTTGGTCTGATTACCATTTTTCAGCAGCGTTTGTTCATCAGCTGCAAAGTAAACGCGCGTGCGGCCATGCAACGATTCCGTTGCCTCAGCAAACGCCTGGGCGTCAAGAGAATATAGTGTAGACAACAGCAGCATAAAGCGATTGACCGCTCGTTTTTGCTCTGCGTATTCGTCTGAAAGCAGAAGTTCACGCATTGCGCGAACCTTGTCTTTAATCGTTTTGACCGGCTTCGCTTCGACGATAACAGGTGACGCAACGCGAACCTCTTTCGTCACCGGAGCAGCAGGCTGTGATGCGGCGGAAAATTTCAACATACGCCGTAAAATGTCGGATGCGCTCTCGCCGATATGCTTAGTGTGGCTGGCAATATAGCTGTAGAGTTCATCATCAACTTCAATCGTTTTCATCTTAATCCAGTGCAGTGTCTTAGCTGAATACAAGTCGCCAGGAGTATATGAATAAATCCCGGCAGCGGATAGCGTCAAGCCTGGCTTGCAGAAAAAATCGGAGTAACCCGTATTTGTTGCAGCCCTGTGGCACAATGGTCAACATAATACCCTAACCCGACAACGCGAAAAAAAGAACTTTGCCATGAAATTGAATATCCGCACGCAAACTGCACAAAACCAGCACATTAATTCTCCCATCGTCCTCGTACACGGCCTGTTTGGCAGCCTCGACAACCTTGGCGTACTGGCTCGCGATCTGGTAAACGATCACAATATCATCCAGGTTGATATGCGTAACCACGGTCTTTCACCGAGAGATCCGGTGATGAGTTACCCGGCGATGGCCCAGGATCTTGTTGACACTCTGGATGCACAGCAGATCGATAAGGCGACATTTATTGGACACTCAATGGGCGGCAAAGCGGTGATGGCACTGACTGCACTGGCCCCCGATCGCATCGATAAACTGGTGGCGATTGATATCGCGCCGGTCGACTATCACGTACGCCGTCATGATGAAATTTTCGCGGCTATCAACGCAGTCAGTGAATCCGACGCGCAAACTCGCCAGCAAGCAGCGGCAGTAATGCGCCAGCATCTTAATGAAGAAGGGGTGATTCAGTTTCTGTTGAAATCTTTTGTTGACGGGGAGTGGCGCTTTAACGTGCCGGTATTGTGGGATCAGTATTCGCATATTGTGGGTTGGGAGAAAATCCCGGCATGGGATCACCCTGCCCTGTTTATCCCTGGTGGCAATTCTCCGTATGTTAGCGTGCAGTATCGTGATGATTTACTGACACAATTTCCACAGGCACGAGCGCATGTGATTGCTGGCGCGGGTCACTGGGTCCATGCTGAAAAACCGGATGCGGTATTACGCGCTATCCGTCGCTATCTCAATGATTAACGTAACTGATTAAAAACCCAGCGTCCGCGTCGCTTTCCGCGCGTGGGCGTTGGCGTGACTCATCGCGCTGATGTATTATGGCGCGCTATCCATCCGGGCAGGCGCCTGGCTGATTGTTTCCCCCGAAGTCACCAAGATCATGGCCAAAGAACAAACGGACCGTACGACATTAGATCTGTTCGCGCACGAGCGTCGACCGGGACGACCGAAAACTAATCCGCTTTCGCGCGATGAACAGCTGCGTATTAATAAACGCAACCAGCTAAAACGCGACAAAGTACGTGGCCTTAAGCGTGTCGAACTGAAGCTGAACGCGGAAGCTGTCGAGGCACTGAACGAGCTGGCAGAATCGCGCAATATGAGCCGTAGCGAACTGATCGAAGAGATGTTAATGCAGCAACTGGCGGCGCTGCGTAGTCAGGGCATCGTTTAAATTTCCACTTTCATGTAGCACAGTGTGCAGTCCTGCTCGTTTGCTGATTCCGCAAGACTGCCTGTTCTGCTATGATTGCCTTTATCCGTGGGCAATTTTCCACCCCCATTTCAATAAGTTTCAAGAGGTTATTTCACTCATGGCTATCACTGGCATCTTTTTCGGTAGCGACACCGGTAATACCGAAAATATCGCAAAAATGATTCAAAAACAGCTTGGTAAAGACGTTGCCGATGTCCATGACATTGCAAAAAGCAGCAAAGAAGATCTGGAAGCTTATGACATTCTGCTGCTGGGCATACCGACCTGGTATTACGGCGAAGCACAGTGTGACTGGGATGACTTCTTCCCGACTCTCGAAGAAATTGATTTTAATGGTAAACTGGTTGCGCTGTTTGGTTGTGGCGACCAGGAAGATTACGCTGAATACTTCTGTGACGCATTGGGTACCATCCGCGACATCATTGAACCGCGCGGCGCAACTATCGTTGGTCACTGGCCAACTGCGGGCTACCACTTCGAAGCGTCAAAAGGTCTGGCAGATGACGACCACTTTGTCGGTCTGGCTATCGACGAAGACCGTCAGCCGGAACTGACCGCTGAACGTGTAGAAAAATGGGTTAAACAGATTTCTGAAGAGCTGCATCTCGACGAAATTCTCAATGCCTGACGTAATACGGCGTAGACTCGTGTCTACGCCGTATTAATAGATAATGCCAATCAAAATAATTGCTACAAATTTGTAACTTTTGCCGTTGTACCTGTACAATGTCCCGGTGTTCAAGTGGCCTTGCCATTGTAAATGTAAGCTGAGCCACGTTTTTATTAACAATATTTGCCAGGGACTTGTGGTTTTCATTTAGGCGTGGCAATTCTATAATGATACGCATTATCTCAAGAGCAAATTCTGTCACTTCTTCTAATGAAGTGAACCGCTTAGTAACAGGACAGATTCCGCATGACTGATAACAATACCGCCCTAAAGAAAGCTGGCCTGAAAGTAACGCTTCCTCGTTTAAAAATCCTGGAAGTTCTTCAGGAGCCGGACAACCATCACGTCAGTGCGGAAGATTTATACAAACGTCTGATCGATATGGGTGAAGAAATTGGTCTGGCTACGGTTTATCGCGTACTGAACCAGTTTGACGATGCTGGTATCGTCACCCGCCACAATTTTGAAGGCGGTAAATCCGTATTTGAACTGACACAGCAACATCACCACGATCACCTGATCTGCCTCGACTGCGGTAAGGTTATCGAATTTAGTGATGATTCCATCGAAGCGCGTCAGCGTGAAATCGCCGCAAAACATGGCATTCGGCTGACTAACCATAGTCTCTATCTTTACGGCCACTGTGCCGAAGGCGATTGCCGCGAAGATGAGCACGCACACGAAGGCAAATAAGCCCGCCTGAACGAGAAAAGCCAACCTGCGGGTTGGCTTTTTTATACAAGGGAAATAAGAAAAGCGAGAGTTACAGCTCTCACTTATTTGTTATTGCTGCGAATTTCCTGCCAGACCTTATCACAATCGGTTTTCACCGCCTGGTCATTACCGGTTTGCGTTGCCTGAATGCACTGCTGATAATCCAGCACACGGACACTTTCCTGCTCGGCAAATTGCTGATGTTGTTTCTCTTTCTTCAGCACGTTTAACACGCTCTGACAGGCTTCAATTTTTTCCGGCGAACCTTGCGCGGTGTTGATACAGGCGCTGTATGCCTCTTTCAGACGACTGTCTTCCTGTGGCGCGGTTGATTGTGCACAAGCCACCAGCCCCGATGCCATCATGGCGATGAGAATCAGTTTTTTCATTGCAAATTCCTCAAACGTGCGGCAGGCACAAAACCTGCCGCGTCGGGTATCAGAAGATGGTGAATGGTGCGATTACCATAAATTTCACGTCACGCTCATCCTGGAAGATGTTGCCGTAACCACCGCCCCAGCTTGGGATGTCGGAGTGGTTGTCGTATTCGGTGAAGTGCAGTTTGAACATCGTGCCTTTGGCGCGACCGTCCTGAATGGTGTAGACCGCATCCAGGCTGTATGCAGACTCTTCAATAGTCCGGTTTTTGTCGTAGTACGCATCCGGATTGCTCTGCCAGGTAGCGGGTTTAGCATCCCATGCGTAAACGTAGGAAGCGCCGATGGCGAAGCCTGGAAGATTCCAGTTTTTCAGGTCATACATCGCACCGAAGAAGACCGCTTTTTCGCCGTTGGCGTTGAAGTCAGAACGGTTATCCCACCAGATATCCAGGCGACCGTTCGAGGAAGCGTAGGTTGGAGTCATACGTTGCAGGAAGTATCCCTGCTGGCCGTCGGCTTTAACCCAGGTGCCTTCCAGACGCAAATCCACTACGTCAGCCGCCCGGTAACCAAAGGTCAACGCCTGCAGCCAGGCGGTGCCGTCATAAAGGTCGTTGACACTGCGATCGTCAACTTTATCGCGCGTACCGTAGAACTGGTAGCTGGTGGTTAACGGGCTACCGGCGATATCAAATTTGTAGCTGGCTTTGGCAAAATATTGATCGATATACCCTTCTGCCTGACCAAACGCCGCTTCCAGTACGAAGTTATTTTTGAAGTCGTACTTCGCCCCAAGGGAGTGTAGATAATCAACGTTGGTGGTTTTATCGTTCTGATAAAACTCATCCATTTCCAGATGCCACGGCGCTTTATATTCGTTGGTCCACATGTAGGAGAAACTCAACGCACCAGCATCGCCGTAATCAAAATTCGCCCCCGCTTCCGCCCCCTGATAAGTACCCGGCATAAAGCTCCAGTGCGGCGCTAACAGCGTCTGACCGGTTGGCTGAATATAACCTGCCCGCGCCCACACCGGACCGTATTTAAATTTGGCCGCTGCTTTATACAGGCTTATACCGCTTTTATCGCCGGACCAGTCTTCGTCATAAGCTTTATTACTTTTCGAAAACGCGATTTCGTTCGGGTGGGAGCTGTCGCCGTTTTCCGCCATTTCAATCGCCGTAAACGCGGCAATATCAAGGCCGAACATATCAGCAGCATAACCAGACTGAAAATCGAGGTTGGCATTCCAGGTGGAGTGAGAAAGGTTGGTTTTGTATTTATCGCCGTCGGTAACATCTTTACGGTCGCGTTCACGCTGCCAGTAATAGATACCACCGGTTAAAGTTGAGTCGTCGATGAATCCTTCGGCGCGAGCCTCCGGCATTGCCATAAAGCCCGACATTGCTGTAACACCGGCGATAGCCAGCGCCAGCGTACTACGTTTGCCACTAAACGTACGCATGGGTTAATCCTCTTTGACGTATAAATTGCTGCACCAAAGGTGAACAGCGAAAAAAATAAAAATTAAAAAAGTAGCGTTGAGAAAAGTCTCGCTGACTACAGGAACAGACTATTTTTCGCGACGCGAATTATCAATCTCTTTCTGTAACCAGAATGTAATAACATGAGCAACCGCACATATTTTGATGATTTTTGTTACAAGGCTTAAGTTTGTAGCTGAAAGGCTTGCAGAAGAATAAAAGCGTGAATTTCCAGCAAGATGAAAACGGTTACATTTTATTTAATTATGATTTGTGATTTTAAATTTGTTTTATGGATAAATTGCGAAACGGAATTAATTCGCAAAGAAAAGCAGAAAAAAAACGCCACAGAACGCGGCGTTTGGGATTGTTTGCATATTTCTTGCCGGATGCGACGTAAACGCCTCACCCGGCCTGGTAGAACTTAAAATTACTCGCCTACTTTCGCCCAGGTATCACGCAGCCCAACGGTGCGGTTAAATACCGGTTTTTCCGCCGTAGAATGGCGGCTGTCGAGGCAGAAATAACCTTCACGCTCAAACTGGAATGCTTTACCCGCTACCGCGTCTTTCAGCGACGGTTCAGCAAAGCCCTGTTTGATCACCAACGATTCCGGGTTAATCACCGACAGGAAATCATCCGCAGCACCTGGGTTCGGCACGCTGAACAGACGATCGTACAGACGAATTTCTACCGGCAGCGCATGTGCCGCGCTCACCCAGTGAATAACACCTTTTACTTTACGACCATCTGCCGGATCTTTGCTTAAGGTGTCAGCATCATAAGTACAGAAGATAGTGGTGATATTGCCTTCGGCATCTTTCTCCACGCGCTCTGCCTTAATAACGTAAGCATTACGCAGACGCACTTCTTTACCCAGCACCAGACGCTTGTACTGCTTGTTAGCTTCTTCGCGGAAATCAGCGCGATCGATCCAAATCTCACCGCTGAATGGCACCTGACGGCTGCCCATTTCAGGTTTGTTCGGATGGTTCGGCATGGTGACCATTTCGCCTTCGCCCTGATAGTTTTCGATAACCAATTTCACCGGATCGATAACCGCCATTGCGCGCGGAGCATTTTCATTGAGATCTTCACGGATGCAGGATTCCAGCGACGCCATCTCAATAGTGTTGTCCTGCTTGGTCACGCCAATGCGTTTGCAGAACTCACGAATAGAAGCCGCCGTGTAACCACGACGACGCAGACCGGAAATGGTCGGCATACGCGGATCATCCCAGCCTTCAACGTGCTTGTCGGTCACCAGCAGGTTCAGCTTACGCTTGGACATCACGGTGTATTCCAGATTCAGGCGCGAGAATTCGTACTGGCGCGGATGAACAGGAATGGTGATGTTGTCCAGTACCCAGTCATACAGACGACGGTTATCCTGGAACTCCAGCGTACACAGAGAGTGTGTAATACCTTCCAGCGCATCGCTGATGCAGTGGGTGAAGTCGTACATCGGGTAGATGCACCACTTGTTACCGGTCTGGTGGTGTTCAGCAAATTTAATGCGGTACAGCACCGGATCGCGCATCACGATAAACGGCGAAGCCATGTCGATTTTCGCGCGCAGGCAGGCTTTACCTTCTTCAAAACCACCGGTACGCATTTTTTCGAACAGCGCCAGGTTCTCTTCAACGCTGCGATCGCGGTACGGGCTGTTTTTACCCGGCTGCGTCAAGGTGCCGCGGTATTCGCGGATCTGTTCCGGCGTCAGCTCATCAACATACGCCAGGCCTTTATTGATCAGTTCAACAGCATAGGCGTGGAGCTGATCAAAATAATCGGAGGAGTAACGGACGTTACCAGACCAGTGAAAACCTAACCACTCAACGTCGTTTTTGATCGACTCAACGTACTCGATATCTTCTTTTACCGGGTTAGTGTCGTCGAAACGCAGGTTGCACTGGCCTTTATAGTCCTGGGCGATCCCGAAGTTCAGGCAGATAGATTTCGCATGGCCAATATGCAGATAGCCATTCGGCTCCGGCGGGAAACGGGTGTGTACTGTGGTGTGCTTACCACTGGCCAGATCTTCATCGATGATCTGACGAATAAAGTTAGTCGGGCGGGCTTCTGCCTCACTCATCGCGGATTCCTCAAAGCGTAAACAACGTATAACGGCGTATGATCTTATAAGCGGGACAGGCTGACAACTGTTAGTTAGTGAAAATCGAAAATCTCACTGAGATTATGGGGATGATTGATGAAAAAAAAAGCGGCAGAGAAGATCTCCACCGCTTTTGCCAGTCCTGCGTCATTGTTGGATGCGACGCTTAAGCGTCTTATCCAACCTGGACTGAGCTTTTGTAGGCCTGATAAGACGCGTCATGCGTCGCATCAGGCATGAAGCAGATTACTTTTTGATTTCATACAGCGGCGTTTGACCCGCCACAACATGACCCTGAGCTTTAATGATAAGGCCGCTGAAATCGTCGATATTGCTGCAAACCACCGGGCTAATCATCGAACGGGCGTTAGCGTTCAGGTAATCCAGATCCATTTCCAGAATCGGTTGCCCTGCGCTTACTTGCGCCCCCTCTTCCACCAGACGTTTAAAGCCTTTGCCTTCCAGCGCTACGGTGTCGATACCCATATGGACGACAATCTCAGCGCCTTTTTCGGTTTCCAGGCAGAACGCGTGATTGGTGTTGAAGATTTTCACGATTGTCCCTGCGGCTGGCGATACGACGATTTTATCCGTCGGTTTCACCGCCACACCGTCACCCACCGCTTTGCTGGCAAATGCTTCGTCAGGAACCTGATCCAGCGCCACAACATCACCGGTAATCGGCGATACCAGCTCCGCGACAGACACCGCGTTTGGTACGGCCTGCGGTTTTGCTACAGGCGTGGTAGTTGCTGGAGTTGCTTCAGCTGACGCTGCTGCTACCGGACCACGGGCAACGACTTTCTTCATCGCATCGCCGATGGATTCCGCTTTCGCGCCGACAATCACCTGAATGGTTTGTTTGTTCAGTTTTACCACCCCAGAAGCACCAAGGCGTTTACACATCGTATCGTTAACGCGGGCAGAGTCAGCCACGGTCAGACGCAGACGGGTGATACAGGCGTCAATCGCTTTCAGGTTGTCAGTGCCGCCAACCGCAGCAATATAGTTGGTCGCCAGTTGATTGAGACCTTCTTCAGTGTTGCTGTTGGCTTCTTCAGTAACGATCTCGTCTTCTTTATCTTCACGACCTGGCGTTTTCAGGTTGAACATACGGATAACCGCACTGAACACCAGGAAGTAGATAACGAAGAAGATAACGCCCATCACCAGCAGCATCCAGACGTTCTGGCTGGCGGCCGGCAGGTTGTACATCAACGCATAGTCGATAGCCCCCGCAGAGAAGGAGAAGCCAGCATGGATACCCAGCAGCGTTGCCACAAACAGGCTGATACCGGTCAGCAGCGCGTGCAGGAGATACAGCAGCGGCGCAAGGAACATGAACAGGAATTCCAGCGGCTCAGTCACACCGGTCAGGAACGCAGTAACAGCAACAGAAAGCAGCATACCGCCAACCATCGGACGACGCTCTTTCGGTGCTGCGAAGTACATCGCCAGCGCCGCGCCCGGCAGACCGAACATCATAATCGGGAAGAAGCCGGACATAAACATCCCCGCCGTGCCGTCACCGGCATAGAAGCGGTTGATGTCGCCGTGGAAAACCGTACCCGCCGCGTTGGTGAATTCACCAATCTGGAACCAGGCGATGGTGTTCAGCACCTGATGCAGACCGGTTGGGATCAGCAGACGGTTGATGAAACCAAAGATACCGGAACCCAGCGCACCCGCAGAAACGATCCACTCGCCGCCTGCATGGATAGCGTGCTGTACCGGCGGCCAGACATAACCAAAAATGGCCGCCAGCACCAGGCAGAAGAAGCCGGTGGCGATCGGCACAAAACGTTTGCCGCCAAAGAAACTCAGAAAGTCCGGCAGTTTAATATCGGACCAACGGTTATAGGCTGCGCCACCCACCAGACCGGTAATGATACCCGCCAGTACACCCATGTTAATTTCTGGGTTGATAGTCACCATCGCTTTGGTTAACACAAAGTAACCTACCGCACCCGCCAGTGCCGCCGCACCTGCACTGTCTTTCGACCAGCTGGATGCCACACCGATGGCGAAGATGAGCGCAAGGTTGTCAAAAATCGCACCGCCCGCCTGGGCAATAAACGCAACGTTAAGTAAATCTGGCTGACCGAATCGCAGCAACAGCGCCGCCACCGGCAGCACCGCGATAGGGAGCTGTAACGCCCTACCGAGTCGCTGGAAAAAACCTAAAATATTCATCTTATTCCCCCTACGAGAACCCTATTTGGCTCGTTTAAAGCCGTATTTTTATTTTGCTGCAAATTGTACTGCCGATGTTCTGTAATCAAATTGTTAGATCATCTGCTACAGAGTGTGTGAAAATTTAATTCGTATCGCAAATTAAACGCGTGTCTTTTGTGAGTTTTGTCACCAAATATCGTTATCATCACTGCCTTTTACTGGCTAAACCAGAAAACTTATTTTATCATTCAAAAAATCAGGTCGGATTGACGCCTGTCTGCGCAAATCCAGGTTACGCTTAAAGATGCCTAATCCGCCAACGGCTTACATTTTACTTACTGAGGTGAATAATGAGACTGATCCCCCTGACTACCGCTGAACAGGTCGGCAAATGGGCTGCTCGCCATATCGTCAATCGTATCAATGCGTTCAAACCGACTGCCGATCGCCCGTTTGTTCTGGGCCTGCCGACTGGCGGCACGCCGATGACCACCTATAAAGCGTTAGTCGAAATGCATAAAGCAGGCCAGGTCAGCTTTAAGCACGTTGTCACCTTCAACATGGACGAATATGTCGGTCTGCCGAAAGAGCATCCGGAAAGCTACTACAGCTTTATGCACCGTAATTTCTTCGATCACGTTGATATTCCAGCAGAAAACATCAACCTTCTCAACGGCAACGCCCCGGATATCGACGCCGAGTGCCGCCAGTATGAAGAAAAAATCCGTTCTTACGGAAAAATTCATCTGTTTATGGGCGGTGTAGGTAACGACGGTCATATTGCATTTAACGAACCGGCGTCTTCTCTGGCTTCTCGTACTCGTATCAAAACCCTGACTCATGACACTCGCGTCGCGAACTCTCGTTTCTTTGATAACGATGTCAATCAGGTGCCAAAATATGCCCTGACTGTCGGTGTTGGTACATTGTTGGATGCCGAAGAAGTGATGATTCTGGTGCTGGGCAGCCAGAAAGCACTGGCGCTGCAAGCCGCAGTTGAAGGTTGCGTGAACCACATGTGGACCATCAGCTGTCTGCAACTGCATCCGAAAGCCATCATGGTGTGCGATGAACCTTCCACCATGGAGCTGAAAGTTAAGACTTTAAGATATTTCAATGAATTAGAAGCAGAAAATATCAAAGGTCTGTAATTATTATCCCTGCCCTGACGCATTGCTCAGGGCAATATTTTTTTAAATCGGGGGTCAGAATGTATGCATTAACCCAGGGCCGGATCTTTACCGGTCACGAATTTCTTGATGACCACGCGGTTGTAATCGCTGATGGCCTGATTAAAAGCGTCTGTCCGGTAGCGGAACTGCCGCCAGAGATTGAACAACGTTCACTGAACGGGGCCATTCTCTCCCCCGGTTTTATCGATGTGCAATTAAACGGCTGTGGCGGCGTGCAGTTTAACGATACCGCAGAGGCGGTCAGCGTGGAAACGCTGGAAATCATGCAGAAAGCCAATGAGAAATCGGGCTGCACCAACTATCTGCCGACGCTTATCACTACCAGCGATGAACTGATGAAACAGGGCGTGCGCGTAATGCGCGAGTACCTGGCAAAACATCCGAATCAGGCGTTAGGTCTGCATCTGGAAGGTCCGTGGCTGAATCTGGTAAAAAAAGGCACCCATAATCCGAATTTTGTGCGTAAGCCTGATGCCGCGCTGGTCGATTTCCTGTGTGAGAACGCCGACGTCATTACCAAAGTGACCCTGGCACCAGAAATGGTTCCTGCGGAAGTGATCAGCAAACTGGCAAATGCCGGGATTGTGGTTTCTGCCGGTCACTCCAACGCGACGTTGAAAGAAGCAAAAGCCGGTTTCCGCGCGGGGATTACCTTTGCCACCCATCTGTACAACGCGATGCCGTATATTACCGGTCGTGAACCGGGCCTGGCGGGTGCTATCCTCGACGAAGCCGACATTTATTGCGGTATTATCGCTGATGGCCTGCATGTTGATTACGCCAATATTCGTAACGCTAAACGTCTGAAAGGCGACAAACTGTGTCTGGTTACCGACGCCACTGCGCCAGCCGGTGCCAACATTGAACAGTTCATTTTTGCGGGTAAAACAATATACTACCGTAACGGACTTTGTGTGGATGAGAATGGTACGTTAAGCGGTTCATCCTTAACCATGATTGAAGGCGTGCGTAATCTGGTCGAACATTGCGGTATCGCACTGGATGAAGTGCTGCGTATGGCGACGCTCTATCCGGCGCGTGCGATTGGCGTTGAAAAACGTCTCGGCACGCTCGCCGCTGGTAAAGTAGCCAACCTGACTGCATTCACACCTGATTTTAAAATCACCAGGACCATCGTTAACGGTAACGAGGTCGTAACTCAATAAGAGAAAGTATGACACCAGGCGGACAAGCTCAGATAGGTAATGTTGATCTCGTAAAACAGCTTAACAGCGCGGCGGTTTATCGCCTGATTGACCAGTATGGGCCAATCTCGCGGATTCAGATTGCCGAGCAAAGCCAGCTTGCCCCCGCCAGCGTAACCAAGATTACGCGTCAGCTTATCGAACGCGGGCTGATCAAAGAAGTTGATCAGCAGGCCTCCACCGGGGGCCGCCGCGCTATCTCCATTGTCACCGAAACCCGCAATTTCCACGCAATCGGCGTACGGCTTGGTCGTCATGACGCCACCATCACATTGTTTGATCTCAGTAGCAAAGTGTTGGCAGAAGAACATTACCCGTTGCCTGAACGCACTCAGCAAACGCTGGAACATGCCCTGCTGAATGCCATTGCTCAGTTTATTGATAGCTACCAGCGCAAACTGCGCGAGCTGATCGCCATTTCCGTGATCCTGCCAGGGCTTGTTGACCCGGACAGCGGCAAAATTCATTACATGCCGCATATTCAGGTAGAAAACTGGGGACTGGTAGAAGCACTGGAAGAACGTTTTAAAGTGACCTGCTTTGTCGGCCACGATATCCGCAGTCTGGCACTGGCAGAGCACTACTTCGGTGCAAGCCAGGATTGCGAAGACTCAATTCTGGTGCGTGTGCATCGCGGAACCGGAGCCGGGATTATCTCTAACGGGCGCATTTTTATCGGTCGCAACGGCAACGTCGGTGAAATTGGTCATATTCAGGTCGAACCGTTGGGGGAACGCTGCCACTGCGGCAACTTCGGCTGCCTGGAAACTATCGCCGCCAACGCCGCCATTGAACAGCGGGTGTTGAATCTGTTAAAGCAGGGCTACCAGAGTCGCGTGCCGCTGGACGACTGCACCATCAAAACTATCTGCAAAGCCGCGAACAAAGGCGACGGTCTGGCGTCGGAAGTGATTGAGTATGTCGGTCGTCATCTGGGTAAAACCATCGCCATTGCTATCAACTTATTTAATCCGCAAAAAATTGTTATCGCTGGTGAGATCACCGAAGCCGATAAAGTGCTGCTCCCTGCTATTGAAAGCTGCATTAATACCCAGGCGCTGAAGGCGTTTCGCACCAATCTGCCGGTGGTACGTTCTGAGCTGGATCACCGCTCGGCAATCGGCGCTTTTGCGCTGGTAAAACGCGCCATGCTCAACGGTATTTTGCTCCAGCATTTGCTGGAAAATTAATGTGCTTTTATAGTGGCGCTTATTGTTGTCAATATTCTGGGTAGTCCATGACCATTAAAAATGTAATTTGCGATATCGACGGCGTGCTGATGCACGATAACGTCGCCGTACCGGGTGCAGCGGAATTTTTGCACGGGATTATGGATAAAGGCCTGCCGCTGGTGTTGCTGACCAACTATCCTTCGCAGACCGGGCAAGATCTGGCGAACCGCTTTGCCACTGCGGGTGTCGATGTGCCGGACAGCGTGTTTTATACCTCCGCGATGGCGACCGCCGATTTCCTGCGTCGCCAGGAAGGCAAGAAAGCGTATGTGGTGGGCGAAGGCGCACTGATTCATGAACTGTACAAAGCCGGTTTCACTATTACCGATGTGAACCCTGATTTTGTGATTGTTGGCGAAACGCGTTCCTACAACTGGGACATGATGCATAAAGCAGCCTATTTCGTCGCTAACGGTGCACGCTTTATCGCCACCAACCCGGACACCCACGGGCGCGGTTTTTATCCGGCCTGTGGCGCGCTATGCGCGGGGATCGAAAAAATCTCCGGACGTAAACCGTTCTATGTTGGTAAGCCGAGTCCGTGGATCATCCGCGCAGCATTAAACAAAATGCAGGCGCATTCGGAAGAAACGGTGATTGTCGGCGATAATCTGCGTACCGACATTCTGGCGGGCTTCCAGGCCGGTCTGGAGACGATTCTTGTACTCTCCGGTGTTTCGTCGCTCGACGATATCGACAGTATGCCGTTCCGCCCGAGCTGGATTTACCCATCGGTCGCTGAAATCGACGTTATCTGAATAGCAACCACGCCTCAGGGCGTGGTTTCTTATTTTTACCCATCATTAAAATTTGCCCATTCAATAAAATCCGTAAAAAAATATCGATTCATCAATAAATACACCTCCAAACCCTCCTCTTTTTCATCAATCAGCAATCACCATTACGTTTTTTATTTTCCCCCTGCCAAATCGCTTGCGCATAGTGCTGCTTTGCGGCATTTTTTTAAACAAGCAAACACAACAAGCAACAAATACCAGATTAACGGAGAAGGTTATGTGTTCAATTTTTGGCGTATTCGATATCAAAACAGACGCAGTTGAGCTGCGTAAGAAAGCACTCGAGCTGTCACGCCTGATGCGTCATCGTGGCCCGGACTGGTCCGGTATTTATGCCAGCGATAACGCCATTCTCGCCCACGAACGTCTGTCAATTGTTGACGTTAACGCAGGGGCGCAACCTCTCTACAACCAACAAAAAACCCACGTACTGGCGGTAAACGGTGAAATCTACAACCACCAGGCCTTGCGCGCCGAGTATGGCGATCGTTACCAGTTCCAGACCGGGTCTGACTGCGAAGTGATCCTCGCGCTGTATCAGGAAAAAGGGCCGGAATTTCTCGACGACTTACAGGGCATGTTTGCCTTTGCCCTCTACGACAGCGAAAAAGATGCATACCTGATTGGTCGCGACCATCTGGGGATCATCCCACTGTATATGGGCTATGACGAACATGGTCAGCTGTATGTGGCCTCAGAAATGAAAGCCCTGGTGCCGGTATGCCGCACGATTAAAGAGTTCCCGGCGGGAAGCTATTTGTGGAGTCAGGACGGCGAAATCCGTTCTTATTATCACCGCGACTGGTTCGACTACGATGCGGTGAAAGATAACGTGACCGACAAAAACGAGCTGCGTCAGGCACTGGAAGATTCCGTTAAAAGCCATCTGATGTCTGACGTGCCTTACGGCGTGCTGCTCTCAGGTGGTCTGGACTCCTCAATTATTTCCGCGATCACCAAGAAATATGCCGCTCGTCGCGTGGAAGATCAGGAACGCTCGGAAGCCTGGTGGCCGCAGTTGCACTCCTTTGCCGTAGGACTGCCGGGTTCACCGGATCTGAAAGCAGCCCAGGAAGTGGCAAACCATCTGGGCACTGTGCATCACGAAATTCACTTCACTGTACAGGAAGGTCTGGATGCCATCCGCGATGTGATTTACCACATCGAAACCTATGACGTGACGACTATCCGCGCTTCAACGCCGATGTATTTAATGTCGCGTAAGATCAAGGCGATGGGCATTAAAATGGTGCTGTCCGGTGAAGGTTCTGATGAAGTGTTTGGCGGTTATCTCTACTTCCACAAAGCACCAAACGCCAAAGAGCTACATGAAGAGACGGTGCGTAAACTGCTGGCCCTGCATATGTATGACTGCGCGCGCGCCAACAAAGCGATGTCCGCCTGGGGCGTGGAAGCGCGCGTTCCGTTCCTCGACAAGAAATTCCTCGACGTGGCAATGCGTATTAACCCCCAGGATAAAATGTGCGGTAACGGCAAGATGGAAAAACACATCCTGCGTGAATGTTTTGAGTCGTACCTGCCTGCAAGTGTGGCCTGGCGGCAGAAAGAGCAGTTCTCCGATGGCGTCGGTTACAGTTGGATCGATACCCTGAAAGAAGTGGCGGCGCAGCAGGTTTCTGATCAACAACTCGAAACTGCCCGCTTCCGCTTCCCGTACAACACGCCGACGTCCAAAGAAGCGTATCTGTACCGGGAGATCTTTGAAGAACTGTTCCCGCTTTCGAGCGCCGCAGAGTGCGTACCGGGCGGTCCTTCCGTCGCGTGTTCTTCCGCTAAAGCGATTGAATGGGATGAGGCGTTCAAGAAAATGGACGATCCGTCTGGTCGTGCGGTTGGCGTTCACCAGTCGGCCTATAAGTAAGAAAGGCGGTACTGCCCCGGAGAAATCCGGGGCGTTTTCTATTATTTACCCGCCAGTTGCTTTTGATATGCAGTGAGGAAATACTCCGGGTTTGCCACATCGCTGTCAGAAAGCTCATTACTGTAAGCTACTGACCAGGTTGCCTGTTCATCAGGGATATGCAAGCTTCCATTCCCCCCTTTCAGACGCAACAACTCAAAAGAATCACCTTTTATTACCGTGGAATAGGATTTTTCACCTTCCTGTAATGCTTTCACTTTACAGAGAAAAATCTGACCATCAATGTCATTATCAACATGCGATACCTGGATGAGAGCTTCATTTGCCGCTTTCGGGCCTATCCGCATCACCCACACCATCGCCCCTTCCTGCCCACGATAGCCAAAGACATATTTACCGATTTCTGGTCGGGTAGTATCGGCAAACGCAGATTGCATAAGTAATAAAGCACCCATCAAGGCAGTTATAAAACGCAGCATATTATTCCCTCAATAAATCGCCTGAAGTGGTGGCAGAGATGCAGGCGTAGCGATCCCTGCCCTGTCCTGTTGCAACGGGCCAGTATTTCATAGATTAATTTCCCGGCACCATTGTTGAATTCCGAATTTCATCCTGCACAACGAAACAGCAGAGAAAAACACAAAGTAAACAATAATTGACGAATATAGCGTCACGCTGTTCGCAACCTAACCAAACAGTCACTTTCAGGTAATTTTCCTTGAAAAAGAGGTTGACGCTGCAAGGCTCTATACGCATAATGCGCCCCGCAACGCCGATAAGGTATCGCGAAAAAAAGATGGCTACGTAGCTCAGTTGGTTAGAGCACATCACTCATAATGATGGGGTCACAGGTTCGAATCCCGTCGTAGCCACCATCTTTTTTGCGGGAGTGGCGAAATTGGTAGACGCACCAGATTTAGGTTCTGGCGCCGCAAGGTGTGCGAGTTCAAGTCTCGCCTCCCGCACCATTCACCAGAAAGCGTTGTACGGATGGGGTATCGCCAAGCGGTAAGGCACCGGTTTTTGATACCGGCATTCCCTGGTTCGAATCCAGGTACCCCAGCCATC
>NZ_JAEOHX010000018.1:0-68924 GCF_019366485.1 Escherichia sp. GZ89 | reverse complement strand
CGTGGCTGCAACCCTACTAGCTCAAAATTTATTCACACATGGTTACGCTTTGGGGAAATTATGAGGGGATCTCTCAGGGCGTAGTATAAAATTGCTGTATGTTTTTATATCGTCATGTTTTAAAAGAAAAATAAAAATGATGTGAATAGCATTTTTTAGAGATCGTCCTTGCAGAATAATTTTATTATTGGTGACTTTAAATAAAAAATTTGCTACGCGCGAAAAAGCTTGTGATGGATGTAAAAAAACAAACATTAAGAAATAACGGTTTTTTGTTATTAACAACATGAGATGTAATAGGGATTCTTTCAGTAGGAATACGCAAATATTAAGCAATTTGAAAGCAATAATTTAATATCAAAAGACCAAATTTTATTAAAAATATTCCGCAGGTGAGCAACAAATTCATATGCAGGCGTTTCTATAGTAACGCCCGTAACTACGGTTAATCAGCGACAGACTCAACCAGGAAGGTGTCATGATGAAAGATTCACTGAAAGCGCAATGTATCGCCGAGTTTTTAGGCACCGGGCTATTTCTGTTTTTCGGCATTGGCTGCGTTTGTGCAGCAAAACTTGCCGGGGCAAGCCTTGGGCTTTGGGAAATTTGTATTATTTGGGGGCTGGGGATTTCCCTGGCGGTTTACCTGACAGCAGGGATCTCGGGTGCGCATTTAAATCCTGCGGTCACAATCGCATTGTGGTTATTTGCCCGTTTTCCTGCGCATAAGGTGTTGCCATATTCGTTAGCGCAGTTTGCTGGCGCTTTTAGTGGAGCTGTGCTCGCATGGTTCCTGTACAGCAACCTTTTTGTCGAGTATGAAACGGCACACAATATGGTGCGTGGCAGCGTAGAAAGTCTGGCTGTTGCGGGTGTCTTTAGTACTTACCCGGCGGCAGCGCTGAGTATCTGGCAGGCGTTGCTGGTGGAAATAGTCATCACATCTATCCTGATGGGCTTAATCATGGCATTAACCGATGACGGTAACGGTGTGCCGAAAGGGCCGTTAGCGCCTTTGTTAATTGGTATTCTGGTTGCGGTCATTGGTGCCTCCATGGGACCGTTGACAGGGTTTGCAATGAACCCGGCGCGTGACTTTGGTCCAAAACTGTTCGCATGGCTTGCCGGATGGGGCAATGTAGCGATGACAGGTGGCCGTGATATTCCCTATTTTATTGTGCCAATAATAGCTCCGGTAATAGGTGCCTGTGGCGGAGCTGCAATTTATCGTTATTTTATTGGTAACAACTTACCCACGAATGAATCGGCGTGATTTTAAGCTGTTAGCCATTTTTATAACGCTATTTCGTGATCTGCTTTCCCGAACTGAACAAAAAGTCTCCCCTCAAAAGGAGACTTTTGTTATTGTCCGTTTTGTTTTCTGGCAATGAAATGGAATGGTAACGCAGAAAAACAAAATTCGCTTTATATATTCATTATATCAATAATTCAAATAAGGGATTTTATATGATTTCTGCCAGTACATTAAACTCAGAACTCATTAATAAAATCGCGCAGGATTTTGCACAAGCTACCAGCCTGGCGGTTGTCATTGTGAACATCCACGGTGACGAAATTTCGCAACTTTTTAACTTTACCCCTTTTTGCCAACTGATGCGCCAACATCCTCAGCATAGCGAACGCTGCCGAATGAGTGATCGCTGCGGTGGCTTTGAGTCGTCAAAGTCTGAAAAGCCGTGTATTTATCGCTGCCATGCGGGGTTAACAGATTTTTCGATTCCATTGGTGATTGCCGGTCATTTGGTTGGTTTTGTGTTATGTGGTCAGGTGCGTTTACGTAATGATGGCGATGCTGATTTAGTTGATATTTTAAATATCGATAATTGTTGGCAAGCTGATCCTGATTTACTGAATGAATTTCGCAAAGTTCCAGAGATGGATTATTCAAGAGTGATGGCGTCTGCCGACCTGCTGAAGCTTATTGTTGAAAACTGTCTTAAGAATCAGCTCAATTTTATTGTTATCAAAGAGAGTAAGCCAGGTTCTGAAATAGCCCGTCAAAGTCGAGCATCAAGTCCGCACGATAATAAAATGAAAAAAGCATTGCGTTATATCGATGCACATTTATCAGACGATTTGCGTCTGGAGGATGTGGCCTCTCACGTTTATCTAAGCCCTTATTATTTCAGTAAATTATTTAAAAAATATAATGGAATTGGTTTTAATGCTTGGGTTAATCAACAGAGAATGGCCAGCGCCCGTGAATTACTTAGCCACAGTGACTGGAGTATTAGCAGCATTGCGCGAAATCTCGGTTTCTCGCAAACCAGCTATTTTTGCAAAGTGTTTCGTCAGACATACCAGATAACACCGCAAGCATATCGTCAGCAAATCAACGAAAATGCTATTGCACAGATGGCCTGATTAATTGGTAAATAATATGGAGGTTTTGTAAATTCGTCATGCTTCAGGTTGCATATGCTGCAACGCGAATTATTTAAAGTACAGACGTAAATATCGTGTTATGAGCAAAATGAAATCAGCTCATAACATTAGCTGACAGGTTTGGCACATTTGTGCCAGGGAAGAGGGTGAGAATCCCTCACAGCCCCCGCTGCTGTGATGCTGACAACCCCGCAAATACCACTGACTGAGAGGTCGGGAAGGGCGGGAGAGGATGACGCTAAGCCAGAAGACCTGCCTGTCGGTTATAACCAACAACTTCGGTGGGAAGTGGGTTTCCCGGAAGCGTCTGGCAGAGTACTGACGCGTCTTACACCCCTACCACCCTGAGAAAGGATCAGGGTATGGCGGCAAATGTAGGTGAATCACTCAAAAGAGTGATAACAAAAGAGATTCAATTCATAAAGTTACAAACTGCTTTTACGGCGGAGTTAAATTCTACTCACAACAAAGCGTCAGGTGGGGGCTTATGGTATGCAAACGATAAAGCCTGACTCGATAGCTTTGTTTTGCTTCTTACAGGGCGACATTAATCTGGCAAACCGATTGGCGGATGTGTTGCCGATAACCTGTTTTATTGGTGAGGAGTGGCAACAGGAATTTTTGCCATTTAACGGTGGGCCAGCGCAATCGTTAAGGGATGCTTTTACGGATTATTCGGTGCTGATTTTTATTGCTAATAGTGCAACAGCAGTGCCAGAAATAAGCCACTATCCTGAAGGGCCAGCGTTGATTTTGATTGAAAAACTCAGCGATTACCAGGCTCGAGCATTAGCCAGTTCTTCAGGTAAAGCGACATCGCTAATACAGTATCTGAATAACGTCATTGCAGAGTTCAGGTATGAGAATTCATCAGGTAAGTCTGTTTTTTGCCAGCCGTTAATCCGTGGATATCATCGACAGAGCGATATGGCTTGCGAAGCAAGGCTGGTGGCTTCAAGGTAGCGGTGTGACTCTATCCTGAGACGGATAACAAACGCAATGTTGTCGGATAAAGCATTTACGCTGTATCCGGCATGAACAAAGAATGCGAGGTCAATAATCTGCACTACGTTCTTTTAAGTTAAGCGACAACCTTTACTGCGTCGCTGTGGCTTGTTGACCTGCTACCAGCGAAAAGTCTGATAAAAGCTATACTTATTGAATATCTGTCGCGACTAAGGAAAGGGAAATGATACGTCGTGTATGTATTCTTGGTTCTTTTATTCTACTTTCCGTCTGGCAAACGAGTCTGGCGGTAACTTACCCACTTCCACCAGAAGGTAGCCGATTAGTGGGTGCACCATTAACCATTCAGGTGCCTGAACATAACACACAACCACTGGAAACATTTGCAGCGCAGTACGGGCAAGGGCTCAGCAATATGCTGGAGGCAAACCCTGGTACTGATGTTTTTTTACCGAAATCAGGCTCAACACTGGTCGTGCCGCAACAGCTTATTCTTCCGGCAACAGTCCGTAAGGGGATGGTGGTGAATGTGGCTGAAATGCGCCTTTACTATTACCCACCAGACAGCCAGACCGTTGAAGTTTTTCCCATTGGCATCGGTCAGGCCGGGCGTGAAACGCCGCGCAATTGGGTAACGACGGTGGAGCGTAAACAGGAAGCGCCAACGTGGACACCAACGCCAAACACCCGCCGTGAATATGCAAAGCGTGGGGAGAGTCTGCCTGCGTTTATTCCCGCCGGGCCGGAAAACCCAATGGGGTTGTATGCCATCTATATTGGTCGCCTTTATGCTATTCATGGTACGAATGCCAATTTTGGTATTGGACTGAGGGTAAGTCAGGGATGTATTCGTCTGCGCGATAACGATATTAAATATCTGTTTGATAATGTTCCTGTTGGGACGCGCGTACAAATTATTGACCAGCCAGTGAAATACACCACAGAACCAGATGGCTCGAACTGGCTGGAAGTTCATGAACCGTTATCACGAAATCGTGCGGAGTTTGAGTCTGACAGAAAGGTGCCGTTACCAATTACCCCTGCGCTGCGTGCTTTTATCAATGGACAAGAGGTAGATGTACAACGTGCCAATGCCGCTATGGAACGTCGATCAGGAATGCCGGTGAATATCAATCGTACAGCATTTTGATATGTCAATTAGAATGCGCCATTTGTAAGCAATACAAATGGCGCTGTATAAAACACCCTTACGTCATTACATGCCTGAGAATACATTCATAATAATGCCGCCACTAATAATCAGCAGCATGGCAAAAATGGCGGGTAAATCGGGCTTTTGTTTATACAGAATCATCGAGAAAATTGTCACGCCGACAATCCCAAAGCCGCACCAGAGTGAATAGGCAACACCAACCGGAATAGTACTCATTGCCCTGGTCAGGGCGAAATAACACATTGAATAAGCACATACCACCAGAACAGAAGGCCACAGCCGGCTAAAACCGTTGGTTTTTTTGATCATTGATGTACCGGTTATTTCAGAACCGATGGAAAGTGCCAGCCATAAAAATCCAATATTAAACATGAGCAATTCCTTTTGTTAGTTAGCGATTTTTTTATCGAGGTTGGTAACTGGCGTTTCTTCCGCCTCTTCACTGCCCATTTTTGAGAACAGATTCATAATGACGATACCACTGGCGATGATGACCATACCAATAATGGCGGCGGTATCCGGGTGTTGACCGTAAAACAAAATCCCAAGGGTTGAGACCATCAAAATGCCAGTACCGGACCATGTGGCGTAAGCCAGACCAACGGGGATATCTTTTACTGCCCGTGAAAGCGAGTAGTAACAAATGCAATACAGTACGACGATCAGGGCCAGCAGCAGCGTTTTTGTCATCCCCTCACTGTTATCAAACATTTTAAGTGTGGATGTTGCAGAGGTTTCAGAAAGGATGACCAGTAACATCCATAGCCAGCATTTTGTTTTCGAAGACATATCTAAACTCCAGGTTTGTTATCGAGGTAAGGTTATTTTTTCTGTGCTTTCAAAAAATCGACCGCAGCATCGGTCAGTACGGCGTCGGGTGATTTTGCCAGTGCCGGATTATTGACGATATCGGTGACAGTCAGATAACGCCGCTGATGACTTACAGGCGATTGACTGCTGACGCCTGTTGCCAGTTTCTCCAGCATTTCATTCATGGAACATAACGTAATGCCACATTCGTTTAGGCCGGCGAGCGTGGCGGAAAGATGCGCCGCGTAGTCGCTGTGAACAGTACCGCGAAGCGCGTTTAATTCGCTGTGCGGATCGCAGTAATAACGCAGTGCCAGTACCGGAATACCCGCCAGTAGCGCATCGTGAACCCTTTGCGCTACCGGGCTTTGCAGCGTACCGTTGACAACATCTACAGCCAGCGGGTAACTCAAAAACGGCAGCAATAACGCTTTATAGGGCGTTGAAGGCAATTTTTGCTGCCATGTTTTAGCAGGTATCACGTCACCAATTTGCTGCCACCGTTCGCTATCACTGATTGTTTCATCCAGCGCCAGATGCAACCGTTCGCCACAACGAGCCAGCCGCTGATGAATCAGATCCCGATAGCCATCCGCAGATGTCACCATGACCAGTACCGCAGGTTGCAGCCGCTGGAGGATCAGGTTGACGATGGTGTCGATCTGTTGTTCGGTCATGATGGCCTCCCTTAGCGAATCAGTGTTACCTGCGCCCCGTTTTTCAGTCCGGCAGCATTGGCTTCTTCCGTATCGATATGCAGTTCAAGGGCAAAATCATCGCGCACCCGTACCACCACTTCATCGAACGTTAACTGGCGTTCACCGTGACTGCGAACACTCACCTTCCGCCCATTGCTGACATTCAACAGACGAGCATCCTGGGGAGACATATGAATATGCCGCCAGGCGCAAATGACTTGTGAATGCAACTCAACATGACCTTTCGGCCCCACCAACAGTGCGTCACCGGCATTTTCCAGTTGCCCGGATTCACGCACTGGCGCTTTAATGCCGAGAGTAAAACAATCGGCACGGGAGATTTCCAGCTGGCTTGTCGGGCGAACCGGGCCAAGTACGCGGACGTGAGTCAGAGAACCTTTCGGACCGACAACCGTCACACACTCTTCAGCGGCGAATTGCCCTGGCTGGCGCAACGGCTTAAAGGGCGTAAGTTGGTAGCCAACACCAAAAAGCGCTTCAACATCCTGCTGCGACAGATGCACATGACGATTAGAAACACCGACCGGAATTGTGGGGGCGGTATCGATCAGTCGCGTGGTGATTTTTTCCTGTAGCAGTGCGTCAATCATGCTTTTTTCCCTTTCTTATGCCCGTGGCTTTTCACTTCCACAATGGGGGCTTGCACTTCTTTCTCAGCTACAGGCATTGCAGTTTCAGTATCTGTAGAAACTTCAGCGGTTTCCTCGCAGACAGTCACTTCTGCAACTGTCGGCAGCTCTGCATGAGGTTTCTGGCCTGATTCGACACGTGGCGGATGACCTTTCAGGTTACTGAGTGCTTCAACCACACAGCGTTCCGGGCGAGCGATCACCAGTGATTTGGCCTGATGGTCGGTTGCAGATGCCACAGCAATACCACGTTCAATGGCCGTGTAAACTGCGCTGATTTCCCCCTCAAAACAGACGCTTACCAGCCCGGAACCTACTTTGCGATAACCAATACAGCTCACCCCGGCTGCTTTGCAGGCGGCATCTACGGCTTGAATTGCGGCTACAAGACCACGTGTTTCAATTACGCCTAAACTGTTCATTTACGGCTCCTTTAATGACGAACTAAGCGAATATCAAAATCGAACTGGGCGAAAAACGCCTCCAGTTTGTCCAGCTCTTCCACGCTGTATGACGGGTCTTCAACAATCGGGTAGGGCATCTCCAGTCGTTCATACTTTTTGCGCCCCAGCTGGTGGTACGGCAGCATATCGATTCGGCGAATATTGCCGCGTTTGGCCAGTTTCTGGACGTAGTCGATAGCACCGGTAATCGCTTCCCACGAATCGTTATAACCACGAATCAGCGGCATACGAACAATCACGTTGGCACCCGAATCCACCAGCCACTCCAGATTGCGACGCACGCCTTCGTTGCCAATTCCGAACAGCGTTTTATGGTGATTGCTATCGATCTGTTTGATATCGAACAGGAAGGTGTCGGTGACCGGAGCCAGCTTCTGATAGTTTGCAAGCGGGGTTGTACCCTGGGTTTCAACGGCGGTGTTGATCATCATCTTTTTGCATTCACTGAACAGGGCAACGGCAAAATCAGTTTGCAAGCTCATCTCACCGCCCCCAATAGTGACACCACCGCCGGAGGAGACGTAAAAGTCATAGTCCTGCATGATGATCTCCATCAGTTCACTGACCGTGACATCTTTACCCATGATATCCAGTGCATTTTGGGTGCAAATTTCTTCACACTTGCGACAACCAATACAGTCTTTATTACGGTTGACGAAATGCTTCATTTCTCCGTTGACTTCCGCGCGGTAGTGGATCCCCGCCGGGCATACATTGACGCAGTCGCCGCAGTTGATGCATTTATCCTGAGAGAACATCACCTGAAACTGGCTGCTTAACCCTTCCGGGTTGGCACACCACGGGCAGCGAAGATTGCAGCCTTTAAAAAAAATCAGTGTGCGGATACCGTCACCGTCGTAGATCGAATATTTCTGGATATTGAAAATTCGTCCGCTTAATTCTTTATTTGCGCTCACGCTTGCCTCCTGAAAATGTCGGACATCCTTGTCCGGTTGCGATCCGTCTTATCAGAACTTCTCAATCACCGTACGGCTGATGATTTCGTCCTGAACTTCCTTACACAATTCCACGAAGTAGGCGCTGTAACCGGCTACGCGGACGATCAAATCACGGTATTTTTCCGGTTCCTGTTGTGCTTTTTTCAGTACTTCATTATCGACGTAGCTGAACTGCATCTGACCGTTGCCAAGAATTGATGCTGTACGCAATAGAGTTATCAGGCCGTTGCGACCTTCCGGTGTATCAAGTAGCCCTTTGAGGAATTTGAAGTTATGCACCATGCCGATATTCATGGTTTCAACGTTCATTTTGCTCACAGACTTGATAATCGCTGTAGGGCCATGCTTATCCGCCCCTTGAGTCGGGCTGATCCCGTCAGAAAGCGGCATCCACGCCAGACGACCATTTGGTGTGGCATTGGTCAGCTCACCAATCGGCGTATTGTTGGAGATCGACAACGTACCGTGGCTGAGAGTGGAGTAGAGCATCTTGTACTTGCGGCACTCTCGTTCAGTCCACTCGGTGATATCCAGAGCGTACTGGTCAACGTAGTTATCGTCGTTGCCGTATTTCGGTGCGTTCAGACAGTCGCGACGCAAGCCTTCACAACCTTCAAAGTTTGCCAGCAGAGCGTCCCGTATCTGTTCAAGGGTATATTTCTTATCTTCGTAAACCAGTTTGCGGATGGCCGCCATTGAATCGACGTAGGTAGCCAGACCAGAGAAAATCAGCCCAGGTCCGTGGTTTACCATTGCGCCACCGGCAGAGACGTCTTTGCCTTTTTCCATGCAGCCTTCAACCAGTAGCGACATCAGCGGTTTTGGTGCCACGTCCCGGTGCACACGCTGGCTGATGACCGTACCGATGGCGGACAAGCGTATGATATGAGCAACTTGTTTTTTCACCGCGGCATCAAAATCTTCAAATGTGCGCAGATCTTTCAGATCGCCCGTGTCCAGCCCCTGATAGCTATCAAACAGCACCATACGACCACGGTTGAGGACAAACTCGATGGCAATTGGCCATTGGGTGTAGCCGGTGGAAGTCCACTGGTAAATACGACCTGATTTTTGTGGTTCCACGCAGCCCATCAGGCAGTAATCACGTGCATCTTCAAAGTCAAAACCTTTGCGCAGCATCATTTTGATATGGGAGTCATCGAAGTGGCAGGCTGGGAAGCCCATCCCCGCTTTCACCACATCGACAATTTTTTCCATATATTTTTGCGGCGACTGGTTATGGATACGGCAAGCCAGTGATGGCTGATACACTTTCACAAAACGGACTGCATCCATAATCAGATAGGTGAGATCGTTGCAGGCATCGCCACCGCTACGTTTTTGACCACCGACAGTCAGGTTGATAAATGGCTGATAACCCGCAAAATATTTCGCTCCCAGTTCGCTGGACATCCACATCAGCTCGGCACATTTGATGATAAATGCCTGCATCAGCTCCAGTGCACCTTCATGAGTCAGGCGACCTTCACGGATATCTGCTTCAAACATCGGGTAGCAGTACTGGTCAACACGCCCAAGTGACAGGCCTGTCTGGTTCTCTTCAATCTCAAACAGTGACTCTACCGTCCAGATACTTTGCAGCGCTTCCTGCAAGGTTTTCGGCGGATTCGCCGGAACGTTCTGGTTAACTTCTGCGATAGTCAGTAGCTCTGCTCGACGCTGGGCGTTCTGTTCAACGGCAGCCAGTTCACGGGCACGGGCGGCAATACGATGCGCATAGTTGATCACCCCTTCACAGGTTTCGATCGCTGCTTTGTAGTAGTAAATGCGATCGATATCTTCCGGGTTTTCCATGCTCAGTTCGGCAAGATGCGCCTCGGCATCGGCTTTGATGCCATTCATCCCTTTGGTAAACAGCAGCACATCGTAGCCCGGACAGGTATCACCCCCGCCGTTAACCTGATGATAGGAGAGGTCGCTGACGAATGTTTCGCCACTGAACGACCAAACGCCAGCTTCGCGGTATTGTGCTTCACAAATTTCATCCAGCGAGCGACCCTCCCAGAACGGTACAATCTCTTCGCGAATGGTTTTTTTATCTTCTTCGCTGATTTCAAACGGATCCTGTGGGCGAGTACTCATGGTATCGAGTTCGTCACGCACCCAGCGCCAGGCAATATCAGGTGAAAATGCGCCAGCACGCGGTTTACCGCAAGGATGACCGACGATCAGCTCATCGTCCTGAATCAAAATCGGCGCAGTTTCACAGGCGTGACGGAATGCTTTAGCACGCAGCAGGATGGCTGGCATTCCTGGATTCGCTTTCACCACTTCGGTAAAAGCCAGTGCACGGTAAATAGAAACACTCGGGCGAACAGTCAGGTAGTGGTTACGCAGACGTTGGATACGTGGTGTCAGGCCTTCCAGCACTGGCGTTTCGCTACAGGCGGCAAATGGTGTGGTAACGGTTTTGTGGGCACCATGGAACAGACGTACGGGCAGATTTAGCGCGCTCAGGTTACGTTGTGCATTGAGGAACATCTCTGAAAGAGGGTTAATCACTGCGTTCTCAAGGCTTGCACCGTGCAACAGAGCATCGAACATCGGGTAGCCATCGATAGCACAAGCTGCGCGGACTTCACTCAGTTCTGCCAGTTTAAACCACAAACATTCGACAATTTCGTAAGCCTGCGCCTCGGTCAGCAGACCGTTGGCAATATCATGCTGATAATACGCCAGCAGCGCTTTATCTGCACCTTCCGGGTTAACAGCATAGCTACCATTATCTAACTGGAGTGCTAACTGGAACAGATAAAATGCCTGGCAAGCCTCTTTAAAACTACGAGCAGGATGCGCTGGGATATGGTGCAAAATGGCGGCACTTTCAGATAACTCAGCTTTGCGATACGCATTTGTCTCAGTTGCAGCCAGTTTTTCGGCGCTGGTGGCCAGATTTTGCGCTAACTGCATCAGGGCATCACAGGCATAAATCGCGGCGCGGCAAGCGTTGACTTCATCCATACCACTGCGGCTAACGGCGCTGCCCAGTGAGCGGGTTTTCTCTTCCAATTGCTGTTTGATTGCCAGCACGCCTTTTTCGATCACCAGTTTATAATCCGGGGCATCGAGGTCGCTATTTAGATTAAGAAACTGAAAAACAGACGGGCGGTGGGCCGTACTTTCGTCGTGGAAAATCGCACCATGCGGACGATGAGTCTGATTGCCAACAATCAGTTCATCGGGGCTAACAGCGAGCGGTAGCTGGCGCATCAGTTCATAGAAACGGCGAGCGGGTTTTACTGCGGCGGGAATGCCCGCGATATCACCATCCAGCCCGCTCAGGATCCCGGCATGTTCAACGCACAGGGTACTGGGGTGAGCCAGTAAACGTTCAGCCAGCACTTTTACGCGCGGTGTTAAATTGTAGTTTGCCATAAGGTAAGGGTCTCCAGTTCTTGTTATCAGTGGCATTGAGCGATATTGCCGCTCCAGGCCTGGCGATAAAGTTCAGTCAGGGCGCGGGCATCCGGTTCGCGCGGGTTGGTTGGGGTGCAACTGTCACGCAGTGCCTGGGCAACCATCTCCGCCAGGCGCTGATCGAAATCAGCGGCATTCACGCCGGTGTCGTTAATCCCCCTGGGCATATTCATTTCATCTTTCAGCGTTTGGATTGCGACCAGCAGGCTTGTTACTCCTTCACGAGGCGTGCTGGCAGGCAGTTCCAACAGATGTGCCAGACGTGCATATTTCCGCGCAGCAAGGGTGTCGCATTGACCGTGGTAGTCAGCATTCCATGCCACAACGTGTGCCATTAGCAGGGCATTTGCGCGCCCATGAGGGACACGGAAAACACCACCAAGGGCATGAGCCAGGCTATGGGTGATGCCAAGAGAGGCATTGGTAAACGCCATTCCTGCCATACATGAGGCGTTGTGCATTTTCTCCCGAGCCTGCAAATCCTGGCCGTTACGCCAGCAGCCCGGTAGGTAGCTGAACACCTGTTGCACCACTTTTTCAGCAAGTGCATCGGAAAAGTCGCTGGCGGCAAGGGAGACATAAGCCTCCAGAGCGTGGCACAACACATCCATTCCGGTGTCAGCGGTGATAGCAGGTGGCACGGATGCCACCAGTGACGGATCAAGAATGGCGATATCCGGTAGCAGCGACGAGTCAACCAGCACCAGTTTTTCGGCATGGGCTTTCACCACCGAGAAACTGGTCACTTCTGAGCCCGTACCGCTGGTGGTTGGAATAGCCACAAAGCAGGGGCGTTCACGTCCTGCTTCCGGACGGGTTTGCGCCAGGGCGAAAATAACCGCTTTGGCTGCGTCAATGACCGAACCACCGCCGAGTGCGATAACCAGATCCGGGTAGCAGCTGTCCATCAACTTCATCCCTCGGACCACGGTAGCGATATCCGGATCGGCGACAACGTCATCCCACACCTGCCAGTCAATGCCGCGCGCACAGAGACGCTGCGTGACACGTTCAGCAAGACCGAATTTGACCATCGCCTGATCGGTAACCAGCAAAACATGACAGGCGGTTAGCTCGTCCAGGACTGACAGCGCGTCCTGACCGAAGCAGATCCGGGGTTTCAGCAAAAATTCACTCATTGGTTTTTTCACTCCTTAAGCGTCCCGAAAAACCTTCTCGACAATGGCGACCACTGACATCGCTTTGTAACGATCTTTATTGAGTGCGAAGTACTCCTCCGCCAGCACAACGTCATGAACGCCTGCACCGACGCTATCGACAGCGACCCAGGAGCGGTCCTTCATCAGCTGTTGGTTATCATCCAGTTGGGTGATCAACAACAGGTTGCTGCCGCGCAGCTCATCGCACTTTTGCGTGGCGACGACATGTCCGGTTACCTTTGCGAGAATCATCGTTTTTATCGCCTTATCTCAATGAATTACTTGCCTAAGCGCTCAAGCACCTGGCGGATGACTCGCTCAACGTTCTGCTCGTTGATCTCGCCTTCGGGATCAGTCGTTGCCACAGTAAAACGATCATCAGCAGATGTGGTTGCCGGGGCAGGGGAGGTGAAGCGGGCATCGTCAAGAAGGCTGCGATGCGGATCCGCTACCGGCGCGGCGATGGCTGGCTGCGGTTCTGCACGGCTACCCGGAGAACGCAACTCATCGATGGAACGCACGCCATAGCCCACTTTACGAATGTTGAGCAGATTCATTGGCCCGACGTTATCGGAAGAGGAACCACCACCTACCGCACCGCATCCAAGCGTCAGGGCGGGGGTAATGTTAGTGGTAGCGCCAATACCGCCAAGCGCTGCAGGGGTATTGATCAGAATGCGGTTAACCGGTTTTTCAAGGCAGAATTGACGGATCACATCCTGGTTGCGGGTATGGATCACCAGTGTGTGGCCCAGACCTTCGTTAGTCAGCAACTCCACCACGCGGTGGCAGGCAGCTTTCCAGTCCTCTTCGATATACAGACCAAGAACCGGGCACAGCTTTTCACGTGAGTAGGGATTTTTGTGAGAAACGGTAGTTTGTTCGGCAATCAGTACTCTGGTACTGGCGGGCACACAAAAACCGGCCATCTGGCTTAAATACAGTGCGGTTTTTCCCACCACTTTCGGGTTAATCGTGCCGTTCGGGCGCAGCAGCAGAGCTGCCATTTTTGCCGCTTCATCTTCGTTCATAAAGTAAGCACCCTGAGCTTCCAGCTCGCGGTGTACTTCGTTGTAAATGCAGCGTTCAACAATAATCGACTGTTCAGAAGCGCAGATCACACCATTATCGAAGGTTTTGCTGGTGATGATATCTTTCACCGCATGGTGGATATCCGCACTGCGTTCAATAAATGCCGGACCGTTACCAGGACCACCGCTGATGGTCGGTGTGCCAGAAGCATATGCTGCTCGTACCATTCCTTCACCACCGGTAGCCAGAATCAGCGAAACATCTTTGCTATGCATCAGTTCCTGGGTTGCTTCCAGCGTGAGCTCGGTTACACCATCGACAATACCCGCAGGTGCACCAGCAGCTTCTGCGGCACGCTTAACGACTTCTATCGCCTTCCAGCTACACTGACGTGCGCCGGGATGCGGAGAGAAAATAATCGCATTACCGGCTTTCAGGGCGATCAGCGTTTTGTAGAAGATGGTCGAAGTCGGGTTGGTTGACGGCACCAGGGCGCAAATCACACCCAGCGGCACGCCCACGTCCATCACTTTTTGCTGTTGATCGTCATGAATGATGCCGACGGTCTTCATATCTTTGATGGCATCGTAAACACGCAGCGAGGCGAAACGGTTTTTCAGGACTTTATCCTGCCAGTTGCCGAAGCCAGTTTCTTCTGCGGCCATTTTTGCCAGTGCTTCAGCGTGGTGTGCTGCTTCCTGGGCCACGTTTTTCACGATGGCGTCGATTTGCTGCTGCGAAAAAGTGGCCATAATCGCTTGCGCTTTTTTGGCGTTACGCACCAGCACCCGCGCGTTCTGACGGGAGCGCAAATCGGTATCCAGTTCAATCATGAGTCTATCCTTCATCAGACTAAAAGAGTGCAGACGGGGCGTGCCCTGTCAGGTCATGCTTTATGCTGCGACGCAATTTTTTCGATGTCGTTATGTGGACGGGCGATGACACGGGAGGTCACCACTTCACCGATACGTCTTGCTGCTTCAACACCGGAATCCACCGCGGCATTCACTGCGCCAACGTCGCCTTTCACCATCGCGGTGACCAGGCCAGAGCCGACGTTTTCATAGCCAATCAACTCAACGTTGGCGGCCTTACACATCGCGTCTGCCGCCTCAATACAGGCCACCAGACCTTTGGTTTCGATCAGACCAAGCGCTTCTCTCATTATGTTTTCTCCGGTTAATCGGTAATTTTGTAGTGCGAGACAATCTTGTTGATGTCATTGTGTGGACGCGCGATAACCAACGACGTCACCACCTCGCCAATGCGCTGTGCGGACTCAACACCGGAATCCACCGCCGCTTTTACTGCGCCGACATCACCTTTCACCATTGCGGTGACCAGACCAGAACCGACGTTTTCATAGCCAATCAACTCAACGTTGGCGGCCTTACACATCGCGTCAGCTGCTTCAATACAAGCCACCAAACCTTTGGTTTCAATCAGACCTAATGCATCACCCATGTTTCTTCCCTCCGGCCTTAAGCCTTATGTTTAATAACGATTTTGTTGATGTCGTTGTGAGGACGCGCGATGACCAGCGACGTCACCACTTCCCCGATGTGCTGTGCGGACTCAAGTCCAGAATCGACAGATGCTTTCACTGCGCCAACGTCGCCTTTCACCATCACGGTCACCAGGCCAGAGCCGATGTTTTCATAGCCAATCAGTTCAACGTTGGCGGATTTACACATCGCATCCGCTGCGGCAATACAGGCCACCAGGCCTTTGGTTTCGATAAGCCCTAATGCATCACCCATGGTGATCTCCTCAGAACAGGTTTTGTGATTCAGGAAAACCGTCCGTGACACAGCGTTAACTCACGGAAGCGGCGTTCGAATGTCACTATAGAGCTCATGGGATTTTGTGGAATTTAAATCTGCTGAAAGCAATGATTTAGAATTAAATTCTGAGATTTAGCTTTCAATACACTCTGATTTATGTATTTGTGCTGGAGTGGTGGGGGGATTTTGTTTTTAATAATGCGCTTTTTGGCGTATTTTTTTCGCCGGGTATGTTTGTTGCTAAGTTGCTAAATAATTACGAAAAGGGGGTAACAGCTACAGCGGTGAAGTGTGTTGGGGCTCATACTTTGGCGCAAACCCTAAACGCAAAAAATGCGCTTTTGCTCAGGGCCGTTGAGAAGGGGAAAATGAAATGCGTGGTACATCACAAATCGCCTGTGCTATCACGAAGTTAAAGAGTCGTGTTTCTCGTCAGGCGAAGGGGGGACGATGAAAGTGGTGAGCAATTCGTTGCGTAAGGCAGCCAGAAAAAACTAGTCTAATTTGCTGCCAGATTTAAGGGTACAGATCCAAAGCGGTGAATTAATAGAACTGAGCAAAATCGCTTTATCGTTCAGCTTCTGGGCGTTGAGGAACAGCCCGTCATGGCTGTCAGACATTTCACGCATAAAGTAGTCAAAAATCACATCTGGTGATTCATCTATCGATGAGGCGCTGGATTCCCACTGGCTGATGCGGTAATGGCGTTCCGTGGCGGAAACACGTTTACTGGTATAGGTAAATTTGACATAGCGTTGCAGGTACAGCCAGCCAGCGGCAGAGTCCGTGTAGCCTTCGACCACCATAGAACCTTTACCCTGGCTGCCAAAGTTAAAGTGAATATTACCGTTAACGTTCTCCTTTTCCATATTCTCAAAACGCATGATGCCTTTTGTTGAACAACTCATAATCCCTGTATTTTCAGCAGGGGACAACCGCCAGAAACTAAACCCGGAGGCGACGATAAACGTCAGGGCGGAAATAGCAAAGAAGGTGCGCGGTGCAATTCTCATTACGGTTTCCAGGAGTAATAAAAGTAGTTATCGCAATAACTAAACGGGTTATCTTCATGCATAGCGCAGTGCGCGAGGAACACTCGCCCAAGGCCGTTGGTTTCCAGCCTGTCACCGTAGAAAAAAAGAAAACGCTCACCTGGTTTGCAGGCGATATTCAGACGCTTACGGACTTCGTCATAATTTTTCTCATACGCCTTCACGCTTACTGAACGGCGCATTTCGTCGCTTGCCAGTAATTCGCACTGGCTATGAGAAAGTTGCGTCAAAGCGATGGGGCGCGCCTCGCTGATACCGAACAAATTGAAGGCTACCAACAAAATCGAAATGGTTAACAAACAGGCACCTGCAAAATACCAGTAAGCGTCGTGACTATGGGTGACAGGCGTTAATGTTGATGGCGCAGACCCGGTATCCTCACTGGATGTTGGTGCGTCAACATCAGGGATTATGGATGGCTCTATAATTGCAGGTGGCGCAGGGGCTTCATCCAGTGGTTCGATGGAGACATCCGGGTTTAGCTGCAGATAGCCGCGTGCAACGGTAATGATAATATTATCAATACCATAGTGACGGAATGTCTTGCGCAGCATACTGAGATACTGATTCAGATTGCTGTTAGAAGAAGTTAATCCGTTGTCATCCCAAACTTTTTTCAGTACCTCTTCGCGACTAACGATATCGGTATGATGCAAAAAAAAGTTGAGCAGGGCGCTGGACGTTAACGAGAGTTGGCAGTCTGGCTCAGTGCTTTGCGGTAGCGTAAGCGTGCCATCCGTAGCGTCATAAATGAAACGGGCATTGATGTTATAGCGCATCGCGACCTCAATCCATGGGACTTCACGCGGGAAGCGTCATCTTATTCAGTGAATCAACCAGTGCCTGACGATGTTCGGGGCTCATGGTGATCCCTTCCGTTAACTCAGACAACCAGATGCCATCCGCGGTATAGCGCACCAGCGTTCCGGTTGGGCTATTATCCAGTTCATCGCCATTCGCTAAATGACCAAGCATCCAGTCTCGCCAGCATTTTCGCAGCACCGGTTCATCGGGCATTGCCAGCGAAAGCACCATCAATTGACGGCTTTCTTGTGTGTCAGTCAGTGCAGAAAGATAGTTCACATATGCGCGAGTAAAACGGCCATAGCTGATATTGTCTTTTTGCATCAGGGCAGCGATGGCCTCTTCCATTATTGCCAACAACCGGGCAAATAAGGCGTAGATCAGCGCCTGCTTGTTCGGAAAGTGATGCAGTAATCCACCTTTACTCACGCCAGCTTCGCGGGCAACCGCATTCAGCGAGAGGGCAGCAATACCGTCACGACCAGCAATCATAGCTGCAGACTCCAGCAACTGCTGATACAGACGGATGGGATCTTTTTTACGATGTTGGGTTTCTGTATTCATAGGCAGAAGCATACCGACCAGACGGTATGTTTTTTTTTGATCGCTATCAAGGAGAAGCGGCTACCCATTAAGTGAGTGTGGGTATTGCGTGTGAGGTCACAATTTGTCGTATAAATCCCACTGCTGCTGTTAATACTCCTGGTCTGCGCGATGGCAGTAAGGTGTTACTCTTTCGATGAACAGAAAACTCACAAAAAGCGGACAGGCAAGTCGCAATGGCTGAATGATGATTTTTGAAATGCAGAAGGAGGGGGGAGAGATATTGAGTGTGACGTAAGACTGCACATAGCAAAAAGCCTGCTCGGAAGCAGGCTTTTCAGAATTTGGCTCCTCTGACTGGACTCGAACCAGTGACATACGGATTAACAGTCCGCCGTTCTACCGACTGAACTACAGAGGAATCGTTGTTGAGGCACATCTTAGCGGCGAAAAATCTTTTGTCAAACCCCATTTTCAACTCTTGTGTTTAATTGCTTTATCTCTCAACAATTTGTTGCATTTCCAGACAATTTTAACGGGAAATAATTTTGCAGGATTGTCGATTCTCCCTCATCATTTGAAATGCGGTTTCACATTTTTCTTTAAGGTCTGCTTTGAATATCACTTCTGCTGTACGCCATGCCGTAACCCGCACGACCTGGTACGCCAAACGTAAGAGTTATAAAGTTCTCTTCTGGCGTGAAATTACACCGCTTGCTGTGCCCATCTTTCTGGAAAACGGTTGTGTGCTGTTAATGGGGGTATTGAGCACGTTCCTGGTGAGCTGGCTGGGTAAGGATGCAATGGCGGGAGTGGGCCTTGCAGACAGCTTTAACATGGTGATTATGGCTTTTTTTGCTGCTATTGACCTGGGTACGACGGTGGTAGTGGCATTTAGCCTCGGGAAACGTAACCGACGACGCGCCAGAACGGCAACAAGGCAGTCGCTGGTCATTATGACGTTATTTGCCATATTGTTGGCGGCGGTGATTCATTACTTTGGTGAGCAGATCATCAATATTGTTGCCGGAGAGGCTACAGAACACGTCAAAGCGCTGGCGTTGATCTATCTGGAGTTGACGGTACTGAGTTATCCGGCGGCAGCCATAGCGCTAATTGGTAGTGGTGCGTTGCGAGGGGCCGGTAACACGAAAATTCCGCTGCTCATTAACGGTGGCATGAATATTCTCAATATCATCATTAGCAGCATACTTATTTATGGCATTTTTTCATGGCAAGGCCTTGGTTTTGAAGGGGCGGGCCTGGGGCTGACAATCTCCCGCTATATTGGAGCTGTTGCCATTATATGGGTGTTGATGATCGGTTTTAATCCGGCGCTGCGTATCACCTTGAAAAGCTATTTCAGGCCACTGAATTTTTCTGTTATTTGGGAAGTGATGGGAATAGGTATCCCGGCGAGTGTCGAATCAGTTCTCTTTACCAGTGGACGTCTGTTAACACAAATGTTTGTTGCCGGGATGGGAACCAGTGTTATTGCCGGTAATTTTATCGCCTTTTCAATTGCTGCACTTATCAACCTTCCTGGTAATGCGTTGGCCTCGGCCTCAACAATTATTACCGGACGGCGATTAGGTAACGGTCAAATTGCTCAGGCTGCAATTCAACTGCGTCATGTGTTCTGGTTATCAACCATTGGTCTGACCGCAATAGCCTGGCTGAGCGCACCATTTGCCAGTCTGATGGCTTCCTTTTATACCCACGATCCTGAAGTTATTCATGTGGTGGTGGTCCTCGTTTGGCTCAATGCGGCGTTTATGCCAATCTGGACAGCGGCCTGGGTTGTGCCTGCCGGGTTTAAAGGCGCACGGGATGCACGCTATGCAATGTGGGTATCAATGTTAGGGATGTGGGGATGCCGGGTCGTGGTGGGCTATACGCTGGGTATTGTTCTTGGCTGGGGCGTTGTGGGTGTCTGGATGGGAATGTTCTCAGACTGGGCAGTCCGGGCAATTCTCTTTTATCGTCGGATGAAAACCGGTAAATGGTTGTGGAAATATCCCAGGACACACCTTGAAAAGGTGGAAAAATAAGCGTTTGTGGCGCAATTTAATGCGAAATGAGGAATATTTCAGCAAACGATCAGGAATATGAATTCAGCCTTTGACATTGCATATCGTCATCGTTAATATGCGCCCCGTTCACACGATTCCTCTGTAGTTCAGTCGGTAGAACGGCGGACTGTTAATCCGTATGTCACTGGTTCGAGTCCAGTCAGAGGAGCCAAATTCTGAAAAGCCCGCTTTTAAAGCGGGTTTTTTGTTATCTCACATCTCCCGGTTATCTTTCATTTTTTTCATCTTGCCCATTTTGGGAAAGAAAATCATTTTCACTTCGCTTTTCGCGAGGTAGTCTCAAAAGAGTCGTTTAAGCACCGACTTAGCCTAATGGCAAACGCCAATTTACCTGAAGAGCTGGTTCTCATCTGACCTGGACAGTTCCTGCAATACATTGAATTTGCGAGATTTCACAGGCAGGATAAAGCGCGATTTGTCAGCAATCTGAGTCGGTTATACAACGGCTGCAATGTGAGTAACCCATTTTTATACTTATAACTAAAAAACCAGTACTGACAGGACAATCATGGACTCCACACTTATTTCAACGCCTCCAAAAGAGGACACTCCATCGCTTACCCGTGCTCGTCGTGCTGCTTTCGGTAGTTTTGCCGGAGCAGTAGTTGACTGGTACGATTTTCTGCTTTATGGCATCACTGCCGCGTTAGTGTTTAACAGTGAATTCTTCCCACAAATTAGTCCGGCCATGGGCACACTGGCTGCTTTTGCAACATTTGGCGTCGGCTTTTTGTTTCGTCCACTGGGTGGCGTGATTTTTGGTCATTTTGGCGACCGCCTTGGACGCAAACGGATGCTGATGCTTACCGTCTGGATGATGGGGATTGCGACGGCACTGATTGGCATTCTGCCATCGTTTGCTGCAATTGGCTGGTGGGCTCCGGTTCTGCTTGTTACCTTACGGGCAATCCAGGGATTTGCCGTTGGTGGGGAGTGGGGCGGTGCGGCGTTGCTGTCGGTCGAAAGCGCACCTGAAAACAAAAAAGCCTTTTATAGCAGTGGGGTACAGGTCGGTTATGGTGTCGGTCTTTTGCTCTCTACCGGGCTGGTTTCGCTGATCAGCATGATGACCACAGATGAACAATTTTTAAGCTGGGGCTGGCGTATTCCGTTTTTATTCAGCATCGTGCTGGTGCTTGGCGCATTATGGATTCGTAACGGAATGGAAGAATCTGCCGAGTTTGAAAAGCAGCAACAAAAAACATCACCAAAAACACGTTTACCGGTGTTGGAAGCACTTAGCCGTCATCCCGGCGCTTTTTTGAAAATCATCGGCTTGCGTTTGTGTGAACTTTTGACCATGTATATCGTCACTGCGTTTGCACTGAACTACTCGACACAAAATCTCGGGCTTCCACGCGAACTCTTTCTGAATATCGGCCTGCTGGTGGGTGGACTAAGTTGCCTGACCATTCCGTGCTTTGCATGGCTTGCAGATCGTTTTGGTCGTCGTCGCGTTTATATTACGGGAGCGTTAATTGGCACACTCAGTGCTTTCCCGTTTTTTATAGCGTTGGAATCCCAATCTATTTTTTGGATCGTGTTCTTCTCAATAATGCTGGCGAATATTGCCCATGATATGGTGGTTTGTGTGCAGCAGCCGATGTTTACCAGCATGTTTGGCGCGAGTTACCGCTACAGTGGTGCTGGTGTGGGGTATCAGGTCGCAAGTGTGGTGGGGGGAGGTTTTACACCATTCATTGCCGCAGCTCTTGTCACATTTTCTGCGGGTGACTGGCGGAGCGTAGCTATTTACCTGCTTGTTGGTTGCCTTATCTCAGCGGCGACAGCATCATTAATGAAAGATAAGTAACTGTTATCACATTAATTGCGAAGGTGTTCCGGCCTTCGCATATCTCTTCTTTAAGTCTCACTTTAGTTTCACATTACTGTGACATACTATCGAAAGAGCAGTACATCTGTGAAACAAGGAGACAGTCATGAATCATCAGGGCATTGGCCTGACCCCAACTCAGGCACTGGATAAACTGAACGCAATGTATGAGCAATCGGTAAACGCTTTACGTAGTGCTATTAGCAAATACATTGAAAGTGGAGAGCTTCCCGACGTTAACGCCCGACAGCACGGTCTTTTTGTTTATCCATCGCTTACGGTTAAATGGGATGGAAACACCACGAATCCACCTAAAGCGCGCGCTTTTGGACGTTTTACTCATCCAGGGAGCTATAGCACCACTATTACCCGCCCGGCACTTTTTCGTCGTTATCTGGAAGAGCAATTGACGTTGCTTTATCAGGATTACGGTGCGCAAATTACAGTCGAACCTTCACAGCATGAGATCCCTTATCCCTACGTGATCGACGGTTCTGAATTATCGTTGGATCGTTCGATGAGTGCCGGGCTGACTCGTCATTTTCCCACTACCGAGTTAGCACAAATTGGAGATGAAACCGCAGACGGTATTTATCATCCTGCGGAGTTTTCGCCACTTTCGCATTTTGATGCCCGCCGTGTTGATTTTTCACTGGCACGATTGCGGCACTATACCGGGACGCCGGTTGAACATTTCCAGCCTTTCGTTTTGTTCACTAACTACACCCGCTATGTAGATGAATTTGTTCGTTGGGGATGTAGTCAAATACTTGATCCTGACAGTCCATATATTGCGCTTTCATGTGCAGGGGGAATTTGGATCACAGCCGAAACTGAAGCACCAGAAGAAGCAATTTCTGATTTGGCATGGAAAAAACACCAGATGCCTGCCTGGCATTTAATTACCGCCGATGGACAGGGGATTACGCTGGTCAATATCGGTGTTGGTCCGTCGAATGCGAAGACAATTTGTGATCACCTTGCGGTGCTCAGGCCGGATGTCTGGCTGATGATCGGTCACTGTGGTGGTTTGCGTGAAAGCCAGATGATTGGTGATTACGTTCTTGCCCATGCTTATTTACGCGACGATCATGTACTTGATGCAGTACTTCCACCAGATATCCCAATTCCAAGCATTGCAGAAGTGCAACGTGCGCTTTATGACGCCACTAAGCTGGTCAGTGGGATGCCGGGAGAAGAAGTTAAGCAACGGCTGCGTACAGGAACTGTGGTTACAACGGATGACCGTAACTGGGAGTTGCGTTATTCCGCCTCGGCATTGCGCTTTAATCTTAGCCGTGCGGTGGCTATCGATATGGAAAGTGCCACCATTGCCGCTCAGGGGTACCGATTCCGTGTACCGTATGGTACTTTGCTTTGTGTATCGGACAAACCATTGCACGGCGAGATCAAACTGCCGGGGCAGGCAAATCGCTTTTATGAAGGCGCTATTTCTGAGCATTTGCAAATAGGCATTCGCGCTATTGATCTCTTACGTGCAGAGGGAGAACGGCTGCACTCTCGTAAACTACGTACGTTTAATGAACCGCCATTCCGTTAAGAATTAATCTTGATGTGAAAAAAGAGGGGGAAGTTGATCCGCCCCCCTTTATTATTAAGAATATCTAATTTTGTGTTTCCAATAATATTAAAAGCATGGTCATAAGTGCTGATAATTATATGATGAACTCCATCCCTTTGGATATCCTCTACTAAGTCGAAACTTGATTTCGTATATTTTTCAAATGGATAATCATCAAGTTTATATATAGAGAGCTTGTCGATATTGCTAATAAAAAATACGAGAGTAACATCACAAGCATCTTTAATAGCAGGTTTGCAGGCAGATAACGATAATGAAACTTTGATGGTGAAATTAAATGGATATAGATTTAACTCTGTTCCAGTTAAAATCATCGCATCTCGACCATATATTTTACCATATTTTGTTTCTAGCGCTTTTACAATCATATTAGCTGCAACCTCTTGTCGTTAATGTCCTGCCGCCATCTTGAGTTGTAAATCTATTCTCATTGGATTTCTCATCCGTCCTGATCTGTCCGATGACCAGACTGTGCATTGTTGAGAACGCACTAATGACATGAATCGCTCCCCTGCGGCGACTCTTGTCATAAGAGTGCCGGAGCGTTTTTCCATCAATTGCAATGACGCCTTTATCATCTGAAGAATGGCAGTCACGCATCCAGTTAATAAAGCACTCGTGAAATTTTGCAGGACTGATACAGGATACAACTCTGGCAATGGTATCGTGAACAGGAATACCATTTTCAAAATCACCATATTGCTTCAAAAAATCGAGATGTGTTTCCCCAAAATCCTCTATATCTTCCCAGCTTTCTGCACCCGAAATAACGGCACAAATAGTCAACAGTAGAATATCCGATAATTTATGTTCCACTTTCCAGGCTTGTCTGTAATCGGGGATAATAGAAATATGTTCCATCAATTTTTTAAGTACCATTTTGTTCTCCTTAATTATGTAAGGAGTATTTGATCATGTATAAGCAATAAAAAACAGCTTCAGGTAATGAGGAATATCTCAATTTTTAAACATAAAATGCGAATTGTTTAGTACAAAAAAGCAGCGTTACGTGATCTTTCCCTGGGTGTCACGGTGAAGATTTCGGAGGGGTGACCGAGGTACTGGTGCAGTATGATGAAACACTGGCGGCGCTGGATGAACTGGAAGCGGCCTGGCACCAGCAGCAGACGCTGGTACGGGAAATTATCGCGCTGCGCCAGCAGTTACTGGGCGTGGATGCCATGGAGGATACGCCGTCAGAGTCAGAACAGGATAATACCGATGCTGAATCGACTGATGATGCTGGTAGCACACAGCCTGAAGAGACCGCTGAAACAGTTTCCCCGGTGCAGAGGCTGACCCAGCTCACCGCCGAACTGGACACCCTGCATAACGACCGGTTGCTGGTTTCCCCGCATGTCGATAAAAAACAGATTGCGGCGGTGATTGCCGAATGGACTGGCGTTCCGCTTAACCGCCTGTCGCAGAATGAAATGTCGGTCATCACCGACCTGCCGAAGTGGCTTGGTGACACCATCAAAGGACAGGACCTGGCGATTGCCAGCCTGCATAAACACCTGCTGACTGCACGCGCCGACCTGCGCCGTCCGGGACGCCCGCTGGGCGCGTTCCTGCTGGCCGGCCCCAGCGGCGTGGGTAAAACCGAAACCGTCCTGCAACTGGCAGAACTGCTCTACGGCGGTCGCCAGTATCTGACCACCATCAATATGTCCGAGTTCCAGGAGAAGCACACCGTCTCGCGGTTGATTGGTTCCCCTCCGGGCTATGTCGGGTATGGTGAAGGCGGCGTGCTGACCGAAGCGATTCGCCAGAAACCTTATTCTGTGGTGTTGCTCGACGAAGTGGAAAAAGCGCACCCGGATGTGACCGGGCAGAGATTCAGCGTCAGTTGACTGAACAGTATCTCAGTGACTACACCGCTACCTGGCGGGCCGGGATGGATAATCTTAACGTCAGGAATTATGTGTCCATTGCGCAACTGACCAGTGCGCTGGAGCAGATAATCAGCGGTGACCAGCCACTTCAGCGGGCGCTGACTGCCCTGCGTGATAACACGCAGCCTGCGGTACTCTCTGAAAAAATTTCTGATAAAGAACGGGAGAATGCACTGGCGGAGCCGGACTTCCGCCTGCTGACCCGCCTCGGGCATGAATTCGCCCCGGAAAACAGTACGCTCGCGGTACAGAAGGATAAAGAAAGTACCATGCAGGCGGTGTACCAGCAGTTAACGGAACTGCACCGCTATCTGCTGGCGATCCAGAACGCGCCGGTGCCGGGGAAATCGGCGCTGAAAGCTGTCCAGCTACGTCTGGACCAGAACAGCAGCGACCCGATATTCGCCACCCGCCAGATGGCGAAAACCCTGCCCGCGCCACTTAACCGCTGGGTGGGCAAGCTGGCCGACCAGGCCTGGCATGTGGTGATGGTGGAGGCCGTTCACTATATGGAAATTGACTGGCGTGACAACGTGGTGAAACCGTTCAATGAACAGCTTGCCGGTAACTATCCGTTTAATCCGCGCTCGGCGCAGGATGCTTCACTGGATGCGTTTGAACGTTTCTTTAAACCGGATGGCGTGCTGGACACATTCTGGCAGCAGAATCTGAAACTGTTTATTGAAAATGACCTGAGCCGTGATGGCGATAACGGGGTGATTATCCGCGAGGACATCATCCGGCAACTGGATACTGCACAGAAGATTCGCTCTTCTTCAGTAAACAAAACGGCCTGGGAACGCAGTTTGCGGTGGAAACGGTATCGCTCTCCGGCAACAAACGCCGCAGCGTACTGAACCTCGACGGCCAGTTAGTCGATTACAGCCAGGGGCGTAACTATACCGCCCACCTGGTCTGGCCGAACAACATGCGTGAAGGCAATGAAAGCAAACTGACGCTGATAGGCGTCAGTGGCGGAGCGCCGCGCAGTATCAGTTTCACCGGGCCGTGGGCGCAGTTCCGCCTGTTCGGGGCAGGGCAGTTAACCAGCGTTGAGGCAGGGACATTCAGCGTGCGGTTTAACGTGGACGGTGGCGCGATGGTCTACCGGATACACGCTGACACCGAGGACAATCCATTCAGTGGCGGGCTTTTCAGCCAGTTCAGGCTGTCGGACACGCTGTACTGAGGAGACAAGGATGAGCAATAACGTACTGACACAAACTATCGTTACCGGCAGTGACCCGCGTGGCCTGCCAGAGTTCAGCGCCATCCGCGAGGAAATCAACAAGGCCAGCCATCCGTCGCAGCCGGAGCTGAACTGGAAACTGGTGGAGTCGCTGGCGCTGGCGATATTTAAGGTCAACGGGGTGGATTTGCATACCGCCACCTACTACACGCTGGCCCGGACCCGTACACAGGGGCTGGCGGGATTCTGCGAAGGGGCGGAGCTGCTGGCGGCGATGGTGACTCACGAGTGGGATAAATTCTGGCCGCAGGGCGGCCCGGCGCGGACCGAGATGCTGGACTGGTTCAACACCCGCACCGGGAACATTCTGCGTCAGCAGATATCCTTTGTGGAGGCTGACCTGCCCCTGTTATACCGTACAGAACGGGCATTACAGCTTATCTGCGACAAACTCCAGCAGGTGGAACTGAAGCGCCAGCCGCGTGTGGAAAACCTGCTTTATTTTGTCCAGAACACGCGTAAACGGCTTGAGCCGCAGCCGAAAAGCAGCGTTGAACACACCGCACAGACCACGGTAAGAACGCTGATTTATGCCCCGGAAAACGGCACTGAGCCAGCAACCAAAACGGTGATGCCGCCGCTGCCCGAACTGCCGGAGATGAAGGTGGAGGTGCGCAGCCTGGCTGACAGCACGCCACCGGCCAGTGTGGCAAAGCAGGGCAGTGCGGCGAAAGGTTTTATTGCGGGTGTTGTCTGCTCTGCGGCTGTCGTCGCCGCGCTCTGGTGGTGGCTGGTTAGTCCCATGCAGCAACAACTCTCCCGGGTCAGCGATACCGCGCAGGGTGCGGCCACAATCTGGCTGGCGTTACCTGAGCTGGAAAACTATGAGCGCAGGCTACAACAACTTCTCGATGCTTCACCTGTTCAGCCGCTGAATACGGGCTTACAGATGGCGCGTACCGCCGACAGTCGCTGGCCGGAGAGCCTGCAACAGCAGCAGGCTACCGCACAGTGGAATGAGACGCTGAAAACCCGCGCACAGAGTAGTCCACAGTTACGCGGCTGGTTACAGGCCCGCCAGGACTTACATGCCTTTGCAGACCTCGTGATGAAACGTGAGAAAGAGGGGGTAACCCTTTCCTACATCAAAAATGTTATCTGGCAGGCGGAGCGGGGGCTGGGGCAGGAAACACCCGTTGAGTCCCTGCTGACGCAGTACCAGGACGCCCGTGCGCAGGGGCAGAATACCGACGTGCTGGAAAAACAGATTAATGAGCGGCTGGACGGCGTGTTAAGTCGTTGGCTATTGCTGAAAAATCAAACGATGCCGGAGACAGCGACCGGAGCAAAATCCGGCAGTAATAACTGAACTGAAGGAGTATTTTTATGGCTAATTTAATTTATCTGACACTGAATGGACAAAACCAGGGACTGATATCAGCAGGATGTTCCTCACTGGACTCTATTGGTAATAAAGCCCAATTGGTACATCTTGACCAGATTATGGTGTTTGAGTTAACGCACGGTTTAAGTCGTAACCAGAATGTCAATCATCATTCCGTCACCATAAAAAAGCCAATTGATAAATCATCGCCTTTACTCGGTAAAGCGATTAACGACAATGAAATACTAACCTGCGATTTTGATTTCTACCGGACAAATCGCTTTGGGGTTAACGAAAAATACTACAAGATAAAACTCACTAATGCCAGAATTAGCGATATTCATTTATATGCACCTCACTCTATTAATGATAATTCAGGGCAAACTCAGGAAACGATATCATTTGTATATGAAACCATAAACTGGGAGCATTGCACAGCCGGGACAAGCGGATATAGTTTATGGAATGAGAGAATCTTTTGATTAAATAAAAATATGGAGGGCAGTATGGTATCTAAAAATGAAAAACCATCGATAAATATACCTAAACCTAAACCTAAACCTAAAAAAAATCTTTAACCGCAGAGGAAAAATTTGCTATTTGGAAAAAAGCAAGGAAAGATGCTTATGATGAAAAAAAAGAAATATGGAATAAATATGATTCATTCATTCAGCAAGCTATGTCTGAAATGAAAAAGTATTTGCAAAAATATGATAACTTTAACTCAGATCTGTGCCCGGACTGGATATGGATAAAATCGATGTTATGGACAGAAGGTCATCCTGTAGATTTTGAATATGAATGGGAACACAGGCCGCTCCGCATTGGAGTCGCTGGAGATGCGGGTGCACCCGCATTGCTCAATAAAGATGAAGCCATCAGTCTGGTCATTCCTACTGGTGCGGAATGGCAAAATTTAACATTAAGTAAAATTACTAATGACCCATATTCAAATATTAGAGCAGCAATTATATATTTAATGAATAAATTGAGTCTCTCGGATCAAATATCTGTTGATGATCCGAATGATAAAACCATTTATACAGTAAAAGTATCTACAGCTGATGGTCACGGTACTATGGATGCAATTGCTCTTGACAGGCGTCGAATAGGTACAACAAAGGAGATTCTGGAGAGGGAGAATCCTGGTGTTAATCCAACCAGACTACATAATGGCCAGGAGTTGAGATACTGTAAGGGGAGTAAGCAGCGGGTTATTTTTGGATGGCGACTTCCTGTAAATGTTAAAATTATTGCACAACAATACAATGGTGGTGGAGATGCAGCTTATGAGGCAAAGGTAGACTATGTGCATTCTTTATTGTCAGGCTCTATGGGGCGTGAAAAATAATGGCCAGTCTTTTTAAATATTTACGGGTGTTATTATTCATTGTCATTTTTTTTATGATCGGCAGAGTATATGCTAACACCAGTTACTATAGTAGCAAAAATAACTGTGAATATGGCGAACAACCTGAAATTGCTGATTGCCTGAGAAATGAGTTAATAGAAAGTACAATAATGCTTAAAGAAGCAGAGAATAATATTAAACAACGCATACAAAAATGGTCTGCTGAAAAAAGTGCATCGCTGGATGAGGCTATCCCTGTTGCACTTTATAAACTGGATGAGTCCCATAAAGCATTCGTTCGTTATCGCTTCACTCAGTGCGCGTTTGCTGAATCATGGGGGAACGGAGTGGGAAGTTTTACTCGTATATTTTCTTGCATGGCTGAACTCAACAGACAACGAGCAAAGCAATTAATGAATGCAGATATACCTGATTATGCAAAGGATTAGCTAAATGGCCATGGTTCGGTTATTGTTGTTTTTTGTTATTTTTATTTGTATGCCATCATATTCGCATGATGAGTCCTGGCATCCCAAAAAATATGATTCGAATATATATTATTATTTATCCACACGGATACCAGATTCTGTCCGTCAGATAAGCTACGATACTGATTATTGCAATGTTTATTTGTCATTTGCATTAACAAAAAATGAAATAACAAATGATATAAAAGATAATATAAAAAAATATTGCGCAACTCTTTCAGCGCGCAATGGTGAATTAAAGAAAAAATATGCCAGCAATAGTGAGGTGTGTTCAATTTTAACAATGACAGATGATGTTGTTTTACTTTATCACGATTATGATAAAGTAAATAAATAACACTGTCTATTTATTGCGAGTCTGTAGGCTGTACTTGTGAGTTGATATAACCGCCGTGTTTTGTGTTATGGTGTGTGGACTTTATGTAAAGGAACTGGTGTTTTTCAGGTGATCATAAGCTTGAAAGTCAAATTCGTATGTACAGGCAAAATCTTTGAAAGTATTTCTGCATGATATGATGTTTAATTTCTTACGGATTATTTCTGCTATGAGGCCGTCATGGAATAAACGTTTAATTAACCTGCCGCCATGAATCACTGGCGGCAGGCAGAACTGATTACTGATAGCGGTTTACCAGATCTTTTACCATTCCGGCATATATTTTTTTTGCTTAAACTGCGTAATTTATTGTTCTGTAACATATAATTTTGGAAAGTGAAAGCGGTAAAGTTAATAAATAGTAGAGGTTGAGAGTGAAAAAAATATTTTTAATGGTCTTGTCGTTTTTCTTTATAAGTGTTTCTCATGGAGCAAGCAGCGAGTATGATATTAACGTAGATGATTGTGACCCGATATTGCTGAATCAAGGAGAACGTTATTGGTGCTTGATGAATAAATATCATGAAAGTGCGCTTATTTTACAAAAAACAGAGAAAGAGGCAGAGGCTAAACTCGCCCGAATGGATAAGGAACATTCCTATACTCTGATTGAACATGAGGAACCTAAACTTATCTATGATTCCTACACACATCGTGCGCTGGAGCAGTTTCCTGAATTACATATAAAATATATACTACATCGGCAAAATCAATGCAGTTATGCAGTCTTAAGGCTGGGTGAAGTTCCAGGTAATCATCTGGCCATAGCCAGACTATATTGCATGATAGATATGAACTTAACTCAAATTAAATGGATTAAAGACTCAATATAGGTGGTTGATAAATGAATGGCAAACTCTCATTGATTGTTTTTATCACATTTCTGGTGCACCGTTCTGTTGATGTAAATGCTGCGGGAAATACCTATTATAAGTTGCCCGAAGAGATCAGAGGTTTTGTTGATGTTGCTGATAGTTGTGAATATGGTATTAGTATTAATGATGAGTATTTTATCAAAGAAAATTGCTCTGACATTGAGGGGAAACTTAATTTCCTTAAAGGAAAATATAGTGATAAATATATCTTATCAATTTTATCAATATATGATGATACAGTAATAATATATCTGGATTATAAAAACAGAAAAAATTGTACTGTCAAATGATGATATGGTTATCGAAGTATTTTTTCTATATCTCTTATGAATATGATATGTTTAATTTTTTAAAAATTGCAGGTGTTCATTTGGTTAAAATATTGCATTTTAACCTGTGTTGTCAGTACATATAGTGAATATTAATACATTATATTGGTTTTAATTTTCTACGAATTTTCTCTGCTTTTAGATGAGATATTCTTCCGGACTGGATATGGATAAAATCGATGTTATGGACAGAAGGTCATCCTGTGGATTTTGAATATGAATGGGAACACAGGTCGCTCTGCATTGGAGTCGCTGGAGATGCGGGTGCACCCGCAGTGCTCAATAAAGATGATTATCCACGCGGATAGCAAATTCTGTCCGTCAGAGAAGCTATGGTACTGATTATTGCCATGTTTATCTGTCATTTGCAGTGACACAAAATGAAATAACAGATGATATAAAAGTAATATAACAAAATATTGCACAACTCTGTCAGAGCGTAATGATGAGTTAAAGAAAAAATATGCCATAAATACAGAAGTGTATTCAATTTTATTAATGACAGATGATATTATTTTACTTTATCAAGATTTTAATAAAATAAATGACTAACGCTGCTCGTTGATTGCGAGGATGTATCCTGTACTTGCGAGTTGATATAACGCATCGTGTTTTGCGTTTTGTCTGGCATTAGCAAGAGAAACCGCAGGGTAAACACCAATGGAAAACACTTTCTGTTTACCATCGAAGCGATAGCCTAACTGCCAGTATTTTGAACCATTGGGATACACAAGAAGGTAGAGACCAAATCCATCTGTGAGCTTGACGGCTTTTTCCGCAGGTCTGGCATTTTTTACTTTAGTATCAGTAAGTGACATGACGGTTCCCTCCACGTGCTGGTAAAACGCAAATCGAACCAGCTTTACCAGCAAAGTAGTGTGGATTCGAGCGGTTTTTAACGAACGAGGGTGAACCTGAAGAAGGGGATAACCAGTTGATATAAATGCAGAAAGCAGACGTCAGTGAACGTCTGCTTTCTTTAAATTGGCTCCTCTGACTGGACTCGAACCAGTGACATACGGATTAACAGTCCGCCGTTCTACCGACTGAACTACAGAGGAATCGTGTGAACGGGGCGCATAATAGCGATGGTGATCCGGCTTGTCAAAGGGGTAAATTCACTTTTTTATTCGTTTGTTGGCAAAATCGGCAATGTGCTGTGATTTTATACTGTTATCTTTGCTCCATAATGGTGCGTAGCTACCTTATTCGGGGCATCACCGATTTTCTTTGCCAGCCATTTAGTGGTTTCTCATCATAATATATGCTTATTTAACCGACAATTAGCATGGGATCCTTCGTAATGAACAAATTGGCAAGCATCTTGCAAAATCCATTCAGATAAAAAGCCAGCTAATAACTGGCATTCTGAACCGGAGGCCATAAATGAATTTCAGACGCCTGAAATACTTCGTCAAAATCGTCGATATCGGTAGCCTGACTCAGGCTGCAGAAGTCCTGCATATTGCCCAGCCTGCGCTCAGCCAGCAGGTTGCGACGCTTGAAGGTGAGTTGGATCAGCAACTGCTCATCCGTACTAAACGCGGAGTAACGCCAACGGAAGCCGGGAAAATTCTCTATGCTCACGCCAGAACGATATTACGCCAGTGCGAACAAGCGCAACTGGCAGTACATAATGCCTGTCAGAGTTTAAGCGGTCAGGTGTCAATTGGCCTTGCGCCTGGTACAGCGGCATCTTCAATGACAATGCCATTGTTACAGGCTGTACGTACTGAACTGCCCGATGTGTTGGTTTATTTACATGAAAATAGTGGTGCGGCACTTAATGATAAGTTGCTCAATGGCGAGCTGGATATGGCTGTAATGTACGAACGCTCTCCCATTGACGGCATTCATTGCCAGCCGTTACTTAAAGAAGATCTTTATTTAGTCGGTACGCAAGATTGCCCTGGGCAAAACGTTGATTTAATCACTGTTGCTCAGATGAACCTGTTTTTGCCCGGCGATTTTAGTGCTGTTCGCTTGCGGGTTAATGAGGCGTTTTCATTACGTCGCCTGACAGCAAAAGTAATCGGTGAGATTGAATCCATCGCCACATTGACGGCAGCCATCGCCAGTGGAATGGGGAGCACGGTATTGCCTGAATCAGCTGCGCGAGCTTTATGTAGTGCGGCAAATGGCTGGATGGCGCGGATCACTACACCTTCTATGAATCTTTCGTTATCGCTCAATATGGCAGCTAAAGGATCCCTGACACCGCAGGCTCAGGCCGTGAAAGATATTCTGCTATCGCTTATTACTTGCCCGGCTCTGGATAAACATGAATTGCAAATGGTGAGCTAACTGTTATTCCGCTTTGGAATAAGATGCAGGTTTTTATTATTTGTTCAGCCGGACATCAGACTTTAACAATAGCGTAATGTCTGATGTATCCGGAGCGAACAGTGAATTTCCAACAACTCAAAATAATCCGTGAGGCGGCACGTCAGGATTTTAATCTGACTGAAGTCGCAAACATGCTTTATACATCCCAGTCTGGCGTAAGTCGGCATATTCGTGAGCTAGAAGATGAACTTGGCATTGAGATTTTCATCCGCAAAGGAAAACGTCTGTTAGGTATGACGGAACCAGGCAAAGCGCTGTTAGTGATTGCAGAGCGTATTCTCAATGAGGCCAGTAATGTCCGGCGGCTGGCGGATCTTTTTACTAACGATGCATCAGGTGTACTAACAATAGCGACAACGCATACTCAGGCGCGTTACAGCTTGCCAGGTGTGATTAAAGCGTTTCGGGAATTATTTCCGGAAGTACGCCTTGAGTTGATTCAGGGGACACCACAAGAGATTGATGCATTATTGCAAAATGGTGGTGCAGATATTGGGATAGCCAGTGAACGGTTGAGTAATGATCCATTGCTGGTGGCATTTCCATGGTTTCGTTGGCATCACAGTCTGCTGGTACCAAATAATCATCCGCTGATAGCAGAAACGCCGCTCACCCTGGAGGCTATCGCTAAATGGCCACTGATTACCTATCGTCAGGGGATTACCGGGCGTTCACGAATCGATGAGGCTTTTGCCCGAAAAGGGTTAATCGCCGATGTGGTATTGAGTGCTCAGGATTCAGACGTCATAAAAACCTATGTTGAGTTGGGGTTGGGGATTGGTCTGGTGGCGGAGCAATCAGGTGGTGAACAGGAAGAGAAGGGGCTAACACAGTTGGATACGCGTCACCTGTTTGATGCCAACACTGTTTGGCTTGGCCTTAAGCGCGGACAACTGCAACGCAATTATGTCTGGCGATTTCTTGAGCTCTGTAATGCAGGACTGTCTGTAGAGGATATTAAACGCCAGGTAATGGCAACAGAAGAAACAGAAATTGACTATCAGATATAAAGCAAAAAGCCCGCTTTAAAAGCGGGCTTCTCAGAATTTGGCTCCTCTGACTGGACTCGAACCAGTGACATACGGATTAACAGTCCGCCGTTCTACCGACTGAACTACAGAGGAATCGTTGGAACGAGGCGCATAATACTGAGCGCCTTATTCCATGTCAACACTATCTTTCGTATGCTAATTCAATTGATTATTTAATCTGCAAAATAGTGAATTAATGAACATTTGTTGTGGGGGAAGCGTCATTATTTGGGCTGTTACGTAATCGCAGTAATGGATTTTGCCCATAAAATTGGCAGAAACGTTGCCACAGAGAGGGAAAACGCGGGGCAAACAGCTCCGGGGCACTGAAAAAATATTCAGACAATACGGCGAAACACTCTGCGGGATCTGTTGCGGCGTACGCGTCGATACTGGAAGCGGTCTCACCGACCAAATCGATCTCCTCCTGAATGTTTTCCATGGCAGCGTGTAAATCGTGTTCCCAACCGGCGACTTCACGTAAAGGAATCAATGGGATCCCACTGGCCCGATCGCCGTTTCGCATATCTAATTTGTGCGCTACTTCGTGAATAATCAGATTAAAGCCGGAAGCATCGAAGGAATCACGAATATCAACCCAGTTCAACACAATAGGGCCTTGCTGCCAGCTTTGCCCGGACTGAACAATACGTTGATTATGCACAAGACCGATATCATCTTCCCATTCGTCATCAACCACGAAAGGAGCTGGGTAAATTAAAACTTCGTGGAAGCCATCAAGCCATTCGATACCAAGCTCAAGGACTGGAAGACAAAACAGAAGGGCAATACGCGCGCTCTTAAGCGAATCAAGTTCAAAACCTTGCAGCGGAACGATACGTTTTTGTTGAAGAAAACGCTCAGCCAAAGCAACTAATCGGGTTTGTTCCTCTGTCGTCAGGCTGTGCAAAATGGGGATTGCCAGCGCATCTTCCCAGGGAGGATTATCTTGTTGGGGTGTTTCTTGTGCTTTCCAGGGCCACTTAATCATCGTTTTGCTCGTAAACTCGTCACTTGAACAAAATTGCAGGTACAGGGTCTGTTAAAATGCCAAAATTCCTGGCATCATGGCAACCATCTTAACGGAGAGATGCCGGAGCGGCTGAACGGACCGGTCTCGAAAACCGGAGTGGGGGCAACTCCACCGGGGGTTCAAATCCCCCTCTCTCCGCCAAAATTCAATCACTTATACATCATTAAGTCAGTGACAAAAATCACACTTGGAATTACTTGGAATATTTTCTTGGAATATTTTCAGGTAACGGGACATCAAGTGTCGGTGAAACTTTAACCTTCCTGTCATAGATTAGCACTTGCCCCTCGGTTTTGTGACCAGAGAAAAGTTGCTTATCCCGACTGCTTCCTTCATAGTCTGAAATTCCTTTCGCCTTCAGATCATGAAAGGTGAAGTCAGTTAAAATACCTGAAATTTTGCCTGCGCGATTTCTTGCTTCTACCCACATTTCGTTAAAGCCTTTGTACATATATCGGTTGCCGTATTGATTGCTGATTACATAGGCGGATGTTGGTAACTGTTTTGCTTTTTCGATCGCCGCCTGTAATCGTGGACTCCATGCTTTTATCTGTTTTTTTCCTGTTTTCCCTTGCTGGATAAAGATCCCGTCGTTTCCAATCTGCTCCCATTTCAGCGATAACACATCGGAAACCCTCGCTGCACACAGATAGGCAATTTCCATTGCGATAAAAACAGGAAGAGGTGCAACGCTTAATACTGCCTGGTATTCTTTGTCGGTTACATATCGTTCGCGGTTTTTGGCCTTGAATTTACTTACACCTGCACATGGGTTAGCCTTCACGTACCCTCGCTCATACCCCCAACTGTAAACGCGGGACATACTGCTTTTTTCATGGTTGGCTTGCGTTTTACTCTGTTCCCCTCTCTTGTCCATGTATCGACGGATGTGTTCTGGTTTTATGGAATCTGCCGGCACCTTACCGAATACGGCAAGCAACTTTTTTTGATGTTGCAGATAATCTTTTTGTGTTCTTGGACTGAGGTCACTGTAATAGGCGCTGGCGAGGAATTTTTCCCACAAGCGACCGAATGTCATTGCACGATCGCGATTATTTACAGTTTCCTCATACTTTTTCCATAAAGCAGCTAAACCATCCTTGATGGCGGTTAGTGTGACAGATTCTCTGGATGTTGGTTTCCATACATAACTATATTTATTTGGGTATACATTTGGAGGTAATTTTTCGTGTTCAGGATTTTTCCTTCGTCTTCCCATCAGATCGCACCAAAATTCGGCTCTACCTCGCGTGGTGGTAAAGTTTTATTGCAGGTAAATAGATCCCGGCTGACAATCGGTTTGCCACTACGATTGGTATAGAACGGAAGCCCGTTTTCCATTAACCATTTTCGCTGGTGGCTTGCATATTTGCAGCCCGTTAATATTAGCAATTCATCTTCGGTTAAAAATAAGCTGCTCATAGCTATATCTCATAACCGCCGCTAACTATATACGGTTAGCGGCAATTAGGGTTGAACATTAAAAATCAGCCTGACTCGGGATCAGTTTTTGCCAGATAGCTGAAACGTATTTTGCCTGGTAACGAGCGTCATCAAGTGCATTATGGCGCTCACCTTCGAATGGGATAGCAGTTCTGGCATCGAAGTCTATGGCTTTCCCCAGCTCAACGATTGTGCGTACATCGCGATCGTTGCAGTAGCGCCACGGGCAGGGGATACCCTGTCGTTCGTATGAACGGCGTAAAATCACGTTGTCGAAGTTGGCCCCATTACCCCAGACCTGAACAAAAAATTCACCGGAGTTTTCGTCGATAAATTCCCGCAATTGCAGTAGTGCATCATCTAACGGGATTTCATCGGTCATAATGGCAGACTGCGCTTCACGTGATTGCTTTAGCCACCATTTAATGACGTCACGATCAATGACTCCGCCAGCAGTATCCAGATCGATGGTCTTGCTAAATTCCGGTCCCATATCTCCGGTTTGTGGATCGAAAAATATTGCGCCTATTGCGATAATCGGGGCATCGGGATTTTTTCCCATGGTTTCAAGGTCGATCATCAGATGAATCCCCGCTCTGCTGGTGGATGTGAGCTTATGATGACCATTCACCTTAATTAAGGGATCTGTCGCCTCGCCAGTTTTATTATCGCTGGCGTGATGCTGATTGCCGCCAGGGTTCTCCTTGTGTGGATGTTCAGCGCCTTCCATTTCCTCCGGATCATTTTCCTGAACTTCAACCTGATTCTCTTCATCGAATGTTTCCTGGTATGTTGCGTCGCCCATCACCGCGCCACAATCAGGGCAGTTGCCGCCACCGCTCTGACCGCAGGCGGTGCAGACTTTTTCCGGTTCCTGTTGCGCTACTGGTTCGGATTGTTTCGTTTCTGGCTCGTTTTGTAACGCATTTGGGCTGTTTTGTTCCGCTTTTTGGTCGTTCCGTTCCGATTCATGCTGGTTCTGGTTCACAGAATCGCGAGTCTGGATCCCCTTGACCCATTTCGGATCATTAGGGTCGCTAATCCCCTCAACAAATTCACCACGCGATACAGCAAGTAACTTATCGGCGTCAGGCTGGCTGATATTGGCTGCCTGCATAATTTTGTTTACTTCGTCAGCGGTGACTTTTACTTGGTTAGCGGAACTCACCTGCGACTGAGCATCCAGCGACTGCGCGTTCTGGCAATGTTCAGTTGTATCCGGTTCCATTGTTTCAGTTGTTGCCTGTTCACCTGCCATTGCGTCAGATGGTTGTGGTTTTTCTTCTTCTGTTTCACGCTCAGTAACCACCTCGCGGTTAATTTCTTCCAGGATATCTTTTTCCGGCGTATGCCGGGCAGCTGTGAGAGTTTCCTTGCTGGGGTTCTCGTGATCAGTTTCCGTCAAATAGGCGTTGATATACCCCTGAAGGCGTCCCGGGTAGTGATAAAATTCAGGGTGTGCGCTTCGGATAAGTGCAAAAATAGCGGCGCGGGAATAGTCCAGAATACCCGGGGTTGCACGAAGTGCTGCGGACCATTCTTTGAACGGACTTTCTTTTTTCAGGACTACTTCTTTTGCGCGACGATAAACGCTGCCCGGAATTTCATAAATATTAAAATCCATCGGAAGTGTGGCTGCTGCAATCTCCACATCCAGTGTGTCGAGGGTGTGTACTAAATTCGGATTGCGATCGGTTTTGTTCCCACCGCCAGCATTAGCACCGGAAGCCGTGCGGGTGATGCGTGAAACACGATTTCCTTTCATCCACTCTTTTGTCAGCAGACCCCGATCAGTGTAGTCAGCGTCCAGGTATGCTTCGAAAAAAGCAGTTATTAGTCCCAGGTCTGAATTACCAGGATTAGGGAAAACTTTGTCAGTGTCACGAACCAGTTTGTGGAGGTCGCGAATCTCCAGCGAGTCGAGCAGACTGGTTTTATGCGAAATAGCCAGGGCAGTAACAGCCGGTAGTTCTTCAGCCCGTGCAATGTGTAATGCCTGGAGTTCGTCGCGTGAAACGTGCGTTACTGGTTTTTCGCTGCCGTGTTGAGCAAGCCAACGAATGGGCAGTTCCTGACCGGAGACAGGCAGAAGCATGCTCTCCTCAATCTCAGTCATGTCTTCGCCGTTGATGTTGGTATTGTCAGTGCTGGCTGGTTTGTCCTGAACAGAGGGGGAAGGGCCGATAAATGTCATTGTGATGCCATCTTTCCCGCCTTTTTCATAGCGGTTGCAGAATTCAGTATCAAACACGCCTTCTGGCGGAAGGTCGTCAACAACGGGCAAATTGACGCGGACGGGTTTTTTAAAGTCGTCTTCATCATAATCGTTGTCATCCATTGCGGTAATGCAGCGGGAGATTGCAACAGATAATTTTTTTGCTGTAGTCCAGTAAAAACCACCTTTAATTCCCAGGCGTTTTCTTACTTTGTCATTTTTTGCTTCGCAATATAGTGCAAATTCTTCTTTATCAGTGCTCATTATTGATAAACCTCATCACAGATTTAAGGGTGAACAAATCTCTGCCATTGCTGACATATAAGAATGAAACTGGATATTTATTACGGTGCTGTTTTAAAATCCTGCCGGGATTTCGTTATCCTGGTGAATAACTTTATCGACCGGATAACAGTTGCCTGGAATTTTCTGTTCGGTTGCTGCGGCCATACATTCCTGCATTGTTCTGTGAACACTGACTGCAATATCAACTGGCTCTCCGGAAACAAGAAAAACCGTCAGAATAAGTGCAAATACTGGATTCATTGTGCACATCCTTTTGGCATCAGACGTAAACGGGCCAGCATTGAAACAATGCATACTTTATTTAATAACTCCCGTTCGTGTTTTCTTTTGTTAATGGCCTCTTCAGTGAATACAGGATTACTGATAGTGACACCAATTTCAAAACAACCTTCAGACGTATTAACGTTTGGTAATAACGTTTTCATTATCGCGCCCTCAACAATGAGTTTTGTGATGCGGTGCCTGGTGCTTCCAGGTGACGTTAACCAGTTAACAATTAACGCCGGATACAGAGAATCCACCCATAACACTGTTTTTGGTTTTAACTGTTCCGCGTGCGCTTAGCCGCATTCACCGCATCACAAAATTCACTTTAAAAATGGCGGCAGAGCAGTCACGGAGTAAAACTGATACCGCCAAACGTCACCAGAAAATTGATAACAGAGGGCGTTGCAGCGGGGTTGTCACTTAAGCGTATGGTCAACCTGACAACCCGGTGTCCTCAACGGGGAAGGAATAACCCCGCCATACTTACCGCCGCGCCATTTCGCGGAGTGCCACAACCGGAAGCGCACGGTCGACGATAATTTAACGACAGGCTATCTATGAACCAGCTACCTCGCCGTGCGCTTTCGCGTTATGGTCTGACTTTTCAGGGAAATATCCTTTCAGTAAACTGTCAGTGCCGGATGCTCACCCGTGTCCGGCGCACGCACTCCACCTCACCCGTGGAGAACTCCTTAATTACCAACCTTAGCTTCGTTGGTTAGCTATTAACGCGGGTATGTAATCATTCTGGCAATGCTTAATGCCGCTGCTTTTTCCAGCCTGGTGATATCCTGCTCCAGAGCGGACAGATTTTCAGCCTGCTTAGCCCTGGCTTCATTGGCCCATTTCAGATCCTGCGCTGCATTAATTTTCTGGCGCATCCACTCATAAAGTTCATCATCGGTATAGTCTGGCGCGATGATGACGGGTTCTCGTTTCTGCATACTGATTCCTCGCGGTGCTGCTTCGCTTATCAGCCGTTAGATTTTGCCGAGCTGGAAAGCGCCTGTTTAAACTCACTGAAGCTGAGAGCTTCTTCGCCTTCGGCAAGGCCTTCGAAGTATTCTTCGTAAGCCTTTTTCATGATTGTGTCGAAATCCATATCACTCACCTGAGTTTCTTTCCAGCCAGCGACGGGCACCATTTTCGGTTTTAAACGTTTTGCTTTTGGTATACGTCATCGCGGTGAATGTGCCGTCCTGGTTGGGAAACACGCCGTACACCAGAGATTCGTTGTTGCCAAGATCGATAGTATCCATGTTGACCTCATTTCCCCTTAACGCCGGGGTAGCGGAACAAAAACCTGCTGCATAGTTATTAAAGTTGAACCCTGCCGTCATGTTCTTACGCCTCGGGCTGGCTACTTAACCCCTGACCACTGCCTGGTAACTCGAAGTATTGCCCTGCATTCTGTGGGGTGGGGTGAGGGAATGAATGAAGTTTAGAAAAATGAACTTTTCGGGTCAATGTTTTTTTATCAAAACTTTTTAAGCAGGCAGCTGTTAAGCCATCACCACGATGGCATACAGTTAATCAAATAGATGAGGTTGGTTAAATATCTTGTTGAATTTTAAAGCATACGCCCAATATGCAAGATAGATCATCCAGCATAATTGAAGGGTAGCGAGGATTCGTGGGGACTAAAAGAATATCCGGCCCTTCTATCTCCAGTTTACGAATGACAGGTGTTGTGGTCCCTTTGGGTAAGGCAAGGACAATATTTCCTGGTTGTACGGTTCGATCGGGATCAACAAAAACTGTTGAACCATTTGGGATGGAAACTCCCCCACCAGATGTTGACATACTGTCACTCTCTAGAACAACTGCAAAGGTATTGGCCGGGATTTCTCCGACAAGCTGCACACAAGAGGTTATTGAGGAATTTTTCATATAATCACTCCAGCTTGCTGCCTGCTGAAGTGATAGTAGCGGAACCGTTTTTATCGGCGGTAAAGATAGATCAAGCGAATCACCCGTATTTAACTCTCCTCCATTAAGAAGCCAATTTTCGTTTACTTTCAATATCTTTGCCAGTGAACTTATGTAACGCGAGGACGGCGCTCCTCCACCGTTCATCCATTGACTTACGGAGCCTTTTGATGCGCCAGTGGCATTGACAAGGTCTTTGCCTTTCAGGTTTAGCGCATGCATACGTTGGGTTATGCGTTCAGATATTGTTTGCTTGCTCATGTTTTGATTTTAAAACACAGATGGTTTTGTTTCTTGACTTTCTTTGGTTTTGATTATTAAACTTTTGGCGTTCAGTTTTATGGAGCGACTCATGAAAAAATCAGAAGTATTAGGCTATTTTGGCGGAGTTGTTAAAACAGCCGCAGCTCTAGGAACGTCAAAAACCACAGTCAGCATGTGGGGGGAAGAGGTTCCGTGGAAATGGGCGTTGCTAATTCAGGCAGTCACTGCCGGGGCGCTCAAATATGAGTTACACATACCGACGGTTGTCATTCCCGGTTCTGATCATAATCCGCCTTCTAACCAAGGGGGGATTCATGAAAATCAAGCATGAACACATCCGCATGGCGATGAATGCCTGGGCGCGTCCTGATGGCGAAAAAGTTCCGGCAGCTGGAATAACCCAGGCTTATTTTGAGTTGGGTATGACGTTTCCTGAACTGTACGACGACAGCCATCCGGAAGCCCTGGCTCGCAATACCCAGAAAATTTTCCGCTGGGTAGAGAAAGACACCCCTGATGCAGTTGAAAAAATTCAGGCGTTGTTACCAGCGATCGAAAAGGCAATGCCGCCTTTGCTGGTGGCCAGAATGCGCAGCCACAGTTCAGCTTATTTTCGGGAGCTGGTGGAGACGCGGGAGCGATTGGTGAGAGACGCTGATGATTTTGTCGCAGTGGCAATCGCCGGTTTCAATCAGATGAACCGTGGTGGCCCGGCAGGAAATGCTGTGGCAGTACATTGACTGACAATAGCCATATCGAATCGCTTCCGGCAACTCGTGAGTAAAAAGATTCGGTATCAGAAGAGGTGAGTATGGCTAACGCCTGGCTCAGATTATGGCATGACATGCCAAATGACCCTAAGTGGCGAACAATTGCCAGGGTGTCAGGGCAGCCAATTGCAACAGTGATGGCAGTGTATATCCACCTCCTGGTGAGCGCGTCACGAAATGTCACGCGAGGTCACATTGATGTCACGACAGAAGATTTGGCAAGTGCGCTCGACGTGACAGAAGAGGTAATTGATTCAATTTTGCAGACGATGCAGGGGCGGGTACTTGATGGTGATTTAATCACTGGATGGGAAAAACGCCAGGTGCTTAAAGAGGACAACGGCAATATTTCGCAAACCGCAAAATCTCCTGCAGAGCGCAAGAGGGCGCAGCGAGAGAGGGAAAGAAAGCGGGAACAAAATGGCGATTGTCACGGCGCGTCACGAAATGTCACGCACATGTCACGACGAGTCACGACAGATAAAGATACAGATCAAGATACAGATCAAGAAGATCAAAACACTATGGTCCATGGCGTAAAAAACGCCACGAACCAGGCAGGGGATGTTCAGGCCGTCAATCCTGGTCAGCCAGCAGGCACGACACCGGAAGCCGATTCAGCGTATGCGCTGAAAGCCGATTCGGGCGCTGTGCAGCAGGTGATGACCGCAAGGCCGGAGCAATCACACCAACTGCAGCAGCCTGAAGCCGATTCCGCCATTCAGCGGGAAGCCGATCGGGTAGTCCCGGAAAACACCGGGCAGTCTGTGGGACGAGTGGATTATCCGGATGTGTTCGAACAGGTCTGGCGGGAGTACCCGTTGCGTGCCGGGGCAAACCCGAAGAAATCCGCTTTCAGTGCCTGGAAGGCCAGATTACGCGAGGGGGTGCCACCAGAGGCAATGCTGGATGGCGTGAGGCGTTACGCAAGATACCTAGCGGTTACCGGGAAAACGGGAACGGAATTTGTTCAGCGGGCGACGACGTTTCTTGGACCGGACCGGAATTTTGAGAACCCCTGGTTGCTCCCGGTAAGCGGCACGAACAACCAGCGTTGTGTGAATCATATTTCTGAACCGGATACCGAAATTCCGCCGGGCTTCAGGGGGTAAGTGTTTATTTCTGGTCATGAGGTAATTTTCAGGAGGACTTGTGGCAAAAGTTTTTACACAAGAAGAGCGGGAAAAAATTAAAGGGCAGGTTGTTGAACTTGTACGCCAGAGTGGGCGCGAGACGTTACGACAACTGGAAGCTAAAACCGGGGCAACAAGATATCTGATGAGTGTTCTCGCCAGAGAGCTGGTTGCCAGTGGCGATGTATACAACTCTGGCTGCGGGTTATTCCCGTCGGAGCAGGCACGTAAAGACTGGCAAAACGCCCGTAAAAAGCTCTCAAGGGCAAAGCTGAAGAAACCATCTGCGGTTGATCCGGACCTTATCTGGTCATTACCAGACGGAGAAATACGCCGCTACGACAGGCGCCTGAATATAATCTGTCGCGAGTACCGGAAGAGTGAAGTTATGCAGCGCATATTGTCGTTTTATCAGGGGGATGTTCGGTATTTATTGAAGTGACGAGATTAAAGTGCATTAGTTCAGATGCAAATTGACATTTTGTGGCACAGGGTAGAGCTAGCGTGGTTGTCCGCTTTGTGCCAACAGCGGACATTATAGATGGTATATGTAGAAAGTGAACATGCGTAGATTGTATGATTTAGCCGTCACTTAATTATTGGATAACTCACACAAGTATGACCGTTGCTTATCGCATACATTTGGTTTCCCTTAAGATTTACAAATGGAAATGTCGTATACTCATAATTTATAGAGGTCATATTAAATGTAAGGAATTTATCTTCAAGTTCTAATTTTGTAGAGTGGGCAGGGTATGTTCCTTCATTTTTCATTGTGATAATAAAACCGATAGGGAAAAAATGTAAAGCACAAATAAATGCCACATGTCCTTCGTTCATAAATGCTACACTTTGAGCGGATATGTGCATTCTGTGTGGGTAAAACCAGTAGTAAATATCATGAGTTTCCTCAAAACTTGAATTTTTACCCAAAACATAATCCTTTAAAGGTGTATAGAAGGGGCTATCTACGGGTTCTTTTTTACAATCTTCAACTGAAGTTGCTGATAGCACGTGCCCAATCATAGCCTTAGTGAAAGATATGCTATCAAAAGGTATTCTAATGAATGGATATACATTCATACCATTCATATATCGACTTAACTGTTCTTTAAAGGACTTTGTTACATTTTCAATTGCAACATCGAGCCCACCTAATACCTTATTGTTACAGTGGCTGCAAATGGTTCTGAAATAAGAGCCATTTTTAGCATTTAATGGTTTAACTGGTTCCTGAATACCAAAAAATTCGCTAACTGTTTTCTGCAAAACAGGGCCTAAGGTTATGGCGCACTTTGGAGGAACATGATCTTTTGTGAGCAAGCCATATTTCCCACAAATATTGCAATAACCTTCAGTAATGCCATTGTGCTTCCATCGTTCACTAATTTTCGTCATTTTTATTCCCTCAGTAGCATAAGCTATCTATACGTTTTTTAATCCTATCAAAGATACAACTTAACGTCAGGAAAATGATAGTGTTTATCTAAGTAATACAATTAACTTCAACGCGTGACAGTCTGCTTTTCGCTCAAAGCGGACTAGAAAGTTAGCTTGCGTCGGACTTGGCGTATTTAAAGAAGTGCTGGTGGTGACTGGTTGTTGTGTTCCATTTCTACAGAACAAAATCACAGAAACTATACCCAATAGTTGTATTGAATCACTGACGAGACAGCCTCATATTTATCAGGACTGGTGTACGTCCAATACAGGAGGTTGTGGTGCTGGTTCTCAAATGTGCGCTGGCTATTGCTGCTGTAATGGCAATTTATTGCCTTGCTGTTGTTCTTATGGATCGCCTTTCTGATTGATTTTATATTGGCGAGGTGACGTGAGTTAAGTAGAATTGCTGCGGGTGCTTGAGGCTATCTGTCTCAGGCATGAACACCAAAGGCAGATAGAGAAAAGCCCCAGTTAACATTACGCGTCCTGCAAGACGCTTAACATTAATCTGAGGCTCAATCTATGAACGGCAAATCTAGGTTAGCCTCTTACGTGCCGAAAGGCAAGGAGAAGCAGGCTATGAAGCAGCAAAAGGCGATGTTAATCGCCCTGATCGTCATCTGTTTAACCGTCATAGTGACGGCACTGGTAACGAGGAAAGACCTCTACGAGGTACGAATCCGAACCGGCCAGACGGAGGTCGCTGTCTTCACAGCTTACGAACCTGAGGAGTAAGAGACCAGGCGGGGGAGAAATCCCTCGCCACCTCTGATGTGTCAGGCATCCTCAACGCACCCGCACTTAACCCGCTTCGGCGTTTTTTCCGTTGATTAACTCTAGTTATTAGAGAACCGAACTTTTATTGATGGGGCAGGGAGATGAAGAAACTTGTTTTAGTCGCAGGTGTAATGATTGCAACAGTAATGTTGGGAGGGTGTGCAGCAAAGGTCGATCCAGCGTTGAAAGCAGAAGCAATGAAGCCACTAACATGTAATGATGAAAAGCAATGTGACTTTTATTGGAAACGAGCGCAATTCTGGTTGGCTAATAATTCCTCATGGAAAATTCAAACGGCGACAGACACGCTAATTTCCACTTATAATCCCTCTCCAAATAGTCCATTCCTCGCTTATCAAGTGAGTAAAATGCCAAATGAAGATGGATCCTCAAGAATTTTCATCAAGCCTTTTTGCGATAATATGTTTGGCTGTCAACCAAACCCCTATCAGGCAGTTGTTTCCTTTAAAAACTTCGTTAAAACTGGGCAGTAATGTATAGCGGGACGGTAAATTATTAGTGAAAACGCTGTAAACCCTATGGATTGAGTCAGGATTTAATCCGATAATTATTCTATCGTTCCTTTACAAGTCCGGCATATTACCTTCAGTTTGTTTTAGCATACCTGCTTCGGCGGGTTTTGTTTTTTTCTGGCATTCTGGTTTACAATACGCACGCCAGCCTGAACAACTGGCACCTGCTGCGCCAGCAGAGACAACCGATGGCGCACGATACCAAATTACACAATTCTAATGATTCTGCCGTCTTTGCCAGCAGGCGCGGACGGCGTTTTCACGTATTCAAATCAGACTGGTTCCAGCATCCTCCATGCACTGAAGAGCAGGCGGAATGGATAATTCAGTGTTACCGCAGGCGCGGATACGAGGTTAAGAAAGCCCTCAGCCTCGATTATCGTCACTGGATAATCTATGTCAGGCTCCCTTATTCCGAACGCCCACCGCGCCCATCCCGCACATACCAGCAACGGATCTGGAGGTAACGTGCGGATATTACTTCGACCTGTTCTGGTACCGGAACTTGGGCTGGTGGTCCTTAGGCCGGGCCGTGAATCCATGCAAGTATTTCATAACCCTCGAGTGCTGGTGGAGCCTGAACCGAAAAGCATGCGCGGTCTGCCGTCCGGAGTCGTCCCTGCCGTTCGCCAGCCGCTGGCGGAGGATAAATCATTACTGCCATTTTTCAGCGATGAGCGGGTGATTCGTGCTGCTGGTGGTGCTGGTGCATTGTCTGACTGGCTGTTGCGCCATATTAAATCCTGCCAGTGGCCACACGGCGATTATCATCACAGCGAAACCGTCATTCACCGTTATGGTACCGGCGCAATGGTGTTGTGCTGGCACTGCGACAACCAGCTGCGTGACCAGACATCCGAATCACTCGGGCAACTTGCTCATCAAAACCTGTCAGCATGGATGATTGACGTCATCGGTCACGCAATAAGCGGTACGCAGGAGCGTGAATTATCTCTGGCTGAATTATCCTGGTGGGCGGTCCGCAATCAGGTGGCGGACGCGCTACCGGAAGCGGTATTACGTCGTTCGCTGGGGTTGCGTGCGGAAAAAATCCGTTCAATGTACCGTGAAAGCGACATCGTACCGGGAGAGCAGACCGCCACCAGCATACTGAAGCAGCGCACAAAAAATCTTGCGCCGCTGCCTCACGCCCACCAGCAAAACCCGCCACAGGAAAAGACGGTGGTCAGCATTGCTGTTGATCCGGAGTCTCCGGAATCTTTCATGAGGCGACCTAAACGTCGCCGTTGGGTAAATGAGAAATATACGCGCTGGGTGAAGACACAGCCGTGTGCGTGTTGTGGTCAGCCAGCCGACGATCCCCATCACCTGATTGGTCACGGTCAGGGAGGGATGGGAACAAAGGCCCACGATATTTTCACGCTACCGTTGTGCCGGGAACATCACAACGAACTTCATGCGGATCCGCTGGCGTTCGAAGAAAAGCATGGTTCCCAGGTTGATTTAATTTTTCGTTTTCTTGATCACGCCTTTGCAACCGGCGTGCTCGGGTAAAAGAGGTTACTGATGCGTATAGAGTTTGTTTTGCCTTATCCGCCGACGGTGAATACTTACTGGCGACGTCGTGGCAACACATATTTTGTATCAAAAGTCGGTGAGCGTTATCGCCGTGATGTGGCACTAATTGTTCGCCAGCAGCGGTTGAAATTAAACCTGTCCGGAAGGCTGGCAATAAAAATTATTGCAGAGCCACCGGATAAGCGCCGCCGCGACCTGGACAATATCCTGAAGGCACCACTGGATGCGCTGACGCATGCCGGACTTCTCATAGACGACGAGCAGTTTGATGAAATCAATATTGTGCGCGGACTGCCTGTTCCTGGTGGTCGGCTGGGGATAAAAATCACAGAACTGGAGTGCGCATGAATAACCAGTATTTACAGTTTGTGCGTGAGCAGCTCATTATCGCCACCGCTGATTTGAGTGGGGCAACAAAAGGTCAGCTTGAAGCCTGGCAGGAGAATGCCATGTTCGATACAGGGCGTTACAGGCGAAAAAAAATCCGGTACCGCGATGAAGTGACTGGAAAAATGATAACGCGGGATAATCCACCAATCCCGGGAAAGCAATCGCTGGCGAAGGGGACGTCAATTCCTCTGGTCAGTCCGGTTGAGTTTTCGACATCATCGTGGCGGCGGGCTGTTCTGTCTCTTGAAGAGCATCATAAAGCCTGGTTGTTGTGGTGTTACGGCGGAAACATTTGCTGGGAGCATCAGATCGCGATAACGCAGTGGGTGTGGAATGAATTTAAAACCCAGTCTGGTACCAGAAAAATTGCAGGAAAAACGCTGGAGCGTGTGAAGAAGTTGATATGGCTGGCGGCACAGGATGTCAGAGGATGGGTTACCGGGAGTGAGGTCTATCAGCGGCAGGAGCTTGCCAGACTGTGTGGAGTTAAGCCAGACAACTGGAGCCATAATTATGCGAACTACTGGCGTGAGATGTGCGACATTTTTAAGAATCTCGATACAGAATCCTTGATTTCCACCGTGAAAAAGAGATCGCAACAAAAAGCGATCTTTTCACGACGAGATATTGCAAAAGTCAATTAAATCGCGTACATTTTGTGTAAATCTGATATTTTGCCGATTTTGTATGCGATGACAAAGTAAGCAAAACCCGCCGATAAGCGGGTTTTTTTGTATTACAATGCATGCGTTTAATTACTTTTTGGACCATTGCAACATGAAATCAGATAAGGCAGAAAACTTAGAGAATCCACTCGAACGTAATGATTTTACAATTGATGACTTCCACCATGTTCTTAGGGAGTTTGATAAAGCTGTTTGTGAAGCCAATGCGGTAAGTCAGGGAGTAGGTGTGCGAATGGCTGAGGCTTATCAAGGTTGGTCAACATATATATTTGCACGAATTTGCATTCATGCTTCGATTATGATTTCTAATGTTCCTAAGTCCAGATGGGCTAAGCGAGATTACGATTTCTGGGATTTTGCTTCTATAGCATCTCATGTCAGGGCGATCCTTGAAGCTGAACTTCTGTTTATGTATTTGTCTGAAGCACCAGATTCAGAAGAGGCTTGGTCAGCAAAGCTAAATGTTATGCACATGAATGATTGTGTAAAAAGGATAGAATTATTCACGCAAAGTGATAATACAGAAGCATTAGAGTTTTATAATGAGCAACAGAGTATAATTGCGGAAAGACTCAATAAAAACCCTGCTTTTTTATCACTTGATAGTGGTACTAGGAAACGTTGCTTGTCAGGCAAGGCTTTAACAATTCCTAATAGAGACGATTTATTGATTAAACTAGGGAAAGACCCAAAATCGTTTAAAGTGATGTTTGATTTTCTATCGCATTACACACACATACTCCCTATGTCATATTACAAAATGGAACCGAATGGGAGAGGGACTGGTTGTTTTAACAAGTTCGATTTTGGATATATAATAATGGGTATGTTGCTATGTACTGAATCTTTGATTAAGTGTACTGAACGGTTGGTGGATATTTTCCCTGATGTTAAACGGTTAAGAAAAGGAACTAAATCAAAATTTACATTGGGCCCTAAACCAACAAAATAAAATTAGCTAGAGTTTCTCCACTTCGAAGGCTCCCAATGGGGGCTTTTGCATTTCAGGAGCTGGGAATCACTTTCACTTCCCCTTTGGTATAAGGGGGTGAGTCTGAGCTCCATTCCTCTCCTTACATTTTTTTCTCAGAGAACCCGCAGTCATAAGAGGTGGCTTAATGTCCGATCCTATTTCCGGTACTGGGTTAGCCGGAGGAGTTCTAACGGGAGTCAGTATTTATGGCCTGTTTACAGGTACGGATTATGGTGTTGTATTTGGCGCATTTGCAGGAGCTGTTTTCTACATAGCGACAACTGCAGAGCTGACGGCAACGCGCCGACTGGCATATTTCATAGTGTCATATATCGCTGGGGTTTTGTGTTCTGGGTTAGTTGGTTCCAAACTGGCGAATTTGACCGGATACAGTGATAAACCTCTGGATGCTATTGGTGCCGTAATCGTCTCTGCTTTAGCCGTTAAAATCCTGACGTTTCTGAATAACCAGGATATCGGTTCGCTGGTGGCGCTCATAACGCGCCGGGGAGGTTCAGGTGGTACAAAATGACCTGTCGGCAACTTTTAATGCATTGCTTTGTGCTGGGGTAGTGTTAACCCTGATGTTTTACCGTCGCGGCGACTCGCGACATCGGCCGTGGATATCTCGTTTAGCGTGGCTGCTTACGGTCATGTACAGTGCCATTCCGCTGGCGTATCTGTGCGGTATTTACCCGTACTCATCATGGGGCACTATCGGGGCCAACATTATTTTCCTCTCTGTGCTGGTAGCCGTCAGAGGCAACGTGGCACGTCTGGTTGATCATCTGAGGCGCTAATGAACCAATCACAATTTCAGCAGGCGGCTGGTATCAGCGCCGGGCTTTCTGCGCGCTGGTTTCCGCACATTGATGCGGCATTGAAAGAGTTTGGAATCACAGCAGTTAACGATCAGGCCATGTTCATTGCACAAGTTGGGCACGAATCGGCCGGTTTTACCTCGCTGGTGGAGAGCTTTAACTATTCGGTAGAGGGGCTGAAGAAAACCTTTGGTAAACGCCTGACTCCGTATCAGTGTGAAATGTTGGGACGTATCGATGGTAGGCAGATAGCGCACCAGCAGCAAATAGCCAATTTGGTTTACGGTAACCGCTTGGGGAATAACTGCCAAGGGGATGGCTGGAAATATCGTGGTCGTGGCCTGCTTCAAATCACCGGCCGGGAGAACTACGCCAAATGCGGTACGGCGCTGAAGCTTGATCTAATCGGTACACCAGAGTTGCTGACGCAGGAGAAGCATGCTGCCCGTTCTGCTGCTTGGTTTTTCACGTTACGTGGTTGTCTCCTTTACTCGGGAGAGCTGGAGCGCGTCACGCAGATTATTAATGGCGGGCAGAACGGCATTAAAGACCGTCGTGAACGTTACGCCAAAGCTAAAGCCGCACTGGTGTGAGGTCACTATGGGACTTGAAATGATTATTGGCTTAGTTCTTGCTGCACTGGCAGCAATTGCTGGTGCTTTTGGTCTGGGCAAATCACGCGGTACCAGAATCGCTGAAACAAAAGCAGACCAGCAACGTACGGAAGAACGTGCAGCGGCTATTGAAGCGGTCGCCAAACGCAGGGTAGAGACAATAAAAGGGGCTAGGGATGTACAGCAGACTGTTAACCATCTTTCTGATGACGATGTTGACCACGAGTTGCGCGAAAGCTATACCCGCAAAGCCTGAAGTAACGGACACGACCTGTGACTGGGTGAACATCATCTACCTAACAGAGCACGATATTACCGTGCTGGATAAACAGACGAAGCGGGACATATTGGCGCATAACAAATCAGTGCAGGCTAACTGCAGGAAGAAAGCGGGGCATGAACGCAGAGAACTTAAGTAACGCGCATTACATCTATAACGAGATGAAAGAGCTACAGCGACAGAAAGGTATACTAGAAAGTGGCGCTGGGCTTGGTGTGACAATCCAGTCTGCCTATTAAGATAATGCCTTTATTGAGGCTATACGCCCACATGCAGTTGCTGAACTTGACCGCCACATTGAGGAAAAGAAATCCGTGCTGGTTAATTTGGGAGATTCCTTTTTTATACGAGCATAATAAAGCGGGTTGGAAACCCGCCTAAAGCACTTAGAAACTGCGTGGAGCTGTGGAAAGAATGGATGCCAGTTCTTCCTTTGATAAATCCCAGCTTCGATTTACAGCGTCAATTTTCTTAAACTCATCAAGCATTGCGTTATAGAGATGTTCTGTACGTGAATGAGTATTGGCAATGGGCTGTTTCTGTTCGGGGAAGCGATCAATTTTCTGATACGCCTCAATGATACTGAAGTAATCGCATTCATTATTACCGTCGAAACCTGGGAGCTGAATTTCCCCATCATGTATTTTTAGATGATGGTCACGGACTAATTCTTTTTGCTCGTCATCACTAAGTTTCCTGAAAGCATTGGAAAGTCCGCGGTACATATTCAATACAGCAGTAACAAAATCACGATCTTCTTTACTTGGTTCATCAACATCCAAATGTGAATATTCGGCCTTCATAACCCAATCATTACCAGATGACACAGCATATTTTACAAGCTGTGGATCAATATCAGTTTCGATACCTAGGTGGATGGCAATGTCACATAACAAAATGGTATTGATTTTATCCTTAATATCCATGAGTTAACCCTCTGAAGTAAAAAGTAATATCTACACCCGTTAGCTCATGAAGTCTATTGATCTGGCTCATATCAGCTGCAAATCCATTTCATGGAGATACTCAATGCAGGTCACTTTTGATTTATATAAGGGCGAAACATGCCAGCACTAATCCCACGCGCCTGCCGTAAACGTGGATGTGCAGGTACAACCACAGACAGTTCTGGTTACTGCGATAAACATCGTGGCGAAGGATGGGCACAGCATCAACGCGGATTAAGTCGCCACCAGCGTGGCTATGGCTCGAAATGGGATGCCATACGTGCGCGCATACTGAAGCGTGATAATCATCTGTGTCAGAACTGCCTGCGCAACGGGAGAGCCGTTGAAGCCAGAACTGTGGACCACATTATTCCGAAAGCTCATGGTGGCACGGATGCAGACAGTAATCTGCAGAGTCTGTGCTGGCCCTGCCATAAAGCAAAAACTGCGCGCGAACGTATCAACTGATAACAGTTCCCATCTGCAGGGGAGGGGAGGGTCAAATCTCTGCAGCCCTGGCTGCTCAGTACCGCCGCCTGACCCTTCCTCACATCGCCGCAGGTTCGAAAACTTTTTTTTGGAAATGTGAACAAACGATTGATAGGTAAGACCGATTATGTCAGGACCTCCGAAAACCCCGCCACGCCTGCATTTGATTCGAGGCAACCCCTCAAAGCGCCCCGTTAAAGACCACAAAAAAACCGCTAAAAAGGATGAAAAAGGTCTTCCTAAAATTCCGCAGCATTTAGGGGCTCAGGGGAAGTACTGGTTCAGGCGAATGGCGGAAGAGCTGAATGCGGAAGGGATCATTTCTCAGCTTGATGCGCGTGCGCTCGAGTTGCTGGTGGAAGCCTACACCGAATATCGGCATCACTGCGAAACACTCGATGTTGAGGGGTATACCTACCGCACGGAAACGCAGAGCGGTGATGTACTGATTAAGGCGCACCCCGCGGCGGCAATGAAAGCGGATGCCTGGAAGCGGATCCGGGCAATGCTTGCAGAGTTTGGTATGTCACCGGCAAGCCGGGCTAAAGTAAATATCGCCGGACCGGATGATGTTGATCCGCTGGCGGAGCTTTTAAAAGCGAGAGACTGATGGCAAAAGTGGCTGACGGGATCCGCTACGCCGAACGTGTTGTTGCAGGAGAAATTGTTGCTGGCGAATTTGTCCGCCTGGCCTGCCAGCGTTTTCTTGATGATCTGAAGTACGGCGAAGAGCGGGGGATTTATTTCAGTGAACCCCGTGCGCAGCACATCCTGAATTTCTACAAATTTGTGCCTCATGTAAAAGGGGCGCTGGCAGGCCAGCCCATTGAACTGATGGACTGGCATGTATTTATCCTCATTAATATTTTTGGTTTTGTCATTCCGCTGGTGAATGAAGAGACCGGGGAAGTTGTCATGCGCAGCGATGGCAGCGGACGTCCGGTGATGGTGCGCCGGTTCCGGACGGCGTACAACGAAGTCGCCCGTAAAAACGCAAAATCAACTCTGTCATCGGGTATCGGCCTGTATATGACGGGGGCAGATGGTGAAGGCGGTGCTGAGGTGTATTCAGCCGCCACCACGCGTGACCAGGCCAGAATTGTGTTTGAAGACGCCAAAAATATGGTCAGAAAAGCCCGGTCGACACTCGGGCGGTTGTTTGATTTCAACAAGCTGGCGATTTACCAGGAGCAGAGCGCATCAAAATTTGAACCGCTTTCCTCGGATGCAAACAACCTGGATGGTCTGAACATCCACTGCGCCATTATTGATGAGCTGCATGCACATAAAACCCGCGACGTGTGGGACGTTCTGGAAACGGCAACCGGTGCTCGCCTGCAGTCCCTGTTATTTGGTATCACCACGGCAGGGTTTAACAAGGAAGGGATTTGTTACGAGCAGCGTGATTACGCCATCAAGGTATTGCGTGGCTATAACAGCGATGTGGAGGGCGCTGTAAAAGACGACTCCTACTTTGCGATTATTTACACCCTCGATGAGGGAGATGATCCGTTTGATGAAACGGTCTGGCAGAAAGCGAATCCCGGCCTGGGCATCTGTAAACGCTGGGATGATCTGCGTCGCCTGGCGAAAAAAGCGAAAGAACAGGTCTCTGCGCGGGTGAATTTTTTTACCAAACACATGAATGTGTGGGTAACAGCAGAGTCTGCCTGGATGGACATGATTAAGTGGGAGAAGTGCGAATACATTGCCCCACGACATGAGCTGAAAACGTATCCCATGTGGGTCGGCGTTGACCTTGCTCATAAGATTGATATCTGTGCGGCGGCAAAACTCTGGCGAACGGATAACGGGCATGTTCATGCCGATTTTAAATTCTGGCTTCCGGAAGGACGGCTGGAACGATGCTCGCGGCAGCAGGCAGAACTTTACCGGAAGTGGGCGGAGATGGATAAGCTGATTCTGACGGATGGTGATGTTATCGATCATGCTCAGATAAAAAGTGACTTACTGGAATGGATTGGTGGTGAAAACCTCAGGGAACTGGGATTTGACCCGTGGAGCGCGATGCAGTTCAGCCTGGCACTGGCTGAAGAAGGGATACCGCTGGTGGAGGTTCCGCAGACGGTTCGTAATCTGTCAGAGGCCATGAAGGAAACGGAATCACTGGTCTATGCCGGGCGTTTCCATCACAGCAATCATCCGGTCATGAACTGGATGATGTCTAACGTTACGGTAAAACCGGACAAAAACGACAATATCTTCCCGAATAAATCCACGCTGGAAGCCAAAATCGACGGCCCTGTTGCGATGTTTACAGCAATGAGCCGGATGCTGGTCAATGGTGGTGAACCGGAGCTGGATCTGTCTGAACATCTGGTCAGCGTGGGCATCCGTTCGCTTTAACCGAGGTCATTATGTTTCTGATAATTCTCGCGCCACTGGTGGGCGTGCTGGGTGCGCTTTTGCTGGCGTATGGTGCCTGGCTGATTTATCCCCCGGCGGGTTTTGTTGTTGCCGGGGTGCTGTGCCTGTTCTGGTCGTGGCTGGTGGCGCGATATCTCGACCGAACACAGCCGTCTGTCGGCGGAGGTAAATAGTGTTCTTTTCGGGATTATTTCAACGAAAAAGTGACGCGCCGGTGACCACGCCAGCAGAGCTGGCGGATGCCATCGGGTTGTCTTACGACACCTATACCGGAAAGCAGATCAGCAGTCAGCGGGCCATGCGACTGACGGCGGTTTTTTCCTGCGTCAGAGTGCTGGCAGAGTCGGTCGGGATGTTGCCCTGCAATCTGTATCACCTGAACGGCAGCCTGAAACAGAGAGCCACCGGCGAACGTCTGCATAAGCTGATCTCCACGCATCCCAATGGCTATATGACGCCGCAGGAGTTCTGGGAGCTGGTGGTCACCTGTCTGTGCCTGAGGGGAAACTTTTACGCCTACAAAGTGAAAGCATTTGGCGAAGTGGCTGAACTGCTGCCCGTCGATCCCGGCTGTGTGGTACCGAAGCTTAACAGTCGCTGGGAGCCGGTCTATCAGGTCACATTCCCGGACGGTTCCACGGATGTACTGAGCCAGGAGGATATCTGGCATGTGCGCACGCTGACGCTGGACGGTCTGGTGGGACTGAATCCCATCGCCTATGCCCGCGAGGCAATATCGCTGGCAGCAGCGACCGAAGAGCACGGGGCCAGACTGTTCAGCAATGGTGCGGTGACGTCCGGTGTGTTGCGTACAGAACAGACGCTGTCGGATCAGGCTTATGAGCGCCTGAAGAAAGATTTTGAGGAGCGTCACACCGGGCTTGGCAATGCTCACCGCCCGATGATCCTTGAGATGGGGCTGGACTGGAAGTCGATGGCGCTGAACGCCGAGGACAGCCAGTTCCTGGAAACCCGCAAGTTTCAGCTTGAAGAAATCTGTCGTCTGTTCCGGGTGCCGTTGCACATGGTGCAGAACACCGATCGCGCCACCTTCAACAATATCGAAGAGCTGGGGCTGGGATTTATCAACTATTCACTGGTGCCGTATCTGACCCGCATCGAACAGCGGATCAACACCGGACTGGTACGAAAAAGTAAGCAGGGCGTTTATTACGCCAAATTTAACGCCGGGGCGTTACTGCGCGGGGATATGAAGTCCCGTTTTGAAGCCTACGCCACCGGGATCAACTGGGGAATTTACTCTCCCAATGACTGCCGCGACCTGGAAGATATGAATCCGCGTCCCGGTGGTGATGTCTATCTCACACCGATGAACATGACCACGAAACCCTCCGATGGCAGTAAAGCCGGTAAGCAGAAGGATAACGCCAATGCAGACGAAACAACGTCTTGATGTACCGCTGAGTCTGAAATCTGTCAGTGACTCCGGTGAGTTTGAAGGGTATGGCTCCGTCTTTGGTGTAAAGGACAGCCACGATGATGTGGTGATGTCCGGGGCATTTGCTGCTTCCCTGCGGGCGTGGAGTGACAGAAAAGCGTTACCTGCGCTGCTCTGGCAGCACCGCATGGATGAACCCATCGGTGTTTACACCGAAATGAAGGAAGACGATGTCGGGCTTTACGTCAGGGGACGGTTGCTTATTGATGATGATCCCCTCGCAAAACGCGCACATGCACACATGAAGGCCGGTTCGTTAACCGGCCTTTCTATTGGGTACGTCCTGAAAGACTGGGAATACGACCGGAGCAAAGAAGCCTTTCTGCTGAAAGAAATCGACCTCTGGGAAGTCAGCCTGGTGACGTTCCCGTCTAACGACGAGGCGCGGATCAGCGACGTCAAGAACGCACTGGCCCGCGGGGAAATCCCCGAACAGAAAAAAATCGAAAGAGTCCTGCGTGATGTCGGACTCTCCCGTACCCAGGCCAAAGCATTCATGGCCGGGGGCTATGGCGCACTGTCCCTGCGCGACGCTGAGGATGTGGGCTCTGCACTGAATGCACTGAAAAATCTAAACTTCTAATCAGGAGAAATACGATGGCGGTTGATATTAAAGATGTCGAACAGGTCGCGCAGGAGCTGCAGCAGAAGTTTGACGACTTCAAAGCAAAGAACGACAAGCGCGTGGATGCGATTGAGCAGGAAAAAGGCAAACTTGCCGGGCAGGTGGAAACCCTGAACGGGAAACTCAGCGAGCTGGAAAACCTCAAAAGCGATCTTGAAAAAGAGCTGCTTGAGCTGAAACGTCCGGCAGGTGGTGCGCAAAATAAACTGGCCACCGAGCATAAAGAAGCGTTTGTGGGCTTCCTGCGTAAAGGCCGTGAAGATGGTCTGCGCGATCTGGAGCGCAAGGCATTACAGGTGGGCACCGATGAAGACGGCGGCTATGCCGTGCCGGAAGCACTGGATCGCAACATTCTCACCCTGCTGAAAGATGAAGTGGTGATGCGCCAGGAAGCCACGGTGATCAGCGTTGGTGGTTCCGACTACAAAAAACTGGTGAATCTGGGCGGCACGGCTTCCGGATGGGTTGGCGAGACTGACGCGCGCTCCCAGACTGCCACCTCAAAACTGGGCCTGATTGAACCTTTCATGGGGGAAATCTACGGTAACCCGCAGGCCACCCAGAAAATGCTGGATGATGCCTTTTTCAACGTGGAAGCATGGATCAACAGCGAGCTGGCAACCGAATTTGCCGAACAGGAAGAAATTGCCTTTACCACCGGCGATGGTACCAAGAAGCCGAAAGGGTTCCTGGCGTATGAGTCCACGGATGAAACAGACAAGGTCCGGGCGTTCGGCAAACTTCAGCATATTGTATCCGGCGAAGCGACGGCGGTGACCGCAGATGCCATTATCAAACTGATTTACACGCTGCGTAAGGCACACCGCACTGGCGCGAAGTTCATGATGAACAACAACAGTCTGTTTGCCATCCGTCTGCTGAAAGACAGTGAGGGTAACTATCTGTGGCGTCCGGGGCTGGAGCTGGGGCAGCCGTCCTCTCTGGCGGGTTACGCTATCGCTGAAAACGAACAGATGCCGGATATTGCCGCTGATGCGAAAGCCATTGCATTTGGTAACTTCAAACGGGGTTACACCATCGTTGACCGTATCGGTACCCGCATTCTGCGTGACCCGTACACCAATAAACCGTTTGTCGGTTTTTATACCACCAAGCGCACCGGCGGCATGCTGGTCGATTCGCAGGCCATCAAACTGCTGAAGATTGCAGCGGCGTAATCATTCAGGGGGCGCAGAAGTGCGCCCCCTGTTCTGACAGGTGAAAGAATCATGATCCTGAAACAAGATCTGAAATGGTCACCGGACGGTATGCGTGTTGAGATTATTCGGGCCGGTGAGTATGAAGATAAAGAATTACCCGAACGGGTACGCGAAATTGCCACTGCAGCTGGGATTGTCTCTGATAAGAGAACACCTGTTGCGCGGGGGGCTGATAAGTCTAAAAAACAGCATTCATAGAGGTTGCCCAAATGATGCCCACTCTGGAAGAGCTTCGTGTTCAGTGCCGGATTGATGATGACAATGAACAGGAGAATTCTCTTCTTATGATGTATCTGGCTGCTGCCAGGGAAGAGGCTGAAAAGTTTTTAAACCGGACGCTTTACGATGAAACTGTTTCTGAGCAGGATACGACCGGGCTTGTAATAACACCTCTGATAAAACTGCGTCTTATGCAACTGGTTGGCTACTGGTACGAGAACAGGGAAATGCAGGATGCAGTGCCTGATTTTTTCTATACCGGACTGCGGATGTATCGATTTCATCCCGGAACATAGGAGGATTCATGCAGGCAGGAAGATTACGTGATCGTGTGGTTATTCTGAATGCCACCACCGTTCGGTCTCCGTCAGGGCACCCTGTGGAAACAATGACGGAGGGGGCAACCATATGGGCAGAAGTTAAGGGGATCAGTGGCAGGGAGAGAATATCCGGAGGCGCAGAAACTGCTCAGGCTACAGTGAGGGTCTGGATGAGATTCCGGCGAGATGTAACAGCAACTTCATGTCTGAAAGTGCTGACTGGTGCATTCAAAGGCGCGATTCTGAGTATAGACGGTCCGCCGATACCGGATGCTCGTGCCACACGGCTTGAGATACTCTGTTCTCAGAAGGGGAATGTGTGATGGATTTCAGTCTTGATTTTTCAGGTCTGGCGGATATTGCACGGGATCTGGAGACGCTCAGCAGGGCAGAAAACAATAAGGTACTGCGCGATGCCACCCGTGCCGGTGCTGAAGTTATGCGGGATGCAGTTGTTGAACGTGCGCCGGAGCGAACCGGGAAACTGAAGAAAAATGTGGTTGTTCTCACTCAGCGTTCAAAGCGTCGGGGGGAAATTATCTCGGGTGTCCACATTCGTGGACGGAACCTGCGAACCGGAAACAGTGATAACAGCATGAAAGCCAGTGATCCCCGAAATGCGTTTTACTGGCGCTTTGTGGAGCTGGGAACGATAAACATGCCCGCGCATCCGTTCATTCGCCCGGCTTTCGATACGACAGAGGAACTGGCAGCACAGATTGCCATACAGCGAATGAATCAGGCTATTGATGAGGTCTTAAGTAAATGAGAGAGACCACACTGTATTCCCTGCTGTCTCAACTGGCCGGAGGACAGGTTTATCCTTATGTGGTCCCGCTGACGGAGGGAAAGCCTGCGGTATCTCCGCCATGGCTGGTATTTTCTGTGGTGTCTGACACTGCGTCTGATGTGCTTGATGGTCAGGCTGAATCCAGAATTACCGTGCAGATCGATGTCTGGGCAACAGTACCTGATGACGCAGATGATATCCGTGAGCAGGCGCTTGATGCGGTAAGGCAACTTGCACCCTCCGTTATTTCTAAAACTCAGGGTTATGATCCTGATTCCCGTCTGAGCAGAGCCACGCTTGAATTTCAGGTAATAGCCTGAGGTCGTTAATGATTTTACCCACCCGCCGCTGGCGGGTTTTTTATTTTCAGGAGACGAGTATGTCCTCTAATTTTGAGCGTTCGCAACTGACGAAAATTATGATTTCGTCTGCACCGGTAACAGCAGAAACCCTGGATTCTGCCAGCTATCTTGGCCTGAGCTGTACAATCAAAGAGGTGCAGTTTACCGCAGGACAAAAGCAGGATATTGATGTCACCACGCTGTGTTCTGTTGAGCAGGAAAATATTAACGGCCTTGGTGCCGCGTCAGAGATTTCCATGTCAGGCAACTTTTACCTCAATGCTGCCCAGAACGCGTTGCGCAGTGCCTATGACAATGACACCACGTATGGCTTTAAAGTTATTTTTCCGTCAGGCAACGGATTTACCTTTATGGCAGAGGTGCGTCAGCATACCTGGTCTGCAGGAACTAATGGTGTTGTGGCTGCAACGTTTTCCCTGCGCCTGAAAGGTAAACCTGTGCTGACGACAGAGCCGCTGAAAGTGAAGGTCGATTTAAACAGCACGCTGCAGGTTTCTGCCGGAGCGAAACTCGAAATGGTGGTTGAGGCTGCCGGTGGTGTGCCGCCTTATTCTTATGTCTGGAAGAAAGGTAGTTCTCCTGTTTCCGGACAGACGGCGGCAACATTCAGTAAGGCATCAGCAGCATCAGGTGATGCCGGTGCGTATACCTGCGAGATTTCTGATTCAGCAAGCCCTGTTAACAAGGTGACCTCCACTTCCTGCACTGTTACCGTCAGTTAATGAGGATAGATGTGATGACTAAAAATATCCGCAATCTGGCACTGGCAACGATGTCGGGGTTTCGCCATAAAACTGTTGATGTGCCTGAATGGGAAGGGGCAACGGTTGTATTACGGGAACCTTCTGCAGAAGCCTGGTTGCGCTGGCAGGAGATCGTTAAAGCAAAAGATGATGAGACACCGTTATCCGTTGCGGAGCGCGCCCGCCGAAATCTGGAGGCAGATGTTGAACTGTTCATTGATGTTCTGTGTGATACCGGACTGCAACCTGTATTTTCAGAGGATGATCGTGAACAGGTGATTGCCGTGTATGGCCCGGTGCATGCGCGGCTTCTTCGGCAGTCTCTGGAACTGATCAGTGATGCCGGCGAGGTTAAAAAAAAGTAGCGCTTCCGGGGATGCGTTTTCTGATGATGCTGGCGCTCAGGATGGGGCGCACATTGTCAGAGTTACGCCGGGAAATGTCCGCATCAGAAATCATGATGTGGGCAGAATTTGACAGGTTCAGCCCGCTGGGTGACGAGCGGGCTGATATCCGGGCTGCCCAGATAGTTTCTGCGGTTTACGGTGCGCAGGGTGTCAAAGTCCCACTGAATGATGCGCTTCTTCAGTGGGAACAAGAGCAGACAGAAGGCGTCTCAGATCCATTTGCCGGACTGGAAAACGCGCTTTTAATAGTGTCTCAGTGAGTCAACATAACCGCTTCGGCGGTTTTTTTCGTCCGGAGAATGAGTGTGGCGACATTACGTGAACTGATTATTAAAATCTCGGCAAATTCCCGGTCATTCCAGTCAGAGATCTCCCGGGCTTCGCGTATGGGGCAGGATTACTACCGTACCATGCAGAACGGAGGCCGGCAGTCCGCTGCTGCATCCCGTGAAATGCGGCGTGCACTGGCAGAAGTGACGGATCAGATAAATACAGCTAAATCTTCGGCACTGAATATGGCGGGGGCATTTGTCGGAGCTTTTGCTACCGGTCATCTTATTTCTCTCGCCGATGAGTGGAATTCAGTAAATGCCCGTCTGAAGCAGGCTTCACAGTCCAGTGATGATTTTCAGGTATCACAACGTGAATTAATGGCAATCAGCCAGAGAACGGGAACGGCGTTTTCTGATAACGCCAGCCTTTTTGCCCGCTCTGCAGCTTCCATGCGGGAGTATGGCTACAGTTCTGAGGAGGTACTGAAAGTCACCGAGGCGATCTCCACGGGCCTGAAATTATCCGGTGCCAGTACAGCAGAAGCCAGTTCGGTGATCACGCAGTTCAGTCAGGCACTGGCGCAGGGAGTGCTGCGCGGTGAAGAATTTAACTCTGTGAATGAGAACGGCGATCGTGTTATTCGTGCGCTGGCTGCGGGAATGGGTGTTGCCCGTAAGGATCTGAAGGCCATGGCGGATAACGGAAAACTGACCGCCGATAAGGTTGTTCCTGCACTGATTAGTCAGCTTGGGGCGTTGCGTGATGAATATGCAGCAATGCCTGATACTGTTTCATCCTCTGCAACCAAAGTTGAAAACGCCTTTATGGCCTGGGTTGGTGGTGCGAACGAGGCAAGCGGAGTGACAAAGACACTCACCGGGGTGTTGAATGGTGTTGCAGACAATATGGATACCGTGGCTGCTGCAGCTGGCGCACTGGTTGCCGTCGGGGTAGCCCGATATTTTGGCAATATGGCGTCGTCTGCTGGATCTGCAACTGCCGGATTAATTACTGCAGCCAGAAACGAAGTGGCTCTTGCTGAAGCGCAACTTCGGGGGACACAGATAGCAACCGCCAGGGCGCGTGCGGCGGTTTATCGTGCGCAACAGGCGGTTGTTGCTGCTCGCGGTACCGAAAGGCAGGCCGCAGCAGAAGCGAAGCTGACAGCTGCCCAGGCGTCACTTACCCGTAATATTGCGGCCAGAACAGCGGCACAGACAACGCTGAATACTGTCACGTCAGTGGGGAGTCGTCTGTTAAGTGGTGCGCTGGGGTTGGTTGGTGGTGTGCCGGGACTCGTCATGCTGGGGGCGACGGCCTGGTACACGATGTATCAGAATCAGGAGCAGGCCAGAGAATCTGCACGCCAGTATGCCGCAACAATCGACGAAATTCGCCAGAAAACGTCGGCAATGTCGCTTCCTGAAGCGTCAGATAATGAGGAAAAGACGCGGCAGGCACTTGATGAGCAAAATAGGTTAATTGACGAGCAGAAAAGTAAGATTAAATCCTTACAGGAAAAAATTGCTGGCTATCAGTATGTGCTGGCAAACCCGGGCTGGACAACCGATAACGGTTTTATGATTAACCACATGACGTCGGTAAAAACTGTCACAGAAGGGCTTGCAGAAGCAACAAATCAACTGGCAGTTGAACAGTCCCGTCTCACACAAATGCAGGGCAAAGCGCAATCCATTCAGGATGTGCTTGCCGGGCTGGAGGAGCGACGGGTGGCGTTGATCCGTCAACAGGCCGCGGAACAAAACAAAGCGTATCAGTCCCTGTTGATCATGAATGGGCAGCATACCGAGTTTAATCGCCTTCTCGGGCTCGGTAATGAATTACTTCAGCAGCGACAGGGGCTGGTGAATGTACCGTTACGGCTACCACAGGCAACCTTGGATGATAAACAGCAGACCGCACTGAATAACAGTGAGCGCGAACTGGCTCTGTCCCGCCTGAAGGGGGAAGCCCGTGAGCGTGCCCGCCTGGGTTATGCTGCGGATGATCTCGGCTTTGTGGGAGAGGCGTATCAGACAGCCAGACAGAATTATATCAATAACTCACTGGATGCCTGGCGAAATAACCAGGCAAATAAACCCAAAGCGCATAAAAAGACCGAAGCGGAAAAAACAGAAGATATTTATAAACGGCTGATTAAACAGCAAAAAGAACAAATAGCACTGGCAGGTCAGAATACTGAACTGGCTAAGATGAAATATCAGGTCAGTCAGGGCGAATTATCAACCCTGTCAGAAGCGCAGAAAAAAACGCTTTTACAGAATGCGGCACTCATCGACCAGAAAAAGATTCGTGAGCAGCTTGCCGCGTATGAAAGCAGTCTGGCGGACAGTAATGCCAGCGCCCGGGCATCTGACGACGCGCAGTTGCTGGGATATGGTGAAGGCTCACGGATGCGTGAACGACTCCAGGAAATGTGGAGTATCCGGCAGGCGTTTGAGCAGAAAAATAACGAGCTGCTGAGACAGTATCAGGCCGGAGAAATTGAAGAAGCCCTGTGGAAACAGGAGAAAGAACTGAATAAAAAATATCTGGAAGAGCGTCTCAGCGATCAGCAGGATTATTATGCAAAGGCTGATGCTTTACGCAGTAACTGGAATGCCGGACTCCAGGAGGGGCTGACGAACTGGGCAGACAGTGCCACTGATTATGCTTCGCAGGCGGCAGATGCTGTCGTTTCCACTATGGACGGGCTGGTATCAAATATTTCCGATGCACTGGCCGGAAATGTTGTGGACTGGAGAAACTGGGGGAGTTCAATTCTCCAGGAAGTTTCAAAAATTCTGATGAACGCTGCCATCGTTAACGGGCTGAAGTCACTTTCCAAAAGCATGTCCGGTGCCGGAGGATGGCTTGGTACAGTCGGCGACTGGCTGTCCGGTGCAGTGGCAAACGCAAAAGGTGGTGTTTATACATCGGCAAATCTGAGTGCTTACAGTAACACTATTGTGGATACACCGACGTATTTTGCTTTTGCGAAAGGTGCCGGGTTGATGGGCGAGGCCGGGCCTGAAGCAATCATGCCACTGACACGGGCAGCGGACGGCTCTCTTGGGGTCAGGGCCATTGGAAATGTGAATGGTGGCGGTGGATTTGTTTATTCTCCCGTGTATCACATCAGCATTCAGAATCAAGGGAGCAATGGCGAGATAGATGCGCGCTCAGCCAGGGGACTGGTGGATCTGATCGACAGCAGGGTTGTGTCAATTATGCAGTCATCGCGTCGGGATGGAGGATTGTACAGTGCCTGAGCCTGAAGTTTTTAACTGGATCCCCCGTGAGGGGATGGAGACGACACGAAAGCCATCAGTTATTACGGTAAAGTTTGGTGACGGATATGAACAGCGACGGGCTGGTGGTCTGAATGCGGATCTGAAAACGTTTAAACCGGTATTTCGTGTCACAGATGAATATTCCCGTGCCGCGCTGGACAGTTTTTTATCCCGTCATGCCGGGATTCGTGCTTTTTTGTGGCGTCCGCCAAAACACAACAGGACTGTCCGGGTTGTCTGCAGGGAGTGGAGCATTTCGGATAATACCATGTATACCGATTTTAACTGTACCTTTGAAGAGGTCACTCACTGATGCAGGATATACAGCAGGAAACACTCAATGAGTGCACTAAAACGGAGCAATCCGCGCTGGTCGTGCTCTGGGAAATTGATCTGACAGAGGTCGGCGGAGATCGTTATTTCTTCTGTAATGAGCAGAACGAAAAAGGTGAACCAGTCACCTGGCAGGGGCGGCAGTATCAGGCTTATCCCATTCAGGGAAGCGGATTTGAGATGAACGGCAAAGGAGCCAGTGCAAGGCCAACGCTTAAAGTCTCTAATCTGTACGGCATGGTCACCGGGATGGCGGAAGATCTGCAGAGTCTGGTCGGCGGAACGGTGGTCCGGCGTAAGGTTTACGCCCGTTTTCTGGATGCGGTGAACTTCGTCAACGGAAACAGTGACGCCGATCCGGAGCAGGAGGTGATCAGCCGCTGGCGCATCGAACAGTGCAGCGAACTGAGCGCGGTCAGTGCCTCTTTTGTGCTGTCCACACCGACGGAAACGGATGGTGCTGTTTTTCCGGGGCGCATCATGCTGGCCAACACCTGCACCTGGATCTACCGCGGCGATGAGTGCGGTTATGATGGCCCGGCGGTCGCGGATGAATATGACCAGCCAACGTCCGATATCACGAAGGATAAATGCAGCAAATGCCTGAGCGGTTGCAAGTTCCGCAATAACGTCGGCAATTTTGGCGGCTACCTTTCCATTAACAAACTTTCGCAGTAAACCCATGACAGAGACAGAATCAGCGATTCTGGCGCACGCCCGGCGATGTGCGCCAGCGGAGTCGTGCGGCTTCGTGGTGAGAACGCCGGAGGGGGACAGATATTTTCCCTGCGTGAATATCTCCGGTGAGCCGGAGGCGTATTTCCGGATGTCGCCGGAGGACTGGCTGCGTGCACAAATGCAGGGGGAGGTTGTGGCACTGGTCCACAGCCACCCCGGTGGTCTGCCCTGGCTGAGTGAGGCCGACCGGCGGCTGCAGGTGCAGAGTGATTTGCCGTGGTGGCTGGTCTGCCGGGGGGCGATTCACAAGTTCCGCTGTGTGCCACATCTTACCGGGCGGCGCTTTGAGCACGGGGTGACGGACTGTTACACGCTGTTCCGGGATGCATACCATCTGGCGGAAATTGAGATGCCGGATTTTTATCGCGGGGATGACTGGTGGCGTAACGGCCAGAATCTCTATCTTGACAATATGGAGGCGACTGGTTTTTACCGTGTCGCACTGACAGAGGCGCAGCCGGGCGATGTGCTGCTGTGCTGTTTTGGTTCATCGGTGCCGAATCATGCCGCCATTTACTGCGGCGACGGCGAGCTGCTGCACCATATTTCTGAACAACTGAGCAAACGAGAGAGGTATACCGACAAATGGCAGCGACGCACACACTCCCTCTGGCGTCACCGGGCATGGCACGCATCTGCCTTTACGGGAATTTACAACGATTTGGCCGCCGCATCGACCTTCGTGTGAAAACGGGGGCCGAAGCCATCCGGGCGCTGGCCATGCAGATCCCGGCGTTTCGTCAGAAACTGAGTGACGGCTGGTATCAGGTACGGATTGCCGGGCGTGATGCAGGTGAAACCGAATTGTCTGCCCGTCTTAATGAGCCGCTGGCAAATGGTGCCGTGATCCACATCGTTCCGCGTCTGGAGGGGGCCAAAAGTGGCGGTGTGTTTCAGGCGGTGCTGGGTGCGGCGCTGATTGCGGTGGCATGGTGGAACCCTGTGGGCTGGCTGGGGGCCGCGGCTGTATCGGGTATGTATGCAGCAGGGGCCAGTATGATCCTGGGTGGTGTGGCGCAGATGCTGGCACCGAAAGCCAGGACGCCCACGGCAGCCAGTACAGATAACGGCAAACAGAACACGTATTTCTCGTCACTGGATAACATGGTTGCCCAGGGCAATGTTCTGCCCGTTCTGTACGGTGAAATGCGTGTGGGGTCGCGGGTGGTATCTCAGGAGATCAGCACGGCAGATGAAGGTGATGGTGGTCAGGTTGTGGTGATTGGTCGCTGATGAAAAATGTTTTATGTGAAACCGCCTCCGGGCGGTTTTGTCGTTTATGGAGCGTGAGGAATGGGTAAAGGCAGCAGTAAGGGGCATACCCCGCGCGAAGCGAAGGACAACCTGAAGTCCACGCAGTTGCTGAGTGTGATTGATGCCATCAGCGAAGGTCCGGTTGAAGGTCCGGTGGATGGATTAAAAAGCGTGCTGCTGAACAGTACGCTGGTGCTGGACAGCGAGGGGAATACCAATATATCCGGCGTCACGGTGGTGTTCAGGGCCGGTGAGCAGGAGCAGACACCGCCGGAGGGATTTGAATCCTCCGGCTCCGAGACGGTGCTGGGTACAGAAGTGAAATATGACACGCCGATCACCCGCACCATCACGTCGGCAAACATCGACCGTCTGCGCTTTACCTTCGGTGTGCAGGCACTGGTGGAAACCACCTCAAAGGGGGACAGGAATCCATCGGAAGTCCGCCTGCTGGTTCAGATACAGCGTAACGGTGGCTGGGTGACGGAAAAAGACATCACCATTAAGGGCAAAACCACCTCGCAGTATCTGGCCTCGGTGGTGGTGGATAACCTGCCGCCGCGCCCGTTTAATATCCGGATGCGCAGGATGACGCCGGACAGCACCACAGACCAGCTGCAGAACAAAACGCTCTGGTCGTCATACACCGAAATCATCGATGTGAAACAGTGCTACCCGAACACGGCACTGGTCGGCGTGCAGGTGGATTCGGAGCAGTTCGGCAGCCAGCAGGTGAGCCGTAATTATCATCTGCGCGGGCGTATTCTGCAGGTGCCGTCGAACTATAACCCGCAGACGCGGCAATACAGCGGTATCTGGGACGGAACGTTTAAGCCAGCATACAGCAACAACATGGCCTGGTGTCTGTGGGATATGCTGACCCACCCGCGCTACGGCATGGGGAAACGTCTTGG
>NZ_JAEOHX010000017.1:0-77207 GCF_019366485.1 Escherichia sp. GZ89 | reverse complement strand
CCATTTGATCATATGACAAGATGTGTATCCACCTTAACTTAATGATTTTTACCAAAATCATTAGGGGATTCATCAGTACTACGCCTTTGCCACTAATTTTTTCATTCCAGCCTGCAAGTCAGCCATTCTTTTTCTTCGCCAGTTTTTATAGTTCATAGCATCGGAAAAACCATGCGAGGTCTTTATGCAACAAGAAGCATTAGGAATGGTAGAAACCAAAGGGTTAACCGCAGCAATTGAAGCGGCTGATGCCATGGTGAAGTCTGCCAATGTGCTGCTGGTCGGCTACGAAAAAATCGGCTCAGGACTGATCACCGTAATCGTGCGTGGCGATGTCGGTGCAGTAAAAGCAGCCACAGATGCAGGTTCTGCCGCCGCACGCAATGTAGGCGAAGTTAAAGCTGTTCACGTCATCCCACGCCCTCACACCGACGTAGAAAAAATCTTACCGAAGGGAATTAACCCATGAGTAGCAATGAACTGGTGGAACAGATCATGGCACAGGTAATCGCCCGCGTAGCGACGCCGGAACAAACGGTTACCCCTGATACCCCACAAACCAAACGAGAGACGGCTATGGCAGGAAAATGCAGTTTAACGGAATTTGTTGGCACCGCCATTGGCGACACTGTAGGTCTGGTGATTGCCAATGTTGATAGCGCATTGCTCGACGCAATGAAACTGGAGAAGCGCTATCGCTCTATTGGCATCCTGGGGGCCAGGGTCGGCGCGGGTCCTCATATCATGGCGGCAGACGAAGCCGTTAAAGCAACAAATACCGAAGTGATTAGTATCGAGCTTCCTCGCGACACCAAAGGCGGCGCTGGTCACGGTTCGCTGATCCTGTTAGGTGGCAATGATGTTTCCGATGTGAAACGCGGAATCGAAGTCGCACTGAAAGAGCTGGATCGCACCTTTGGTGATGTTTATGCCAACGAAGCCGGCCACCTCGAACTGCAATATACCGCCCGCGCCAGCTATGCGCTGGAAAAAGCCTTTGGTACCCCCCTGGGCCGTGCATGTGGCGTGATTGTTGGCGCTCCGGCATCCGTCGGCGTGTTAATGGCAGACACAGCACTTAAATCCGCCAACGTTGATGTGGTGGCGTACAGCTCCCCCGCCAAAGGCACCAGCTACAGCAACGAAGTCATTCTGGTGATTTCCGGTGACTCCGGCGCCGTACGTCAGGCCGTCATTTCTGCCCGTGAAATCGGCAAAACCGTGCTGGCGACGCTGGGTTCAGAACCGAAAAACGATCGTCCGTCCTACATCTGATATCCGTGAGGCAGTTTCATGAGATCGAAAAGATTTGAAGCACTGGCAAAACGCCCCGTAAATCAGGACGGTTTTGTTAAGGAGTGGATCGAAGAAGGCTTCATTGCGATGGAAAGCCCGAATGATCCCAAACCATCCATCAAAATAGTCAATGGCGCGGTCACTGAACTGGATGGTAAATCCGTCAGCCAGTTTGACCTGATCGACCATTTTATCGCGCGTTATGGCATTAACCTTGCCAGAGCGGAAGAAGTTATCGCCATGGATTCGGTCAAGCTGGCGAATATGTTGTGCGATCCCAACGTTAAACGTCGTGATATCGTGCCGCTGACCACCGCGATGACTCCAGCGAAGATTGTCGAAGTTGTCTCCCACATGAACGTGGTTGAGATGATGATGGCAATGCAAAAAATGCGTGCGCGTCGTACACCATCCCAACAGGCACACGTTACTAACGTAAAAGACAACCCGGTACAAATCGCTGCAGACGCCGCAGAAGGGGCATGGCGTGGATTCGACGAACAGGAAACCACTGTCGCTGTTGGTCGCTACGCCCCCTTTAATGCGATTGCGTTGTTGGTTGGCTCTCAGGTTGGTCGCCCAGGCGTTTTGACTCAGTGTTCTCTGGAAGAAGCCACCGAACTGAAACTCGGTATGCTTGGTCACACTTGCTACGCTGAAACCATTTCCGTCTATGGTACTGAACCCGTCTTCACCGACGGTGACGACACCCCATGGTCAAAAGGTTTCCTCGCCTCTTCGTATGCATCGCGCGGTTTAAAAATGCGCTTCACTTCCGGTTCTGGTTCAGAAGTCCAAATGGGCTATGCCGAAGGTAAATCGATGCTTTATCTGGAAGCTCGCTGCATTTACATCACCAAGGCGGCTGGCGTTCAGGGATTACAGAACGGTTCGGTAAGCTGCGTCGGTGTGCCTTCTGCTGTGCCATCAGGTATTCGGGCCATTCTGGCAGAAAACTTAATCTGTGCCGCACTGGATCTCGAATGCGCTTCCAGTAACGACCAGACCTTTACACACTCAGATATGCGTCGTACGGCCCGTTTCCTGATGCAGTTCCTGCCAGGTACTGACTTTATCTCCTCAGGTTTTTCTGCCGTGCCGAACTACGACAACATGTTTGCCGGTTCGAACGAAGATGCAGAAGACTTCGATGACTACAACGTCATTCAGCGTGACTTAAAAGTAGACGGTGGTTTACGCCCTGTACGCGAAGAAGACGTTATCGCTATTCGTAATAAAGCTGCTCGTGCCTTGCAGGCTGTATTTGCGGGAATGGGACTGCCACCGATCACGGATGAAGAAGTCGAAGCCGCGACTTACGCCCACGGTTCGAAAGATATGCCTGAGCGCAACATTGTTGAAGATATCAAGTTTGCTCAGGAAATTATCAACAAAAACCGTAATGGTCTGGAAGTCGTAAAAGCGCTCGCTAAAGGCGGCTTCACGGATGTTGCCCAGGACATGCTCAATATCCAAAAAGCGAAGTTAACCGGGGATTATCTGCACACCTCCGCCATTATCGTTGGCAATGGTGAAGTGCGCTCGGCAGTAAACGATGTCAATGATTACGCCGGTCCGGCAACAGGTTACCGCCTGCAAGGCGAACGCTGGGAAGAGATTAAAAATATCCCTGGCGCACTTGATCCCAACGAACTTGGCTAAGGGGTGAAAAATGGAAATTAATGAAAAACTGCTGCGCCAGATAATTGAACAAGTGTTATGTGAAATGCAAACCAGCGATAAGCCGGTTTCCTTTCAGGCATCCACAGCAACCGCAGCTCCGGCAGCTTCAGACAGCTTTCTGACTGAAATTGGGGAAGCCCGCCAGGGGACACAGCAAGATGAAGTCATCATCGCTGTTGGCCCGGCATTTGGTCTTTCACAAACGGTCAATATCGTGGGCTTGTCGCATAAAAGCATTCTGCGGGAAGTCATAGCGGGTATCGAAGAAGAAGGCATTAAGGCCAGGGTGATCCGCTGCTTTAAATCTTCCGATGTGGCCTTTGTCGCGGTTGAAGGTAATCGCCTGAGCGGTTCTGGCATCTCTATCGGTATTCAGTCTAAAGGCACCACCGTTATTCACCAACAGGGGCTGCCACCACTGTCTAACCTGGAGTTGTTCCCACAAGCTCCCTTGCTGACGCTGGAAACGTATCGACAGATTGGCAAAAACGCTGCGCGCTATGCCAAACGTGAGTCACCGCAACCTGTACCAACGCTTAATGATCAGATGGCACGCCCGAAATATCAGGCTAAATCCGCCATTTTGCATATCAAAGAGACCAAGTACGTCGTGACCGGTAAACACCCGCAGGAACTGCGCGTGGCGCTTTAATAAAGGATTTCCTCATGAATACCGATGCAATTGAATCGATGGTTCGGGACGTACTGAGCCGCATGAATAGCCTGGAGGGCGCAGCTCCTGCCCCTGCTCCGGTGACTACCCGCGGTTCTGCGCACCATGCAAAAGTCAGCGATTACCCGCTGGCAACAAAACACCCTGAATGGGTTAAAACCGCTACCAATAAATCACTGGATGACCTCACGCTGGAAAACGTTCTGAGCGACAAAATCACCGCTCAGGATATGCGTATCACACCGGAAACCTTGCGGATGCAGGCGGCGATTGCCAAAGACGCCGGACGTGACCGCCTGGCAATGAACTTTGAGCGTGCCGCGGAACTGACTGCTGTTCCAGATGATCGCATTCTTGAGATCTACAACGCATTACGCCCGTACCGCTCTACGAAAGAAGAGTTACTCGCGATTGCCGATGATCTTGAGCGTCGTTATCAGGCCGTGATTTGTGCCGCGTTTGTTCGTGAAGCGGCTGCCCTGTATCTCGAACGCAAAAAACTGAAAGGCGACGATTAAGGGCGGAGATATGCGATATATAGCAGGCATTGATATTGGCAACTCCTCAACGGAAGTGGCGCTGGCGAAAGTAAGCGAGGAAGGTCATCTCACTATCCTCACCAGTTCACTGGCTGAAACCACCGGGATCAAAGGCACATTACGCAATGTGTTTGGTATCGAGGAAGCGCTTTCGCGTGCCGCAACGCAGGTGGGAATCAGCGTCAGCGATATTTCGCTTATCCGCATTAACGAAGCTACGCCGGTCATCGGAGATGTGGCGATGGAAACCATCACCGAAACCATCATCACCGAGTCCACGATGATCGGCCACAACCCCAAAACGCCTGGCGGTGTAGGGCTAGGCGTAGGTGTCACTATCACCCCAGAGCATTTGCTGACCTGCCTGGCAGATGTTCCTTATATTCTTGTGGTGTCGTCAGCGTTTGACTTCGCTGATGTCGCAGCAATGGTTAACGCTTGTGTGCGTGCCGGATACCAAATCACGGGCATCATTTTGCAACGTGATGATGGTGTGCTGGTCAGCAACCGACTGGATCACCCCGTTCCGGTTGTTGACGAAGTGCTTTATATCGACCGTATTCCACAAGGAATGCTCGCCGCAATTGAAGTGGCGATTCCTGGTAAAGTCATCGAAACGCTGTCGAATCCGTATGGTATTGCCACTGTTTTTCATCTCGATGCGCAAGAGACCAAAAATATTGTGCCGATGGCGCGCGCATTAATTGGCAATCGCTCAGCGGTAGTAGTGAAAACCCCCTCTGGCGATGTTAAAGCGCGATCCATTCCTGCAGGGAACATCGAACTGTTGTCGCAGGGATTAACCCGACGAGTTGATGTGGCAGCCGGAGCGGAAACCATTATGAAGGCCGTCGGTGACTGCCCACGTCTTGATAATGTTATCGGTGAAGCTGGCACCAATATTGGCGGGATGCTGGAGCATGTACGCCAGACCATGGCAGAACTGACCAATAAACCAACCGGTGAGATATTTATCCAGGATTTACTGGCAGTAGATACAGCCGTTCCGGTTACAGTTTCTGGTGGTCTTGCCGGGGAATTTTCGCTGGAGCAGGCAGTGGGAATTGCCTCAATGGTCAAATCAGACCGTCTGCAAATGGCAATGATTGCCCACGAAATTAAGCAGAAAATTAACGCCGAAGTTCAGGTGGGAGGCGCAGAAGCTGAAGCCGCCATCCTGGGGGCTTTAACAACACCCGGAACAACTCGCCCGCTGGCAATTCTTGATTTGGGCGCAGGTTCAACCGATGCCTCCATCATCAATCCGCAAGGCGAAATTATTGCCACCCACCTTGCCGGGGCAGGCGATATGGTGACGATGATCATTGCCAGAGAACTCGGACTCGACGACCGCTATCTGGCAGAAGAGATTAAGAAATATCCTTTAGCGAAAGTGGAAAGTCTTTTCCACCTTCGTCATGAAGACGGCAGCGTTCAGTTTTTTCCACAACCGCTGCCACCAGCAGTGTTCGCCCGTGTATGCGTAGTGAAGCCTGATGAACTGGTTCCATTACCGGGCGATTTAGCGTTAGAGAAAGTACGTGCCATCCGTCGCAGCGCAAAAGAGCGCGTATTTGTGACCAATGCATTACGTGCCCTACGCCAGGTTAGCCCGACCGGCAATATCCGCGACATTCCTTTTGTAGTGCTGGTTGGCGGTTCTTCGCTGGACTTCGAAATCCCACAACTGGTTACTGACGCTCTCGCCCATTACCGTCTGGTTGCCGGACGCGGCAATATTCGTGGCACCGAAGGTCCACGCAATGCTGTCGCTACGGGTCTGTTGCTCTCCTGGCAAAAGGAGCTGGCTGATGGACGTTAACGCCTCAACGCCGGCAATTGTCATTGCAGTTTCAAAAGAATGCCTCCCCCTCTGGCAGGAGGTGCTACTTGGTATTGAGGAGGAAGGGATTCCATTTGTTATCAATGAATCCCCTTTTGACGACGTGACTAAAAGCGCATGGCAAGCCGCCTGCCACTCTCCGCTGCTCGTTGGCATTGCCTGTAATGCGCAGCAACTGATTGTCCATTACAAAAATTTACCCCCATCAGCGCCGCTTTTTACGCTGACAACACAACACCCCAGCCACGCCCGGCGAAGTACGGGCAATAACGCGGCAAGGCTGGTTAAAGGGATTCCCTTCCGGGAATACCAGGCTTAATTCACAGGAGAATTGCAGTATGAACAACGCACTGGGACTGGTTGAAACAAAAGGGTTAGTGGGCGCTATTGAAGCCGCCGACGCCATGGTCAAGTCTGCCAACGTACAACTGGTTGGCTACGAAAAAATTGGCTCCGGGCTGATTACCGTAATGGTACGTGGCGACGTTGGGGCAGTGAAAGCGGCTGTGGATGCAGGTAGTGCTGCAGCAAGCGCCGTTGGCGAAGTGAAGTCTTGCCATGTGATCCCTCGCCCACACAGCGACGTCGAAGCCATTTTACCGAAATCAGCTTAAACAGGTTGAAAAGGAGGAACACCGCGTGAAGCAATCACTGGGATTACTGGAAGTAAGTGGTCTGGCTTTAGCCATCAGTTGTGCGGATGTCATGGCAAAAGCCGCTGCCATCACGCTGGTGGGCTTCGAAAAGACCAACGGCTCAGGCTGGATGATGATCAAAATTACGGGCGATGTGGCCTCGGTACAGTCGGCCATTATCACTGGCGCCAGCTTTGCTGAACAGCGCCAGGGGCTTGTCGCCCATAAAGTTATTGCCAGACCCGGAGAAGGGATCCTTACACCTTTCTCTACGGCTGCTCCTGTAACTGAAGTTGTTACAGAGGCTGATACTGCTGAGGAAATCCCCGCTGGCGACCTGGAAGCAAGCTGTAATCTTTGCCTTGATCCCGCCTGCCCACGACAGAAAGGCGAGCCGCGTTCACTTTGTCTCTACTCGGCTAAGAAAGGTGAAATGTAATGGACAAGCAATTACTGGAAACCGCCGTAGGCAAGGTGCTGGAAGAGATGCGGGAACGCCCTATTCCACTGGGCATTTCTAACCGTCATATCCATTTATCAGCGCAAGATTTTGCTCATCTGTTTCCCGGTCAGTCTATTAGCGTGAAAAAAGCGTTAATGCAGCCTGATCAGTATGCTGCCGAACAAACCCTGACGCTGGTTGGCCCCAAGGGCAAGCTGGAAAAAGTGCGTTTGCTTGGTCCATTGCGTAGCGCAAGTCAGGTTGAGGTTTCCCGTACCGATGCCCGTACATTGGGCATTACTGCGCCATTGCGGATGTCCGGGGACCTGCAAGGAACACCCGGCGTACGGTTGGTCAGCCCCTTTGCTGAACTGGAGATCACATCAGGGGTGATCGTTGCCCAGCGTCATATTCATATGTCTCCACTTGATGCGCTGATCCTGAATGTCTCGCATGGAGACAAAGTGTCGGTAGCGATTAAAGGCGATGAACGGCGACTCATTTTCGATAACGTCGCTGTTCGCGTGTCACCCGATATGCGGCTGGAAATGCATATCGATACTGACGAAGCAAACGCTGCCGGAGCAGATAACCCACAGGTTTGCGCCATGTTGGTCAACAAATCATGAACAGCGAACTGCTGGCAAAAATAGTGGATGAAGTTGTCGCCCGTTTACAACGCCGGGCGACAAGCGTCGCTATGTTAAGCGTTGCTCAATTGCGGGAAGCAAATCAGCGAACACTTTTCTGCCAGTACTCTGCTCTGCATATAGTGCAAATGGATATGCCTCTCCTGAAGCAAATTGCTCAATGTGATTGCTCAGACATTGCAGCATCCATCATCCATAACGCACTGGCGATAGGTGTTCGGGTCGGGATCTCTTTGCGTCAAGAGTTGCTGATGTTTTTACCCATCCGGCAACTTTCTGCCCTTCCTGTCGAATTGCATAACGAGTATGGACAGCACGTGGTTTTACATCCCGGCAAGCTTCTTAGCTATACCGATGTACTGAAATCTGGCGGTGAAATAGTGCTGCTACGCCAAAAGTGTCTGGTGACAGCCCTGGCGCGTGAAGCCGCTGAAGCCCGAAACATCCAATTAATAAAGCAGGAGTGAATTATGCATCTGGCCCGAGCCACTGGCGCGGTGGTTGCTACGCAAAAATCCCTCTCCCTGGTGGGAAAAAAACTTCTGCTAGTACGCCGGGTAACTGCTGAAGGGGAATTGCCAGAAAATCCACTCATTGGTGATGAAGTTGCCGTGGACTCTGTTGGCGCTGGTGTCGGTGAACTGGTTTTGTTGAGTAGTGGCTCCAGTGCCCGTCAGGTATTCACTTCACCAAATGAAGCCATCGATCTGGCTATCGTCGGCATTGTCGACTCGATTTCTCGTTAAGGAGTGAGTAATGGCGATTTATACCCGTACCGGCGATAAAGGCACAACCGCCCTGTTTACCGGTCAACGCGTCAGCAAAACCCATCCGCGAGTTGAAACCTACGGCACGTTGGATGAGTTAAATGCGGCGTTGAGTTTGTGTCGCTGCGCGGTAGAAAGCCCGGAGCGCCGCAGCCTGCTGGAAGCCGTCCAGTTACAAATATTCTGGTTTAGTGCCGAACTCGCCAGCGAAAGTGAACAACCTTCAGCGCAACAACAGAGTATCAGTGCCAGAGAGATAGCCGAACTGGAGGCGGCCATCGATCATGCAATGAGTCGTGTTCCGCCTGTTCACAGTTTTATTTTACCTGGTCGTAGTGAAGCTGCCAGCCGACTGCATTTTGCCCGAACGTTAGCGCGTCGGGCGGAACGTCGCCTGGTGGAACTTAGCGAGCAGTTCCCCGTCCGGGATGAACTCCAGCGTTATATCAACCGCCTGTCAGACTGCTTATATGCTCTGGCTCGCGCAGAAGATCATGAAAATCATCAAAAAAATCTTATTCAGGAAGTGACCGCCCGCTATCTGGCTGCGGTTACCACCCAAACGCATAAGGAATCTGCTATGTCGCTCTCATTTCAGGAACTTCATCTGTTAACCCGTGCTGCAATTGCGCGCGCCGAAGAACTTCACATTCCGGTAGTCATCAGCGTCGTTGATGCTAATGGTACGGAGTCAGTCACCTGGCGGATGCCTGATGCCCTTCTGGTCAGCAGTGAGTTGGCACCCAAAAAAGCCTGGACTGCTGTGGCAATGAAGATGGCAACTCACGATCTTGCCGCAGTGGTGCAACCTGGCGCATCGCTTTATGGGCTTGATACCCACATGCAAGGCAAAGTTGTTACCTTCGGCGGTGGCTTTCCATTATGGCGTGACGGTTCAATTGTCGGTGGACTCGGAGTCAGTGGCGGCAGTGTAGAACAAGATATGGATATTGCTCAGACCGCTGCAGCGGCAATCAATGTGAGAACAATGAAATGAATACCCGCGAACTGGAAAACATCATCCGCAATATTCTGCGCGAACAACTGAGCACAACAGCAGATGCCCCGACGAATGGCATTTTTGATTCTGTTGATGAAGCGATTAATGCCGCCCATCAGGCCTTTTTGCGCTATCAACAATGCCCACTGAAAACCCGTAGCGCCATTATCAGCGCCATTCGCCAGGAGCTGACTCCACATCTCGATATGTTGGCGACAGAAAGCGCCAACGAAACAGGCATGGGCAATAAAGAGGATAAATTCCTCAAAAACAAAGCCGCGCTCGATAACACACCAGGTATTGAAGACCTGACCACAACCGCGCTCACTGGTGATGGCGGCATGGTGTTATTTGAATATTCGCCTTTTGGTGTTATTGGTTCTGTGACGCCGAGCACTAACCCAACCGAAACCATTATTAACAACAGTATCAGCATGTTAGCCGCTGGAAACAGTGTCTATTTCAGCCCACATCCGGGGGCAAAAAATATCTCTTTGAAATTGATTGCCATGATTGAAGAGATCGCTTTTCGCTGTAGCGGTATCCACAACCTGATTGTCACCGTTGCTGAACCAACATTTGAAGCCACACAGCAAATGATGACTCACCCCAATATCGCCGTTCTGGCGATTACCGGTGGACCAGGCATTGTCGCAATGGGCATGAAAAGCGGTAAAAAAGTCATTGGGGCTGGCGCCGGAAATCCGCCATGCATCGTAGATGAAACCGCAGATCTGGTAAAAGCTGCGGAAGATATTATTAATGGTGCCTCATTTGACTACAACCTGCCCTGCATTGCTGAGAAAAGCCTGATTGTCGTTGAGGAGATTGCAGGTACGTTGGTGCAACAAATGCAGAATTTTGGCGCTCTGCTTCTCAACAAAGAGGAAACCGATAAGTTACGTGACGTTTGTCTGCCACAAGGAATGGCAAATAAACAACTGGTAGGTAAAAGTCCGGCAGCTCTGTTGCAGGCGGCAGGCATTGCTGTGCCGCTAAAAACACCACGTCTGTTAATTGCCCTTGTTGACGCCTGCGACAAGTGGGTAACCAGCGAACAACTTATGCCAATGCTGCCAATCGTAAAAGTTAAGGATTTCGATAGCGCACTGACGCTGGCACTGGAAGTGGAAGAAGGTTTGCATCACACCGCCATTATGCACTCGCAAAATGTTTCGCGACTCAACCTGGCAGCCCGGACCTTACAGACCTCAATCTTTGTTAAGAATGGTCCGTCATATGCTGGCATCGGTGTCGGTGGTGAAGGATTTACCACCTTTACGATCGCTACCCCCACGGGTGAAGGTACAACCTCGGCCAAAACGTTTGCCCGTTCCCGTCGTTGCGTGTTGACCAGCGGTTTTTCGATCCGTTAATGAGGGTGCAATGAAAACCTTTTCCCTGCAAACGCGCCTGTACAGTGGCATCGGTAGTCTGAAAGTACTGAACCGCTTTACTCACAGGCATATATGGATAATTTGCGATGGTTTTCTGGCACATTCTCCGCTGCTGGAAACCTTGCGCGGCGCGCTGCCTGCGGATAACAAGATCAGCATTTTTACTGATATCACTCCCGATCCAACTATTGAGACCGTGGTTAAAGGGATTGCGCAAATGCAGTCCCTGCGCCCGGACGTCGTGATTGGTTTTGGTGGCGGCTCAGCACTGGATGCGGCAAAGGCCATTGTCTGGTTTAGCCGTCAATTCGGTATTGAAATTGAAACCTGCGTGGCTATCCCCACCACCAGCGGTACAGGCTCAGAAGTGACCAGCGCTTGCGTGATTAGTGATACACAAAAGGGCATTAAATATCCGTTGTTTGATAAAGAATTGTATCCGGATATGGCTATTCTCGACCCTTTCTTTGTGGTGAGTGTCCCCGCCAATATTACTGCAAACACCGGAATGGATGTTCTTACCCATGCGTTGGAAGCTTATGTTTCTCCTCGTGCCAGTGATTTTACCGATGCACTGGCAGAAAAAGCTGCGCAAATTGTCTTGCAATATTTATCCGTCGCAGTGACAAAAGGTGATTGCCTGGCGACGAGAGGCAAAATGCATAACGCCGCTACCCTTGCAGGTATGGCTTTTAGTCAGGCTGGACTGGGATTAAATCATGCCATTGCGCATCAACTCGGTGGACAGTTTCATTTGCCACACGGACTTGCTAATGCCCTGTTATTAAATGCTGTTATTCGTTTTAACGCCGGGGAGTTGCGTGCTTTAAAGCGCTATGCACGACTCGCCAAAACCTGTCATCTCTGCCCGGACAACGCCAGTGACAACGTTGCGCTCAGTGCGCTTATCCAGCGTATTGAATCACTAAAAAAAGCCTGTGCAATTCCCTCCATTCACATTGCACTTAAAGAAAACACAATGCACTGGTCACAACGTATTCCGGTAATGGTTGAAGCGGCACTGGCTGACGCCACGCTTAAAACCAATCCCCGCGCCGCCAATGCCAGTGCCATCTGTGAACTGCTTGAGGAGTTGCTATGAACAGAGTTATTGATTGTGATGGCGACACAATCCGCGAGCGTGTCCGTGCTGCGGGAGTCGTCGGTGCCGGCGGTGCAGGTTTTCCAACATGGGTTAAATTACAGGCTCAGGTAGATACTTTTCTGGTCAACGCCGCTGAATGCGAACCCATGTTGAAAGTTGATCAGCAACTGATGGCGCAGCAAGCAGAACGTCTGGTGCGTGGTGTCTTGTACGGAATGAAAGCCACTGGTGCGAGTCACGGTATCATTGCCCTGAAAGAGAAATATCAACCTGCCATCAAAGCACTCTCTGAATTACTGCCAGCAGAAATCAGGTTACATATTTTGCCTGATGTCTATCCGGCAGGAGATGAAGTATTAACCATCTGGCTGGCAACGGGCCGTCGGGTTCCTCCCGCTGCGCTACCTGTCAGTGTGGGTATAGTCGTTAACAATGTACAAACGGTACTCAATATCGCCAGAGCGGTTGAGCAAGGTCTGGCAGTAACACGGCGAACGTTAACAGTTAACGGCGCGGTTGCCAGACCTGTAACACTGACGGTGCCGATTGGTATTTCGTTACGTGAAGTGCTGCAAATGGCGGGTGGCGCAACAATTGACACGCCAGGTTTTATCAATGGCGGTCCGATGATGGGCAGCTTAATCACTTCACTGGATACCCCGGTCAGTAAAACAACAGGCGGATTGCTGGTACTTCCTGATTCTCACCCCCTTATCCAGCGCAGAAAGCAAAACGACAATGCCGTACTTTCCGTCGCACGTACTGTCTGCGAACAGTGCCGCTTGTGTACTGACCTGTGCCCACGACACCTTATAGGTCATGAGTTATCGCCGCATCTGCTGGTTCGTGCTGTTAACTTTCAATCTGTTGCAACACCACAGGTGCTACTAAGTGCCTTGACCTGTTCTGAATGTAACGTTTGTGAAAGCGTCGCCTGTCCGGTGGGTATTTCACCCATGCGAATTAATCGCATGATTAAACGTGAATTACGCGCACAAAATCTGCGTTATGAAGGGCCGTTAAATCCGCAGGATGCGATGGCGAAATATCGCCTCGTTCCCGTAAAGCGACTGATTGCTAAATTAGGTTTAGCCCCGTGGTATCACGATGCGCCGTTCAGCAATGAACAGGCGGAAATTACCAGCACCACGCTTTTATTGCGCCAGCATATTGGCGCCAGTGCTATTCCCTGTGTAAAACCTGGCGAACAAGTTACACGTGGACAGTGTGTGGCAGACATTCCTCAGGGAGCGCTGGGAGCGCCCATTCACGCAAGCCATGACGGCATTATCAGCGAAGTTACAGAGCACGCCATTACGGTGGTAAGAGGTTAAACATGTCGCAAGCAATAGGTATTTTGGAACTGACCAGTATCGCCAAAGGCATGGAAACAGGCGATGCCATGTTAAAGAGTTCCAGTGTGGATTTACTTGTCAGTAAAACCATTTGTCCGGGTAAGTTTTTGTTAATGCTGGGTGGTGATGTTGGCGCAGTTCAGCAGGCCATTATGACTGGTACAACGCTTGCTGGTGAAATGCTTGTAGATAGTCTGGTTTTGCCCAACATTCACGCCAGTATTCTGCCTGCGATTAGTGGACTGAATAGTGTTGAGCAACGCAGTGCTGTTGGGGTGGTGGAAACCTGGAGCGTGGCGGCCTGCATCAGCGCGGCTGATCGCGCAGTTAAAGCCGCCAATGTCACGCTGGTGCGTGTGCATATGGCATTCGGTATCGGTGGCAAATGCTACATGGTGGTAGCGGGTGATGTTTCAGATGTTGAGAACGCAGTCACCGTCGCCAGCGAATGTGCCGGGGAAAAAGGTTTACTGGTTTATCGTTCAGTGATCCCACGTCCCCATGAGGCAATGTGGCGTCAAATGGTGGAGGGATAATGGAAAATCAGCCTCAAACTGAACGTATGATTCAGGAATATGTACCTGGAAAACAGGTTACCCTGGCGCATTTAATTGCTAATCCTGGTAAGGATTTGTTCAGCAAACTTGGTTTACCCAATACAGTTTCAGCACTGGGTATTCTGTCGATTACCCCCAGCGAAGCATCAATTATTGCTTGTGATATTGCCACCAAATCCGGTGCGGTAGAGATAGGCTTTCTTGATCGTTTTACCGGTTCAGTAGTACTGACAGGCGATGTCTCCGCCGTTGAATATGCACTAAAACAGGTAACGCGTACGCTGGGGGAAATGCTGCGTTTTACCGCCTGCCCCATTACCCGGACGTAGCATGATGAAACGTATGATGTTAATTGGCCCAAGCCAGTGCGGGAAGACCTCCCTGACACAGTGGATGCGGGGTGAAACGCTACGTTATCAGAAAACTCAGGCTATTGTCTGGACGCCTGCCACGATTGATACACCCGGCGAGTATCTGGAAAACCGCAGACTTTACAGTGCGCTACTGGTTAGCGCATGTGAGGCAGATGTTATAGCTCTGGTGCTGAATGCCAATGCCACATGGTCGCCCTTTTCTCCGGGATTTACCGGACCGATGAACAGACCAACAATTGGTATTCTCACCAAAGTAGATTTGGCTGACGAGCAAAATGTCTCACGAACTGAACAGTGGCTCAAACAAGCCGGAGCACAGCAGATTTTCATTACCAGCGCAGTCGCCAAAAGTGGACTGGACGAAATATTTACTTATTTGAATGTAGAGGCTCTTCATGTCACATAAAATCATGGCGATTAACGCGGGCAGCTCATCGCTTAAGTTTCAGTTACTGGCAATGCCGGAAGGCGAAATCTTATGCCAGGGAATAATTGAACGTATTGGTCTTGCGGATGCACGCCTTGTAGTCAAAACAGCGACCGAGAAATGGCAAGAAATTACCCCTGTCGCCGATCATCGTGAAGCCGTCACTTTATTGCTTGAACAGCTTATTAATCGGAAGATTATTAATAGCTTACATGATATCGATGCTACCGGGCATCGTGTAGCCCATGGGGGTGAGACGTTTAAGGATTCCGCGCGGGTGACAGATGATGTTGTGGCAGAGATTGAACGTCTTGCGGAACTTGCACCTCTACATAATCCGGTCAACCTGTTGGGGATAAATATCTTCCGCCAGTTGCTTCCCTCAGCCCCAACAATCGCCGTTTTCGATACAGCTTTTCATCAAACACTTGAAATGCCAGCTTATATTTACCCTCTGCCCTGGCGCTACTACCACGAACTTGGAATTCGCCGCTACGGTTTTCATGGCACCAGCCATAAGTATGTCAGTGGTAAATTAGCGGAAAAACTGGGCGTACCTCTCAGTGCATTGCGGGTAGTATGTTGTCATCTTGGTAACGGCAGCAGTGTTTGTGCAATAAAAGGCGGAAAATCGGTCAATACGTCTATGGGATTTACGCCACAATCAGGCGTCATGATGGGGACTCGCAGCGGTGATATTGATCCGTCAATTTTACCGTGGATTGCGTTGCGTGAAGGTAAAACACCGCAAGAGCTGAACCAACTCTTAAATAATGAATCGGGGTTGTTAGGGGTTTCCGGGGTTTCACCCGATTTTCGTGATATTGAACAGGCTGCAGAAAATGGTAATCAGCAGGCGCAACTGGCACTCGCCCTCTTTGCTGAACGCATCCGCGCCACCATTGGCAGCTACGTCCTGCAAATGGGCGGACTGGATGCCCTGATCTTTACTGGCGGTATCGGGGAAAACTCTGCCAGGGCGCGTGCAGCAATTTGCAACAATCTGCATTTCCTTGGGTTGAGCATTGATGCCGATAAAAATCAGCACAATGCAACCTTTATACAGTCAGAACAGGCAATGGTTAAAGTTGCAGTAATAAACACTAATGAAGAGTTAATGATTGCGCGTGATGTGATGCGTATTGCTTTGCCAGAACCGGCATTACAGGAAGTGCTTGCATAAAAAAGTATGGTGAGGATCAGAACGATCCTCACCACTATAATCGCCATACTTCAAGTTGCATGTACTGCGTCTGCCTGCAACTTGAATTATTCAGAGTCTATAAAGCGTTATTCTGCTTTTGCTTCGCCGTTTTTCAGTTCGCCAATCGCTTTCAGCTTTTTGGAGATCTCACGACGTTCTTTCGAAAGTTCAGCATTTTTGATGATGTAATCATCAACACGGTCTTCATAATCACCTTTCATGCTGGCTATAATGCCCTGAATAGCTTCAACGCTCATACCCGGCTTAATATAGTCACTCAGGTTATCCAGCAGCAGAACACGTTTCTGGTTGTCACGGATCTTTTTCTCAACGTCCTGAATTTCACGTTGCAGTTTGTTCTTACGACGGAACAGACGGACAAATTCCAGCACGTCCTGGAAAGAAGGTTTGTTAGTTTCCATTTCTATACCCCTGATAAAGTGAGAGTCGGATTCGTATGAGCAACCGCTTAAGGGTAAACATTACTTTTAGCCGTTGCAGATGACAATGATTTTATCCCTGGGCGTTATCATACCCGTAAACGATGCTGAATCGAAGCAGCAGCGGCGTTATTCACCTTGCATGCTCATTATTTGCGCAATGCCCGACTAATTAAATGCGAAAGCAACTCCAGTTGTCGTGCAGTTTCCATGCTTAGCCAAACATAGCCATGAATAGGGGTTTCAGCCACGTCCAACGCATGATGATGTTCAATTAATTGTCGAAGCTGCGCCGCCGTTTCGTTCAATTTTTCAGTATTGGCAAAAACGGTCTGAGGCTGACCATCATAAAGCGTATGCACAATAGTCAGTAACGTCTGCTGTACCGTAGACTGCGCCTGACGCAAATCTGGTGCATTCAACAAAACAAAGTGGCTTGCTCGCGTGGCCCAGTAAGCATTGATTTGCAATTCAAGCATACAGACCAGATTACGGTTAATCGTGTGAATAGCCTCAAGAATCGATTTTGGTATGCCTGTCTCTTTACTGGCCGGTGCCAGCAGCGCTCGCATTTTCACGACTTCATTCAGCAACTCCTGGATCTGTTTATCCAGTCGCGGACGTTCAATTAGATTTGGCGAAAATGCAGTTTGGTACAGGCGGTTATAGTCAGTCAAAAAGGTCGCAGATTTGATACGCCAGTGCATAAACGCCCGCTGTGGCCAGATACCGGTAAAAATAATTGCCAACAATGATCCAAGAATGACATCACCACTTCGCCACAACGCCACATCCATGTTGCCCGTAGGCGCTCCCACCACAATTGCCAGCGTTACGCCAATCAACAGCGCCTGATAGGGTTTCTTGCCTAACGCCAGCCAACCGCAGAGGAACATAGCAGCGGCACACCACACCAACATCAATGGTAAAGAATAGAGCTCAAGTTGCAGTGCAATCAGGCCGGATATCGAGCCTAAGATCGTACCTCCGGCACGTTGTATGGCACGTGAAACTACATTTCCCCAAAACGAAATGGGCGCCATAATCACAACGGTGGTCACCAGTGCCCAGGTACTTTCCGGAATATTTAGCAGACGAGTCAGCAGGAAGGTCAGAACAAACGCCAGCGCGACCCGGATACCGTGAACCGTACGGTAATGATGGTAGACACGGATTTCAAAAGGACTTAAAGATTTGTCGGCACGCACTCGACACACTCCCGAAGGAATTACGAATGCGCAATTGTACTCATATTCACTAACTGAATGACAGCAGAGCGGGCAGCTTTAACCCGCTCTGTGTTGATCTGCGCCATTATTTAGGCAGTACCGGTACATACATTTCGATATCCCAGTAACCATCGACAGCACCATTGTTTAAATAAACCTCAAAGCACGGTTTGTGGGCCATCTGATACTGAGAATCTTCCAGCAAGCTATTAATAAATTGATACCATGGCGTGCCGAAATCATGCCCCTGAACACGGGCAACAGTAACGGCATATTGTCCACCCGCAATTTCAGTGACGTTCACCCCTTCACTGTTTTCCGGCAGACAAAAATTCTCTGGCACGGTCACCACTGTATCGCAACGTAATTTTTCTGCAGGCACCTCGTCCGGGTTATCGTAATAGACAGCGACCCACTCCAGCGGCTCAATGTTATGATTCTCAACCCACATCATGAGCTGATCAAAACCTTGCTTTACCGTTTTTTCCCACGGTCCAACCAGATGGAACCCGGCAATAGTGCGTTTCTTCTCTTGCTTAATCTCGTAATCCATACTTCCTCCGTCATTTACTGTGTTTTTATACAGTGAATGAGATGAACCAAAATCACAACAAAAGAGTGATTATTATGTGAGCAGTCTCGCACATGTGCCACGTTGTCTGGCGAAAATCAGGCTTTCGGGTGAACGCCGGGTTGACTGTTGATATGAGTACGCCAGGATGGCAATTTTTGATACTCTTAAGCGTTCTGGCGCGCGCTAAAAGAGAGTAACGGACAGCGATTAATGATGAATGACGGCAAGCAGCAAGCAACTTTTTTGTTTCACGATTACGAAACCTTTGGCACCCATCCGGCGCTGGATCGACCGGCGCAGTTCGCGGCTATTCGTACCGATAGCAATTTCAATATTATTGGCGAGCCGGAAGTTTTTTACTGCAAACCTGCAGATGATTACCTGCCGCAACCTGGTGCAGTATTAATTACCGGCATTACCCCGCAAGAAGCCAGAGCAAAAGGGGAAAACGAAGCCGCGTTTGCTGCCCGTATTCACTCACTCTTTACCGTGCCAAAAACCTGCATTCTGGGCTACAACAATGTGCGTTTTGATGACGAAGTCACACGCAATATCTTCTATCGCAACTTTTATGATCCTTATGCCTGGAGTTGGCAGCATGACAACTCACGCTGGGACCTCCTGGATGTCATGCGCGCATGTTACGCCCTGCGCCCCGAAGGGATTATCTGGCCTGAGAATGAAGAGGGTTTGCCAAGCTTTCGCCTTGAACATCTGACTAAAGCCAATGGTATTGAACACAGTAATGCACATGATGCGATGGCCGACGTTTATGCAACTATTGCGATGGCGCAGTTGGTCAAAGCGCGTCAGCCAAGATTGTTTGACTATCTCTATACTCATCGCAATAAACATAAGCTGACAGCATTGATCGACGTGCCGCAAATGAAACCACTGGTGCATGTTTCCGGCATGTTTGGCGCATGGCGTGGCAATACCAGTTGGGTAGCCCCACTGGCATGGCATCCTGAAAATCGCAATGCCGTAATTATGGTGGATTTGGCAGGAGACATTTCCCCATTACTGGAACTGGATAGCGACACATTGCGCGAGCGTTTATATACCGCAAAAACCGATCTCGGCGATAACGCCGCCGTTCCGGTAAAACTGGTACATATCAACAAATGCCCGGTACTGGCACAGGCGAATACGCTACGTCCGGAAGATGCAGAGCGTTTAGGGATTGATCGTCAACACTGCCTGGATAACCTGAAAGTGTTGCGCGAAAACCCGCAAGTACGCGACAAAGTTGTGGCAATTTTTGCAGAAGCTGAACCGTTTACACCATCAGATAATGTAGATGCACAGCTTTATAATGGCTTTTTTAGCGACGCCGATCGTGCAGCAATGAAAATCGTGCTGGAGACTGAACCGCGTAATTTACCTGCACTGGATATCACCTTTGTTGACAAGCGTATTGAGAAACTCCTGTTCAACTACCGCGCCCGCAACTTCCCCGGCACGTTAGATGATAATGAGCAGCAGCGTTGGCTGGAGCATCGCCGTCAGGTATTCACACCAGCGTTTTTGCAAGGCTATGCAGAAGAGATTCAGATGCTGGCGCAGCAGTATGCCGACGATAAAGAAAAAGTCGCATTGTTGAAGGCACTATGGCAGTACGCGCAAGAGATTGTCTGATTTAAAGCCTCCGCCGCTGATACGGCGGAGGATAATTTAGGATCAGGCTTTTTGAACGGTGATGCTCCACGCAGCATCGCCAATCTGCTGATAATCGGTGATGGCATGTCCTTCTTCTGCCGCCCACTGCGGGATTGCTTCAGTTGCCTGGGTGCAATCAAACTCAATCACCAACTCATCGCCGCTGGCCATTTCTGCCAGTGCTGCTTTTGCTTCTATGAGTGGAAACGGACAGACCTGCGTCACCACATCCAGCTTTTTAATCGCCATCTTTACACCTTACTTAATTTGCCGCAGCAGTAGCCAGTCGCGCCTTACGCTGCGGTCGAACATACACAAGCCAGGACGCAGTCCAGACTCCGAGAATCATAAATACAAGGCCAATCCAGCCCTGCCAGGTCATCATTGCCGTCATGACCAGTCCATTACCGATAGAGCAACCACCTGCAATGCTGGCACCGAAGCCCATCAGCACACCACCTAACCCGCTACGTAATGTTGTTTGTGCATCAGCTGCGCGGACGCGGAACTCACGGCTCGCTTTGGCTGCAATAAATGACCCCAGGAAAATCCCTAACACCAGGAAAACGCCCCAGTTAATATATTTCACGTCACCCGCGACCAGAAATTGCAGAATATTGGCCGTTGGGGAAGTGATGCCTAACCCAAACATGCGTCCGGTTGCTTCACTCAGGGGCCAGGCCAGAAGCGCAATCAAACCGATGAGTACGGCAGTGACAAAGGGATGCCAGCGTTTTTCAAACAGAATATGAGCGATCCCGGTACGGCGCGGTGGTAAGGTCGCGACTTTTAATTTTGGTTTCTTCAACTCTTTCATCACTACCCAGAGCGTTATCACCAGCAAAACGGCAACCAACGGCCACACAGACAAATTAAAAGTCTCAGCAATAGAGTTATGTTCAGTACTGTAGTGCTGCAAGGTTTGATTTAAACCACTGGCATGTGGAGAACGCATCACCGCACTCATCACCATATAAGTGAAAAGCGCGATCCAACTGCCGATCAATCCCTCACCCGCGCGATACCAGGTCCCGGTAGCACATCCACCCGCCAGAACAATTCCCAGCCCGAAGATATACCCACCGATAACAGTGCCAAGCCACGGGAACGCCCCGGCTTCGTAAGTCAGTAGACCCGCCTGAATCAGCGCAAAAACCCCCACGCTTTGTACCGAAATGGCAATCAGCAAGGCGTAAAACATGCGATTATTTTTCGCAATATACATATCCCGAAAACCACCTGTCAGGCAAAAACGCCCACGCTGCATGACAAATCCCAGCAGAGCACCACAAATGAGCCCGCTTAATATCATTGAAAACATAAATTAATTAACCAGATGAATGTTAATGGGGAAATTATTCATGACTGGCGGGATGCAGACCAATAACCAAATTCTCTAAATTAGAACAAATGGTTATTAATGAGGATTTCGATAAAAAAGAATAAAAAAACCGGAGCCAAATATTCATTCGACTCCGGTTTATTATTAGAAAAGATGATTACGCTACGTCTTCGTACTGCGGAACCGGGTTACGGAAGCTCTTGGTGACGCAAGCCAGGTAAATCAGACCGATTGCCGCCCAGATCAGACCCAGAACCATTGAGCTTTCTTCCAGATTAACCCACAGCGCACCAACGGTCAGCGCACCACACATCGGCAGGAACAGATACTGGAAGTGATCCTTCAGCGTCTTGTTACGCTTCTCACGGATCCAGAACTGCGAGATAACCGACAGGTTAACGAAGGTGAACGCCACCAACGCACCAAAGTTAATCAGTGCCGTAGCCATTACCAGGTCAAAGTTGATTGCCAGCAGGGCAATCGCGCCAACCAGGATGATGTTCATTGCCGGAGTACGCCATTTCGGGTGCACATAACCGAAGAAGCTTTTCGGGAATACGCCGTCACGACCCATTACGTACATCAGACGCGCCACGCCTGCGTGCGCCGCCATACCGGACGCCAGTACGGTAATGGTGGAGAAGATCAGCGCGCCAACCTGGAACGTTTTACCCGCAACGTACAGCATGATTTCAGGCTGTGATGCTTCCGGATCTTTAAAACGAGAGATATCCGGGAAGTACAGTTGCAGGAAGTAAGTTGCAAAGATGAAGATCATGCCACCGATAAGCGCGGTCAGGAAAATTGCACGCGGGATCACGCGCTCTGCATCTTTGGTTTCTTCCGACAAGTTGCTGATGCCGTCAAAGCCGGTAAAGGAGAAGCACAGAATCGTCGCACCAGTGATCATCGGAATGACATGTGCATCACCAGACCAGAACGGACGAGTGCTCGCCAGCGTACCAGCGCCTTCACCTTCAAATACGCCGTAAACTACCATGCCCAGAATTACCGCGATCAGCACTACCTGCAACACGACAATTACAGTGTTGAAGTTCGCTACGGATTTCAGACTACGCAGGTTAAAGGCGGTCATAAAGGCCACCAGCGCCACCACAAACATCCACGATGGGATGGAAGGCACCAGAGCTTCAAAATAGATTTTCGCCAGCAGAATGTTGATCATCGGCGCGAACAGATAGTCGAGCAGAGAAGACCAACCCACCATAAAGCCGACAGTCGGACTAATGGATTTCTGGGCGTAGGTGTATGCAGAGCCAGCAGAAGGATAGCGGCGAACCAGCTTCCCGTAGCTCAGAGCCGTAAACAGGATCGCAATCAATGCGAACGCATAGGCTGTCGGCACATGACCATCCGTGAGGCCTGAAACGATACCAAATGTATCAAACAGCGTCATCGGCTGCATATAGGCAAGACCCATCATTACAACCGGAACTAACGTAAGCGTTTTACGCAATTCCACGCGAGAGGTGTTTGGAGTAACGTTATGCGACATGGTCATTCTCCTTTACGGTAATAACCGTCGCGTAAGCAAAAAATTGCCCCATTTTTTTGGATTCCTCAGCGACAACAACTGTCGATTTTTAGTAAATATCTATCCGGTACGAAGCCCGGCCTCTTGGTATGAATGATTGGTTTGAAGCAAAAAATAACCGACGCTAATTAAACGTCGGTTTTAGTCATTTTTTGACAGCGGCGCATTGTGCCTAAATGGGGGGTAAATGACAAGAGAATGAGAGGCTTGTCATAAAAAATTTTCTTTAACCGGCTGATTTATGGTGCGTGGAATTTGCATAGACTCCCGCGATCGCACTATTTGCTAAAATCTCGTCTCGCCACCAGGCGCTGGCAAGTCCTGCGGTCTGTTCGTTCCAGCCAATCCAGACAGGTTCAAAGAGAGTTTGGGCGACCACTTTCTTCTCGATTAACGCGCCACTATCGAGAAAACGTTGCGCCAGATAACGAGGTAAATAGCCGCAGCCGAGGCCGCTAATTTGCAGCTCCAGCTTGGTTTTAAAATCGAAAACGGTAATGGCTTCTTGTTCGTCGAGAAGTTGCGAGGCCGTAGAAGCGCCTGCCTGCGCAGTATCCCCCACCACAATCGCCCGATATCGTTTAATGATACGACGTTTTAACGGCTCTTCTTCCTGGGCTAACGGATGATGAGGCGCGACCGCAAAGACTTGTTCGAGATCACCCAACCGTGAAAAACCAAACTCACTGGAAGATGGTGGCTCATGCATCGCACCAACAATAATATCCGCTCGTCCCTGAGTCAGGGCATCCCAGGAACCACCGAGCACGCCATTGATAAACTTCAGGCGCGTCACGCTATGATGTTGATAAAAAGCTTCTATAAGTGGCGCGAGGAGAGAAAAAGGGAAGGTGTCGTCCACGCCAATCACCAGCTCGTTTTCCCAGCCTTCATGCAGTTTTATCGCCTGCTTTTCCAGTTCTCGCACGGTATGCAGAACTTCCCGCCCCTTCTCTAATAACATTTTTCCGGTGCGGGTGAATTTAGCGCGGTGACCGCTACGATCAAGCAATTGAATGTTAAGGTCGCTTTCCAGCTTGTGAACGGTGTAACTCAGAGCGGACGGCGTCTTATAGAGTTTGGCCGACGCCGCCGCAAAACTGCCTTCTTTTTCTAAGGCATCGAGGATCATCAACACATCCAGCAGTGGTTTCATACACGCCCCCTTGCAGTGCATGCGGCGTCCTGCTGGCGTGATCGTTTACTCCAGCGGCATTACCAGCGGATCGGGATACTGGTATTCAAATCCCAGTTCATTACAAATCCGGCTGCCATCAATAATCTTACCTTTGCCGCTATCCAGACTATTTCTGAACTGCGGAGGTTCAAGCCCCAGTAAACGGGCCATTTGCGGATAAAAAACATTACGCGCAGGGTGAGCTGGCGCACATATATTATAGATGTGTCCGCCTTTAGGTGCCTGTAACAACAGGGTGATAGCGCCAATAACATCTTCTAAATGGACTAAATTGACACCATGTTCACCATCAGGCGCGGTTTTTCCGGCAAAGAAGCGACCAGGATGACGTTCCGGCCCGACCAGGCCCGCAAGACGCAGAATATCGACTGAAGTACCGGGTAAATTGTGCAGCCAGTCTTCAAGTTCTTTTAATACTCGTCCACTGTTGGTCACCGGATTACGCGGGGTGGTTTCTTTAACGGTGCCTTGTGCGTCGCCATAGACAGACGTTGAGCTGGTAAAAATAATGCGGGGAATATGATGAGCCAGCGCGCTATCCACTAACTCTTGTACCGCTTGTAAATAGAACTCATCGCCGGGGCCGCTACGACGTGCCGGAAGCGTAATGACCAGCGCATCGGCATCCATCAGGGCATCCAGATCGTCAGAATCGCAAACTAACTCAGGCTCCATGCGAAGCAGATAGCTATCAATGCCACTCATTCGGGCCGCTTCGACACCATCTTGTGTGGTTTTACTCCCGGTGACTTGCCAGCCTCGCGCTGAAAGTGACATCGCCAGCGGCATGCCTAACCACCCTAACCCGACAATTGCGACCTTTTTCATCCGTTATCTCCTGATACACCTTAGATCTATAAGGCTACGCTAGCGTATCAAAACTGACAATTCATTCTATGAATGAATCTGTTCAATAATGATAACGACATGCTGCAATGAGCAGTGAATCGTCGGTAACCGCGTATACCAGACGGTGCTCCTCTGTAATGCGTCGGGACCAGAAACCTGACAAATTATGTTTCAGGGGTTCTGGCTTCCCCTTACTTTCAAATGGCGTTCTGCGGGTATCTTTGATAAGTTCATTGATCTTTTTAACAATTCGCTTATCTGTTTCCTGCCAGTACAGATAATCATCCCATGATTCCTCAGACCAGATTAGTTTCACTCAATAATGTCCTTTTCTGTTCCTTTGCCTGATTTCAGGCTATCGATTGAGTCCATCAATCTCCGGGCGTTAGCGGGGGAGCGCAGTAGATAAGCCGTCTCTTCCAGCGAGTTGTATTCTTCGAGTGACATCAGAACACAAGCCTCTCCATTCTGACGAGTAATAAGGATCGGGGCATGATCTTCAACGGCTTTCATCATTGTTGCCGACAAATTCTGACGCGCTTCGCTGTAGCTAATTGTACGCATGTCAATCTCCTCTTTTGTACAGCTCATTGTACAATGATGGGCGTTAATTAACTATTTATTAATTAGTTTGTAGATCAAGGTATTGTCAGTGAGACGAAAATCCAGGCTTCGCTATTTTTGGTGCCGTCAGCTTAGAGGACAGTCCTCTTAGCGCCCTCCTTTCCCCGCTCATTCATTAAACAAATCCATTGCCATAAAATATATAAAAAAGCCCTTGCTTTCTAACGTGAAAGTGGTTTAGGTTAAAGACATCAGTTGAATAAACATTCACAGAGACTTTTATGACACGCGTTCAATTTAAACACCACCATCATCACCATCATCCTGACTAGTCTTTCAGGCGATGTGTGCTGGAAGACATTCAGATCTTCCAGTGGTGCATGAACGCATGAGAAAGCCCCCGGAAGATCACCTTCCGGGGGCTTTTTTATTGCGCGGTTGATAACGGTTCCGACAGGTTTAAAGAGGAATAACAAAATGACAGACAACACTCGTTTACGCATAGCTATGCAGAAATCCGGCCGTTTAAGTGATGACTCACGCGAATTACTGGCGCGCTGTGGCATTAAAATCAATCTTCACACCCAGCGCCTGATCGCGATGGCAGAAAACATGCCGATTGATATTCTGCGCGTACGTGACGACGACATTCCCGGTCTGGTAATGGACGGTGTGGTAGACCTTGGGATTATCGGCGAAAACGTGCTGGAAGAAGAACTGCTTAACCGCCGCGCCCAGGGTGAAGATCCGCGCTACTTTACCCTGCGTCGTCTGGATTTCGGCGGCTGCCGACTTTCACTGGCAACGCCGGTTGATGAAGCCTGGGACGGCCCGCTCTCCTTAAACGGTAAACGTATCGCCACCTCTTATCCTCACCTGCTCAAGCGTTATCTCGACCAGAAAGGCATCTCTTTTAAATCCTGCTTACTGAACGGTTCTGTTGAAGTCGCCCCGCGTGCCGGACTGGCGGATGCGATTTGCGATCTGGTTTCCACCGGTGCCACGCTGGAAGCTAACGGCCTGCGCGAAGTCGAAGTTATCTATCGCTCGAAAGCCTGCCTGATACAACGCGATGGCGAAATGGAAGAATCCAAACAGCAACTGATCGACAAACTGCTGACCCGTATTCAGGGTGTGATCCAGGCGCGCGAATCAAAATACATCATGATGCACGCACCGACCGAACGTCTGGATGAAGTCATCGCCCTGCTGCCAGGTGCCGAACGCCCAACCATTCTGCCGCTGGCGGGTGACCAACAACGCGTAGCGATGCACATGGTCAGTAGCGAAACCCTGTTCTGGGAAACGATGGAAAAACTGAAAGCGCTGGGTGCCAGTTCAATCCTGGTCCTGCCGATTGAGAAGATGATGGAGTGATCGCCATGAGCTTTAACACAATCATTGACTGGAATAGCTGTACTGCAAAGCAACAACGCCAGCTGTTAATGCGCCCGGCGATCTCCGCTTCTGAAAGCATTACCCGCACCGTTAACGATATTCTCGATAACGTGAAAGCACGCGGTGATGACGCCCTGCGGGAATACAGCGCGAAGTTTGATAAAACCACGGTTACCGCGTTGAAGGTGTCTGCTGAGGAAATTGCCGCCGCCAGCGAACGCCTGAGCGACGAGCTAAAACAGGCGATGGCGGTGGCAGTAAAGAATATTGAAACCTTCCACACTGCGCAAAAACTGCCGCCGGTAGATGTAGAAACGCAGCCAGGCGTGCTTTGCCAGCAGGTCACGCGCCCGGTAGCTTCAGTTGGTTTGTATATTCCTGGCGGCTCCGCCCCGCTCTTCTCAACGGTATTAATGCTGGCGACTCCGGCGCGTATTGCAGGTTGTAATAAAGTGGTGCTGTGCTCACCGCCGCCGATTGCCGATGAGATCCTTTACGCGGCGCAGCTGTGCGGTGTGCAGGACGTGTTTAACGTCGGCGGCGCACAGGCCATTGCCGCGCTGGCGTTTGGTACTGAATCTGTGCCAAAAGTGGACAAAATCTTCGGGCCAGGCAACGCCTTTGTCACCGAAGCGAAACGTCAGGTGAGCCAGCGTCTGGACGGTGCGGCTATCGATATGCCCGCAGGCCCGTCGGAAGTGCTGGTCATTGCTGACAGCGGCGCTACGCCGGATTTCGTGGCTTCTGATTTGCTCTCTCAGGCTGAACACGGCCCGGACTCACAGGTGATTTTACTGACGCCCGACGCCGATATGGCGCGTCGCGTTGCCGAGGCTGTTGAACGCCAGCTGGCAGAACTGCCTAGAGCTGAAACCGCCCGTCAGGCACTGAACGCCAGCCGCCTGATCGTGACTAAAGATTTAGCGCAGTGCGTAGAGATCTCCAACCAGTACGGCCCGGAGCACCTGATCATTCAGACCCGCAACGCCCGCGATCTGGTCGATGGCATCACCAGCGCCGGTTCGGTATTTCTTGGTGACTGGTCACCGGAATCGGCAGGTGATTACGCCTCCGGAACCAACCATGTTCTACCGACTTACGGTTACACCGCCACCTGTTCCAGCCTCGGCCTGGCGGATTTCCAGAAGCGGATGACCGTGCAGGAACTGTCGAAAGTAGGTTTCTCCGCGCTGGCTTCGACCATTGAAACACTGGCCGCCGCCGAGCGCCTGACCGCCCACAAAAATGCCGTTACTTTGCGTGTTAACGCCCTTAAGGAGCAAGCATGAGCACCGTGACTATTACCGATTTAGCGCGTGAAAACGTCCGCAACCTGACGCCGTATCAGTCGGCGCGTCGTCTGGGCGGTAATGGCGACGTCTGGCTGAACGCCAACGAATATCCCACAGCCGTGGAGTTTCAGCTTACTCAGCAAACGCTCAACCGCTACCCGGAATGCCAGCCGAAAGCGGTGATTGAAAATTACGCGCAATATGCAGGCGTAAAACCGGAACAGGTGCTGGTCAGCCGTGGCGCGGACGAAGGTATTGAACTACTGATTCGCGCTTTTTGCGAACCGGGTAAAGACGCCATCCTCTACTGCCCGCCAACGTACGGCATGTACAGCGTCAGCGCTGAAACCATTGGCGTCGAGTGCCGCACAGTGCCGACGCTGGAAAACTGGCAACTGGACTTACAGGGCATTTCCGACAAGCTGGACGGCGTAAAAGTGGTCTATGTTTGCAGCCCCAACAACCCAACCGGGCAACTGATCAATCCGCAGGATTTTCGTACCCTGCTGGAGTTAACGCGCGGTAAGGCGATTGTGGTTGCCGATGAAGCCTATATCGAGTTTTGCCCACAGGCATCGCTGGCTGGCTGGCTGGCGGAATATCCGCACCTGGCTATTTTGCGCACACTGTCGAAAGCTTTTGCTCTGGCGGGCCTTCGTTGCGGGTTTACGCTGGCAAACGAAGAAGTCATCAACCTGCTGATGAAAGTGATCGCCCCCTACCCGCTCTCGACGCCGGTTGCCGACATTGCGGCCCAGGCGTTAAGCCCGCAGGGGATCGTCGCCATGCGCGAACGGGTGGCGCAAATTATTGCAGAACGCGAATACCTGATTGCCGCACTGAAAGAAATCTCCTGCGTGGAGCAGGTTTTTGACTCTGAAACCAACTACATTCTGGCGCGCTTTAAAGCCTCCAGTGCAGTGTTTAAATCTTTGTGGGATCAGGGCATTATCTTACGTGATCAGAATAAACAACTCTCTTTAAGCGGCTGCCTGCGAATTACCGTCGGAACCCGTGAAGAAAGCCAGCGCGTCATTGACGCCTTACGTGCGGAGCAAGTTTGATGAGTCAGAAGTATCTTTTTATCGATCGCGATGGAACCCTGATTAGCGAACCGCCGAGTGATTTTCAGGTGGACCGTTTTGACAAACTCGCCTTTGAACCGGGCGTGATCCCGGAACTGCTGAAGCTGCAAAAAGCGGGCTACAAGCTGGTGATGATCACTAATCAGGATGGTCTGGGAACACAAAGTTTCCCGCAGGCGGATTTCGATGGCCCGCACAACCTGATGATGCAGATCTTCACCTCACAGGGCGTGCAGTTTGATGAAGTGCTGATTTGCCCTCACCTGCCCGCCGATGAGTGCGACTGCCGTAAGCCGAAAGTAAAACTGGTGGAGCGTTATCTGGCTGAGCAAGCGATGGATCGTGCCAATAGTTATGTGATTGGCGATCGCGCGACCGACATTCAACTGGCGGAAAACATGGGCATTAATGGTTTACGCTACGACCGCGAAACCCTGAACTGGCCAATGATTGGCGAGCAACTCACTAAACGAGACCGTTACGCCCATGTAGTGCGCAACACCAAAGAGACGCAGATTGACACCCAGGTGTGGCTGGATCGCGAAGGTGGCAGCAAGATTAACACCGGCGTTGGCTTCTTTGATCACATGCTGGATCAGATCGCCACCCACGGCGGTTTCCGCATGGAAATCAATGTCAAAGGCGACCTCTATATCGACGATCACCACACCGTCGAAGATACCGGCCTGGCGCTGGGCGAAGCATTAAAAATTGCTCTTGGCGACAAACGCGGTATTTGCCGCTTTGGTTTTGTACTGCCGATGGACGAATGCCTTGCCCGCTGCGCGCTGGATATCTCTGGTCGCCCGCACCTGGAATATAAAGCCGAGTTTACCTACCAGCGCGTGGGCGATCTCAGCACCGAAATGATCGAGCACTTCTTCCGTTCGCTCTCATACACCATGGGCGTGACGCTACACCTGAAAACCAAAGGTAAAAACGATCACCACCGTGTTGAGAGTCTCTTTAAAGCCTTTGGTCGCACCCTGCGCCAGGCCATCCGCGTGGAAGGCGACACCCTGCCCTCGTCGAAAGGAGTGCTGTAATGAACGTGGTGATCCTTGATACTGGCTGCGCCAATCTGAACTCGGTGAAGTCTGCCATTGCGCGCCACGGTTATGAACCCAAAGTCAGCCGTGACCCGGACGTCGTGTTGCTGGCCGATAAACTATTTTTACCCGGCGTTGGCACCGCACAAGCAGCGATGGATCAGGTGCGTGAGCGCGAGCTGTTTGATCTCATCAAAGCCTGTACCCAACCGGTGCTGGGCATCTGCTTAGGGATGCAACTGCTGGGGCGGCGCAGCGAAGAGAGCAACGGCGTCTATTTGCTAGGCATCATCGACGAAGACGTGCCGAAAATGACCGACTTTGGTCTACCGCTGCCCCATATGGGCTGGAACCGCGTTTACCCGCAGGCAGGCAACCGCCTGTTTCAGGGGATTGAAGACGGCGCGTACTTTTACTTTGTTCACAGCTACGCAATGCCAGTCAATCCGTGGACCATCGCCCAGTGTAATTACGGCGAACCGTTCACCGCGGCGGTACAAAAAGATAACTTCTACGGCGTGCAGTTCCACCCGGAGCGTTCTGGTGCCGCTGGCGCTAAGTTGCTGAAAAACTTCCTGGAGATGTGATGATTATTCCGGCATTAGATTTAATCGACGGCACCGTGGTGCGTCTCCATCAGGGCGATTACGGCAAACAGCGCGATTACGGTAACGACCCGCTGCCGCGCTTACAGGATTACGCCACGCAGGGTGCCGAAGTGTTGCATCTGGTGGATCTGACCGGGGCAAAAGATCCGGCTAAACGTCAAATCCCGCTGATTAAAACCCTGGTGGCGGGAGTTAACGTTCCGGTGCAGGTTGGCGGCGGCGTGCGTAGCGAAGAAGACGTGGCGGCGTTACTGGAAGCGGGCGTTGCGCGCGTGGTGGTCGGCTCCACCGCGGTGAAATCACCAGAAATGGTGAAAGGCTGGTTTGAACGTTTCGGTGCCGATGCCTTAGTGCTGGCGCTGGATGTCCGTATTGACGAGCAAGGCAACAAGCAGGTGGCAGTCAGCGGCTGGCAAGAGAACTCGGGCGTTTCACTGGAACAACTGGTGGAAACCTATCTGCCCGTCGGCCTGAAACATGTGCTGTGTACCGATATCTCGCGCGACGGCACGCTGGCAGGTTCTAACGTCTCTTTATATGAAGAAGTGTGCGCCAGATACCCGCAGGTGGCATTTCAGTCTTCCGGCGGTATTGGCGACATTAACGATGTTGCTGCCCTGCGTGGCACTGGCGTGCGCGGCGTAATAGTTGGTCGGGCATTACTGGAAGGTAAATTCACCGTGAAGGAGGCCATCGCATGCTGGCAAAACGCATAATCCCATGTCTCGACGTTCGTGATGGTCAGGTGGTGAAAGGCGTACAGTTTCGCAACCATGAAATCATTGGCGACATCGTGCCGCTGGCAAAACGCTACGCCGAAGAAGGTGCAGACGAACTGGTGTTCTACGATATCACCGCTTCCAGCGATGGCCGTGTGGTAGATAAAAGCTGGGTATCTCGCGTGGCGGAAGTGATCGACATTCCGTTTTGTGTGGCGGGTGGGATTAAGTCTCTGGAAGATGCCGCGAAAATTCTTTCCTTTGGCGCGGATAAAATTTCCATAAACTCGCCTGCGCTGGCGGATCCGACGTTAATTACTCGCCTGGCGGATCGTTTTGGCGTGCAGTGTATTGTGGTGGGTATTGATACCTGGTACGACGCTGAAACCGGTAAATATCATGTGAATCAATATACCGGCGATGAAAGCCGCACCCGCGTCACTCAGTGGGAAACGCTCGACTGGGTACAGGAAGTGCAAAAACGCGGTGCCGGAGAAATCGTCCTCAACATGATGAATCAGGACGGCGTGCGTAACGGTTACGACCTCGAACAACTGAAAAAAGTGCGTGAAGTTTGCCACGTCCCGCTAATTGCCTCCGGTGGCGCGGGCACCATGGAACACTTCCTCGAAGCCTTCCGTGATGCCGACGTTGACGGCGCGCTGGCAGCTTCCGTATTCCACAAACAAATAATCAATATTGGTGAATTAAAAGCGTACCTGGCAACACAGGGCGTGGAGATCAGGATATGTTAACAGAACAACAACGTCGCGAACTGGACTGGGAAAAAACCGACGGTCTGATGCCGGTGATTGTGCAACACGCGGTATCCGGCGAAGTGCTAATGCTGGGCTACATGAACCCGGAAGCCTTAGACAAAACCATCGAAAGCGGTAAAGTCACCTTCTTCTCGCGCACTAAACAGCGACTGTGGACCAAAGGCGAAACGTCGGGCAATTTCCTCAACGTAGTAAATATTGCGCCGGACTGCGACAACGACACGCTACTGGTACTGGCGAATCCTATCGGACCAACCTGCCACAAAGGCACCAGCAGCTGCTTCGGCGACACCGCTCACCAGTGGCTGTTTCTGTATCAACTGGAACAACTGCTCGCCGAACGCAAATCTGCCGATCCAGAAACCTCCTACACAGCCAAACTGTATGCCAGTGGCACCAAGCGCATCGCACAGAAAGTGGGTGAAGAAGGCGTGGAAACTGCGCTGGCCGCGACGGTCAATGACCGCTTCGAATTAACCAACGAAGCCTCTGATTTGATGTATCACCTGCTGGTGCTGTTACAGGATCAGGATCTGGATTTAACGACGGTAATTGAGAACCTGCGTAAACGACATCTGTGAGTTGCGGGCTGAGCAGGTGTGATGTTGTTGTCACACCCGGAGCCATTGCCCGATGCGCAAGCTTATCGTGCCTACACATTATCTCAACACACGTAGGCCGGATAAGATACGCCAGCATCGCATCCGGCAAAAAAAACGGGCATGGTGTCACCACCCTGCCCGTTTCTCTTAAATGCACAATAATATTATTTCGCGTTGTAATTACGCAGAGCGTTACGCCCCAACACAATCCCCGCGCCAACCATGCCGCCCAGCAGCACCGCCAGAATCAAGGTAATTGCCTTTTTCGGGCTATCGCGACGAATAGGTAACGTCGGTTTCATTACATAGCGGTAAGCATGAATATCAAGTTTATCAACGTCAAGATTGTCGATATCCAGCAGGTTTTGACGAGTCTGATAGTAGTTTGATGAGAACATCAACGGACGAGTCGCCTCGTGCTTAATCATCGACTCCAGCGCTTCGCTCCCCAAAAGGAACATAGTATCCTGGGTTACGTCCTGTGTCTGCTGAATCTGCGGCTTTGTCACCTGCGCCTGATTCGCATACTGCAACGCTTCCTGAATCTGACGGATACGCAGATCTTTCTGTTCTTGAGCGACCACTTCCTGCGTCTTCAGAGAATCCTGCAAGTTTTTCATTTGCAGCGCGATGTTGTCTTTTAGGTCTTGTTCCAGTTCTTCATTTACCTGGTCGTCAACTTGCTGGATATACTGCGCCAGCTGTTTCTGCGCACCTTCAGGTGTTTCACCCACATAAGACACCGCCAATGGTAACGACTGGTTTTTAACGGTAGGCTCAATGGTCAGCTTCTCAGCTTCTTCCTGGTTATCCAGCGTTTCCGCTAATGCTGAGAATGCAGTGCTGTAACGTCCGATAAGCGAAGCCTGAATGTCGGAGACTTTCGGTACAGCCGATCCGTAGATCACATTCATCGCGTTGGTATAACCAGCGATTTGCCCCACATCAGGTTGAGTAACGATAGCTGTGGAAGTCCACTTTTCTTTGGCAACGGCCAGATACCCTATAGCCAGGGCAATAGCAACAATGACAGAGATGATAATTGTCATCTTGCCGCGCCACAACTGCACCAGTAAATCAATCAAATCAATCTGTTCCGGGTCATGGTTTTGCCCAGAAACATTATTATTTTCTACTCTCATCATTACCCTAACGGACGAAATAATTTTAAGTCGCCATAGTTTAGCGATAATCGCCATGAATGCTATAGGATAAATGATAAAAATAATGAATTATTACAAAGGGAACATAAGAGAATCAGGGCGAAAATCGCCCTGATAACAGGATGTTAGTCACTGCCAAAGAGATCGCGGGTGTAGACTTTGTCTGCCACATCCTTAAGCTCTTCTGCCATACGGTTGGAAATAATGACGTCGGCTTGTTGTTTGAAGGTGGCGAGATCACGTTCCAGGCGAGAGTTGAAGAATGAATCTTCTTTCATCACCGGTTCGTAGATGATCACTTCAACGCCTTTCGCCTTGATACGTTTCATAATCCCCTGAATGGAAGACGCACGGAAGTTATCTGACCCACTCTTCATAATCAGACGATAAATACCCACCACTTGCGGCTTGCGTGACAAAATGGCATCGGCAATAAAGTCTTTACGCGTGCGGTTAGCATCGACAATTGCCGAGATCAGGTTATTCGGCACAGACTGGTAGTTCGCCAGTAACTGCTTGGTATCTTTCGGCAGACAATAACCACCATAACCAAACGACGGATTGTTGTAATGGTTGCCAATGCGTGGATCGAGACAAACGCCTTCGATAATCTGGCGAGTATTCAGACCTAAACTTTCTGCATAGCTATCCAGTTCATTAAAGTATGCTACGCGCATCGCCAGATAGGTATTAGCAAACAGTTTAATCGCTTCTGCTTCAGTGGAGTCGGTAAACAGTGTAGGGATATTTTGCTTAATCGCGCCTTCCTGTAATAACGCCGCAAAACGTTCTGCGCGTTCTGAACGCTCACCGATGACAATACGTGACGGATGAAGGTTATCGTAAAGAGCTTTACCTTCGCGGAGGAATTCCGGAGAGAAAATAAGGTTATCGATACCCAGACGTTCTTTAATTGATTTGGTGAAACCTACCGGAATTGTAGATTTAATCACCATGACAGCATTAGGATTAATTTCTGTCACATCGCGAATGACCGCTTCCACGCTTGAGGTATTAAAATAATTTGTTTTCGGGTCATAATCGGTAGGCGTGGCAATAATAACGTAATCGGCATTTTTATACGCGTCAAACTTATCTGTCGTAGCGCGGAAATTGAGATCTTTAGTCGCCAGATACTCTTCAATCTCCTTATCAACAATCGGTGACTGCTTCTTGTTAAGCATGTCCACTTTGGCCTGAACGATATCCAGTGCAACCACTTCGTGGTTTTGCGCAATCAGAATACCATTTGAAAGACCAACATAACCTGTTCCTGAAATTGTTATTTTCATTAGCTCTGACTTCTTCCGGTTAAACATTTAGAGTGGTCATTAGTCCACCACCACAACTTCATCTACTGCGGGATTTTTAACGCTGATGCGGTTGAACTGTCAAGGCAGCGATCCTGCTGTGCGGCGCTGTATTATATCGCGTTTTTAACTATAAATTATAAAAAAAGGCCATAACCTGCCGCTTTGTATAATAAAAAAGCCCGGAGGGTTTCTCCGGGCCTTGCATTGATTAATTGATTTAAATCAGATTAATCCAGCCATTCGGTATGGAACACACCTTCTTTATCAATGCGCTTATAAGTATGCGCACCGAAATAGTCACGCTGTGCCTGGATCAGGTTCGCAGGCAGAACAGCGGCGCGGTAGCTGTCATAATAGGCAACCGCAGCGGCGAAGGTCGGAACCGGAATACCGTTCTGTACCGCATAAGCGACGACATCGCGCAGCGCCTGCTGGTAGTCATCGGCAATTTGCTTGAAGTACGGAGCCAGCAGCAGGTTAGCGATCTGCGGATTTTCGGCATAGGCATCGGTGATTTTCTGCAGGAACTGCGCACGGATGATGCAGCCAGCACGGAAAATCTTCGCGATTTCGCCGTAGTTCAGATCCCAGTTGTACTCTTCAGACGCAGCACGCAGCTGAGAGAAGCCCTGGGCGTAAGAAACGATTTTGCCCAGATACAGCGCACGACGAACTTTTTCGATGAACTCAGCCTCGTCGCCTGCTGGCTGTGCTTGCGGGCCAGAGAGAACTTTAGATGCGGCAACACGCTGATCTTTCAGAGAAGAGATATAACGTGCAAACACAGACTCGGTAATCAGGGACAGCGGTTCGCCGAGATCCAGCGCGCTCTGGCTGGTCCATTTACCGGTACCTTTGTTAGCCGCTTCATCCAGAATCACATCAACCAGGTAGTTACCGTCTTCATCTTTTTTGGTGAAGATATCTTTGGTGATGTCGATCAGGTAGCTGCTCAGTTCACCGTTATTCCACTCGGTAAAGGTCTGCGCCAGTTCTTCGTTGGTGAGGTTCAGGCCACCTTTAAGCAGAGAATAGGCTTCAGCAATCAGCTGCATATCGCCGTATTCAATACCGTTGTGAACCATCTTCACATAGTGACCTGCACCATCGGCACCAATATAGGTAACGCATGGCTCACCGTCTTCAGCCACTGCGGCGATTTTGGTTAGGATCGGAGCAACCAGTTCATAGGCTTCTTTCTGGCCACCAGGCATAATGGAAGGACCTTTTAGTGCGCCCTCCTCACCACCGGAAACACCGGTACCAATGAAGTTAAAACCTTCGGCAGACAGCTCACGGTTACGACGAATGGTGTCCTGGAAGAAGGTGTTACCACCATCAATGATGATGTCGCCTTTATCGAGGTATGGCTTGAGAGAATCAATAGCAGCATCCGTGCCTGCACCTGCTTTCACCATTAACAGGATGCGACGAGGCGTTTCCAGAGATTCAACAAACTCTTTCACCGTATAGTAAGGAACCAGTTTCTTGCCTGGATTTTCGGCAATCACTTCTTCGGTCTTTTCACGGGAACGGTTGAAAATAGAGACGGTATAACCACGGCTTTCGATGTTGAGCGCAAGGTTGCGCCCCATCACTGCCATACCGACGACGCCGATCTGTTGCTTTGACATTGTTTACTCCTGTCAGGGGGTGAATTAGTACCAAGTTCTGATAACTATTAATACGTCTAGCTTATCTATTGAGAACATCTATGCTAATACATTCTATATTTTATGCTTCATCAATGCTTTAGTAACATAGAACGAAAAATAATAAATTGCTTGATATAAATTTAATTTCATATATTTACGATAAAAAGACCATTGCGATGACAAAATTTTAATTTTATTTGATGATAAGCTCTCATGTCCTTCGCGGTAATAGGCTAGTATTCCCGGTGCACATTCAGCATAATCTATCGTTTCAAGTATTTTTAACCAAAGCGCCATATCCTGCCTCTTTCTTATTGTGGGCATAAAGACTTTACCAACAATATTTTGATCATAGACAGCAGTCAAGCAACCGATCACATTAGATTTCATTAATTGATGATAATTGACAAATTCAGGTGGTTGAATTTTTTTTCCCAGAGCACCATTCATACCAATTTTTTGATACCCAGAATAGCATAATCCTAAATTTTTAGACTTCATAAAAGAGATCTGAATGTATAATTTATCTTTATGCCATAAATCATCACTATCTAGAAATGCAATATATCTTCCTTTAGCATTTTTTATACTTATATTTCTCGAAGCACCGGCTCCAGAGTTGATCTTATTTCTAAAAACTCTTATACGTTCATCATCAAGAGATAAAAGATATTCATACGTTCCGTCAGTTGAACAATCGTCCGTTATCAATAGTTCCCAATTAAGATAAGATTGCTCTAGAACTGATTTAATACTATCCTTCACTGTTTTGATTGAATTAAATGTTGGCATTATAATTGAGACAAGATCATCAAAATGTAAATCATTCATTTAAAAAAATCCTCTACATTAAGTAACGAAAAAGTTTCAATCAATTTCTTATCATTTTCATTCTGCCAAACATTCTTTGAATATAGCGCATTCGACAAGCAAGTAATAATTAAAGGAAAATGTATATTTCGTGGTTCCACTCTGACACATTTGAAGCCTGCGGAAAGAGTCATTGCTTTATACCATATATCATCAGCATCATAAGCAAAATTCAAAAAACGTCTGTCATTAACAAGTTTGTTAATAGATTTTCTTAAATAGCAAATACCTGAGCAACCTGTTGGTAATAAGTCAAAAGAAGGTTCTACACTAAATTTATTTTGATTAATGCTTTGATTATAATTATAACTACCTTCTGCATACGTCAAATTATGACCTCTGTAGCAAGATACAGAACCATGTTTTTTGGTTGTTTGTATTAGCCCTTGGGCCCAGCGACGAGGATACATTATGTCATCATCAGCTGTTATTATAAATTTGATGTTATTATCTTTCTTTAACACATCCTCTATATATGAAAGTTTCTTATATGATCTGATATTTTCTTTAAGAATTTTAACTGTCAATCCTGCATTTATATATCTAGGCAGCGAGTCAGGTAGACCACCATATTTATCGATATCTTCTTGTGATATCCACAAATATATATTAGATGGTTTTACCGATTGATTAAAAAGAGATTCAAGTGTTAAATATAGAGTATTAAATCGCTCATGATAAGATGTTAGTGTTATTATATACTCTGAATTTTGCGAAACACATTGATTTCTATTTAAGCGACAAAAGATAGCGCGTAGGTGAAGTTTAATAGTGGAAAATAAGCACTTTAATAAGAATATGATCTTATTGAATATAATAGTCATTAATTTCTTCCATTGTACCATGCTGAAAATAATAATATTTATCTGATAAGTTTATTGGCCTGTCACGACCGTATCCAATCGGAAGATAATCATAGCTCCCTAATATTTTTGCCAAAGTATTTTGAATTCTCCAAAATAATCGTAGCATTAGTTTCGACTTAGGCCTCACAAATAATATTTGTGGTATCAAATGGAAAAAAGGAGATGTTGCAAGTGCAAACTTTTTTTCAGGTGAAATATCGAAATCATTATATTTTATCAAATACAGCCGAGATAAGAAAATATCAATGTAATCCTTTTTGATGATAAAAAATGATTGTTGCAAAGGGTTGTGATGATCATGGCATAGACCGAACATAAATGGTTTTGTCATTTTAGAAATGCAATACTCAACAATTCCCTTACCTTTAAGCAACACATCCTGCTCAACATAAATATAATAATCACAATCGCAGCACTGAGCATACGACATCGAATGTATTACTGATCGCATCCATCCTGAATATTTACCAGTCAAATTAGTAGAATGCCCCCCATTTTCATTTAAACTTACAAACTTGATTCGTTTATCGAAGTTAGGCTTTATAGGTGAGTCACTATCGACAATATATATTTCCGCTGGGCTAGTATTCAATAACAACGATTCATACCATTTTTGATGAAACTCTTTCCCTCTAATAGAATTATCCCCATAACATTTTTCACGATAGTCCTCTTTTTCATTGCACCACCAACCAGAACCAACAATATATTTCAAAATAACCTCTTTAATTTAACAAATTTGAAAGACTATATTCAAGTATATGCTTATTAGCCAAATTAACGTTATAATCTCCATAATCGTTAGTAAAAAGAAAACGTATAAAAATGGCTAAAACAAACAAAACACCAAAGTTTTCCATAACTTTATAGTATTTACTGTCACTGTAAAATACATTTATAGCAACAAAGTAGAAATATGGTGTAAAAATAATAATTAACAAACCGATCCTAGCCGGAAGTAGTGGATAATTTATTAGGAATATAATCAAATAATATACAATCAAATATACAAATGTAAATGCAGTAGCTGTTGTTTTATATTTCTTTTTTTTTATTGATAAGAGTATCATAAAAAATAAAATATGAAGAGGTAATATTGAAATGCTATAAAGCGTTAATGATGCACTGATATTAGTGCTAACAGAATTCATATAAAATCCAATTTTTCTATCCAATAAAGGGATTTGATTGAATACATTCTGCAAAATATTATTCATGATATCAGCAGTTATAGGCATTAAAATACCAACAAGCCAGATAGTAAATAACATTTTCCATGTGAGATATTTTTTTAATCTTGATGAGAGTAAGATTATAGTTATATATAGCAAAGAAATTGCATGCGCAGAAACAGCTATTGTAGATACAACGATAAATTTAAATAAAGTCATCTTATTATTTAAACAATACGTTATTAACAAAACTACAAATAATAATGAAATAGTCTGACGACTAAGAAACAATGACAACTGTACATATTGGGGAAAAATCAACAATAGACCATAATACTTTATACCTTTAATCCCCAATGTTTTTATAAAAACATACAGAAGTGTAACATTCAAAAATAGTGATTGCAAAAAAAGCACAACTCTGAAATCAACGTCTAATTGAGATAAAACAGAGTAATAGTACAACAAAAATGGTTCAAATTTAAACTCACTTGTATAAATATCTGAGTTAATGTTGACAAAAAGATCATGATAATTTTTTAGGTCATAAGCAATATCAACACTTGATATAAATAAAGATGATAGCAAAGCCAATATTACAGACACTGGTATCTTAAGTGAGTTATCGCTTATAAAAAGAATTATTGTGAATATTAATAGGTTTAACCACAATGGGAAAAATAGCATCATGACAAACGTTGTCAAACATGCAAGTATCAACTTTAAAGTAATATTTCTATGCATTTTTATTCACGTTGTATTTAAATTACGATGTTTGAAAGATTGTATCGAGCATAAATTCAACATCATATTCATTTTTAATAGATTGTTCTATTTCTTGATAACTACTATTTATGAACTCATTAAATGATACGTTGTCAACTTTATCCTCTATAATCATTATGTTATTGGAGTTATAAAAATTATATTTTACGACGTTTGGATTATTTGTTATAAGTTTCTTATTAAAAAAAAGAGCTTCAAGAACACGTAATGTTAGGCCTGTTTGACCACTCTGATTAATATCTAGCAGACACTTGGCTTGCTGAACTTTATGAATATAATCTTCATAACTTAATATTTCATCAGAAAGAAAAGCCTTCTCATCTCTGGTATATGTAACTCCTCCATCTTTAACTACATGGAAATACGTAACTAGTTTCTCTCTATCCATCTTTTGTTTAATCATCAACAAAAGTTGTAATCGCTCTTTATCCTGCCCCACAAATAAAACATCAATACTATTATTGGTTTGTTTAAACAAATCAACCATCGCTAAAGAGTATATTTGATTATAGTATTTTAACCCATATAAAGAAGCATCGTTTTGATCAAACGTCCATATTTCGACTTTATTTTTTTTTATAAGATTAATAAAAAATAATAATTGCGTTGTAGATTTCATCACTTTAGCTGTTGGATTCCATAGCCAGATAATTTGCTTATCTGCATCCCAGTTGCGTAAGATAAGACTGGCTAAAATATCTATTCTATCAATATCAAAATAAAAAACCTTATCCTTGTTTCGCTTTTTAAAACAGGATCGCAAGAGATTGCATAATGTTAATTTGAATACAGGAATTAATCTGTACTTAATTAATTTATGTAAGAATGTTCTGTTTAATTTCTCATTAATATCTATAAGTTCTTCAACTCCATAAATAATATATTTAGGGGGGAGATTATTTAATAGCAATTTCGCCAAGAAAAAATCACTTCTTATGATAATATTCATTTTAACCCAAGTTACTTGGAATATAGATAATTAACTATTTGTGCTCGTTTTTTATTAATCTTGACATTAGATTATTAACGATGGTAACTCTTTATCTTTAAAAGACATTAACACTTCCCCAATTTCAGGCCATTCGATGGATAAAAAAGGATCTTTCCAGCAAATTCCTCTTTCAAACTTAGGACTATAGTACGCCGTAGTTTTATACACAAAATGGGCAACCTCTGACAGTACTAAAAATCCATGAGCAAAACCTTCCGGGATCCATAGCTGACGTTTATTCTCAGCAGACAAATTTACCCCCACCCATTTACCAAAGGTAGGTGAAGATTTGCGAATATCAACTGCCACATCAAAAACTTCGCCGACAACACAGCGCACTAATTTTCCTTGTGCGTAAGGTTCTAACTGATAATGTAGTCCACGTAAAACACCTTTGCTAGACTTCGAATGGTTATCCTGAACAAATTCAACTTTGCGGCCTACAGCTTCCTCAAAAATCTTCTGATTAAAGCTCTCAAAAAAGAAACCACGCTCATCACCAAATACTTTCGGTTCAAAAATCAGTACGTCTGGAATTTCTGTTCTAATTACGTTCATTTTATTACTAACCTTTGATCATTTTCAGCAGATACTGACCATAAGCATTTTTTTTCAGCGGTTCAGCTAATACTTTCACCTGCTCAGCATCAATAAACCCTTTACGGAAAGCAATTTCTTCTGGGCAGGAAACTTTCAGACCTTGACGTTCTTCAATTGTTGCAATGAAGTTGCTTGCTTCAATAAGACTTTGATGTGTACCCGTGTCCAGCCATGCATAACCACGTCCCATCATGGCAACGGATAACCCCCCCTGTTCCATATAAATACGGTTAATATCGGTAATTTCCAGTTCACCACGGGCAGAAGGCTTAAGGTTTTTCGCCATTTCGACAACGTCGTTATCGTAGAAATAAAGCCCGGTTACCGCATAATTACTTTTTGGTTGTAGCGGTTTTTCTTCCAGGCTGATTGCCGTACCGTTTTTATCAAACTCAACGACACCGTAGCGTTCAGGATCATTAACGTGATAGGCAAATACCGTTGCACCACCTTCTTTGTTAACAGCTACATCCATTAACTTCGGTAGATCGTGACCGTAGAAGATATTATCACCAAGAACCAAAGCACAATCATCACCACCAATAAATTCTTCACCGATGATAAAAGCCTGCGCAAGACCATCTGGACTCGGTTGCACTTTGTACTGAAGATTTAGCCCCCACTGGCTACCATCACCCAGTAGTTGTTGAAAACGAGGAGTATCCTGTGGCGTACTGATAATCAATATATCGCGAATACCCGCCAACATCAGTGTAGAGAGCGGATAATAGATCATCGGCTTATCATAAATAGGTAATAGCTGTTTACTGACAGCCATTGTCACAGGATAAAGACGAGTACCAGAACCACCCGCTAAAATAATACCTTTACGCGTTTTCATTTCATCATTCCTTTTAATTCATCTTGCTCCATCATCACGGACAAGATGCAAAAACTATTAAATTGCTGTAGTCGTAAACAATTCGTTGAGCATTCGTTTCACGCCAACCTGCCAGTCAGGCAAGACAAGCGCAAAGTTCTGCTGAAATTTTTCTGTATTAAGGCGAGAGTTATGTGGACGACGAGCTGGTGTAGGATAGGCTGATGTTGGTACTGCGTTGAGCTTGTTGAGCGCAAGGGGAATGCCTGCTTTGCGCGCCTCTTCAAAAACAAGCGCAGCATAATCGTGCCAGGTTGTGGTACCACTGGCTACCAGATGGTACAAACCTGCGACTTCTGGCTTATTCAATGCCACACGAATGGCATGCGCCGTACAATCAGCCAGCAGCTCAGCACCTGTTGGTGCACCAAACTGATCGTTAATAACCGCTAATTCTTCACGCTCTTTTGCCAGACGTAACATCGTTTTGGCGAAGTTATTTCCTTTACCTGCATAGACCCAGCTGGTCCGGAAAATAAGGTGCTTCGCACAATGCTCTTGTAATGCTTTTTCTCCAGCTAACTTGGTTACACCGTAAACATTTAGCGGTGCTGTTGCATCCGTCTCCTGCCATGGTATTTCACTGGTTCCCGGAAATACGTAGTCAGTAGAGTAGTGAATAACCCAGGCACCGACCTCATTGGCTGCTTTCGCGATCGCTTCGACACTCGTCGCGTTAAGTAATTGTGCAAACTCCGGTTCTGATTCTGCTTTGTCTACTGCGGTGTGAGCGGCTGCGTTGACAATAATATCAGGCCGAATGCTTCTTACTGTTTCAGCTACACCTTCAGGATTACTAAAATCACCACAATAATCAGTGGAGTGGATATCAAGAGCAATCAAGTTACCCAGAGGAGCAAGAGAACGCTGTAGTTCCCAACCTACCTGCCCTGTTTTGCCGAAAAGGAGGATATTCATTACTGGCGGCCCTCATAGTTCTGTTCAATCCACGATTGATAGGCACCACTTTTCACATTATCAACCCATTTTGTATTGGACAGGTACCATTCCACCGTTTTACGAATCCCGCTCTCAAACGTTTCCTGTGGTTTCCAACCCAATTCACGACCAATCTTCTCAGCATCAATCGCATAACGGCGATCGTGTCCCGGACGATCGGCAACATAAGTAATTTGCTCGCGGTAAGATTTCTCTTTCGGTACAATCTCATCCAACAAATCACATATAGTGAGCACTACATCGATGTTTTTCTTTTCGTTGTGTCCACCAATGTTATAAGTTTCACCCGCTTTACCTTCGGTTACGACGGTATATAACGCACGCGCATGATCTTCAACATACAACCAGTCGCGAATTTGATCCCCTTTACCATAAATAGGTAATGTTTTACCTTCCAGAGCATTGAGAATAATCAATGGAATCAATTTTTCCGGGAAATGATAAGGACCATAATTGTTAGAGCAATTAGTCACAATGGTCGGTAAACCATAGGTACGTTTCCACGCACGGACTAAATGATCGCTGGATGCTTTTGATGCGGAATAAGGGCTGCTTGGCGCGTAAGCTGTCGTCTCAGTAAATAAGGGTAATCCTTCTTTATTATTTACCTCGTCAGGATGAGGCAAATCACCATAGACTTCGTCAGTAGAAATATGATGAAAACGGAAGCTATTTTTCTTGTTGCCATCAAGAGCAGACCAGTAATTGCGAGCCGCTTCCAAAAGGACATAAGTGCCAACAATATTGGTTTCAATAAATGCCGCAGGGCCTGTAATTGAACGATCCACATGGCTTTCAGCAGCCAGGTGCATCACTGCATCCGGCTGATGCTGAGCAAAAATCCGTGCCATTGCAGCTGCATCGCAAATATCCGCATGTTCAAAAACATATCGTTCAGAATCAGAAACATCTGCAAGTGACTCCAGGTTTCCGGCGTACGTTAATTTATCGACATTAACAACACTATCCTGCGTATTATATATAATATAATGAATCAAAGCAGTTCCGATAAAACCGCCTCCACCCGTCACAATTATTTTCATGCTCTCGAATACCTTACAGACAAATCATTTAGGTTTATATAAAATTATATCTCTTTCGTGATAGCACAACTTTTTGCTATTTCATATACATTTCGTTGAAATATTTGATGCTCTTGTCTAATTTTAGTCCTGTAATCCTCAAAGCTCATTGTTTCTTTTTCAAAACAATCAAATATTGATTCTACAAGCTCACCAAATTTCACTTCAAGGTCATTACTATTATCTCTTAATTTAAATCTATCTGGAATTGGTAGATCAACATTATTTTTCGCGCTCCCCCGTTGCCCTGTAATAATACAACATCCTGAAATAGCTGCTTCTCTAGGAAAACGATCTTTCCCCGGATGATGTCCAAAATCAATATAAATCATTATACTCTTTAATAAATTCTTTATTTCATTAGGCCTCATATTTATCAAAGGTACAAATTTGTAATTGGGAAATGCCTTAATTAACCTATTTGTGGTTTTTATCCCCTTTTTAGGATTGTATGCTATTATTTTTTTTCGATTGTTGTCCCTATTTAATATATTAGTTTTAATAAACTCGTCATTTAAATAATCAGATAATTCTTTAGAAATTATACCTTTTCGACTTAAAAAATCTTTTGCATAGTAGCTTTGATGAAAATGTTGAAACTTCTTCATTTCACTAAATGACAATTTTTTTCCTTTCCACACATCGACATAATGTTTAAGCATCAGTGGAGAGATTTTTTTATCTACAGGACATCCATAATAAAAATCTATTGAAAGCCACCAAATAGCAATATTTTCACAAGAGATCCTATTTATTAGGTATGTCGCGGTTTCTGGTATAAATACAATATCTTCTTTTTTTATTTCATTAATATTACTTTTGGCAATATCATAATGACTATATAACGCAGGAGTATCATACAACTGTTCAAATGGAAAATAAATTATATGAGCATCAACGCCATTCTGCCTTAACTCATGAACAAATTGATGTAATAATTCAGGACCACCACTTATAATATTACCAGGACAACACACATGAACTGACGTATATTTCATCTATCAACTCCATTTTCTAGATAAATTTAATGCTGCACGAATGACTTGATGCATATCATAATATTTATACTCAGCCAAACGACCGCCAAAATACACTTCGTCCTCATTTTTAGATAGTTTTTTATATTTATTAAAGAGTAGCATATTCTTTTCATCATTTATAGGGTAATAAGGTTCATCTCCTTCTTTCCATTCACATGGATATTCTTTTGTTATTTTTGTTATAGGTGTATCGACAGGGTCAAAATGTTTATGTTCAATGATTCTTGTGTAAGGCACCTTTCTTTCTGAATAATTAATTACCGCATTTCCTTGATAATTACTTACAGGAAGTGTTGAGGTTTCAAATCTAAGTGAACGATATTCGAGCATACCGTAGCAGTATTCAAAATATTCATCAATCGGTCCAGTATAAATTACAACTGTTCCCATTTTTCTAAAATTGCTCTTATTTTTCAGATAATCTGTATTAAGTCGTACTTCAATACCATCCAACATACGCTCAACCATTTTAGTGTATCCACCAACCGGGATACCCTGGAAGCGATCTGTGAAATAGTTATTGTCAAATGTCATACGCACAGGGATTCTGTTAATTATAAATGCTGGTAACTCAGAAGCTTTTCTTCCCCATTGTTTCTCAGTATAACCTTTTATTAATTTTTCATATAAATCACGCCCCACTAGTGATATTGCTTTTTCCTCTAAATTTGTAGGTATTTTTTCTCCAATCTCTCTTCGCTGTTCATCTATAATACTCATAGCTTCCTGAGGGGTCTGAGCTCCCCAGAGTTGGTAAAAAGTATTCATGTTGAAAGGTAAATTGAATAACTTACCTCCGCTAAAAGCTAAAGGCGAATTAGTGAAACGATTAAATTCAGCATATAAATTTACATACTCCCACACTTCTTTATCATTAGTATGGAATATATGCGCTCCATACTTATGGACTTGAATCCCTTCATCGTTTTCCGTGTAGGCATTCCCAGCTATATGGTTTCTCTTTTCTAAAACTAGAACTTTTTTATTTTTTTTACTCAATTCGTTGGCACAAACAGCCCCAAACAAACCAGCACCAACTATAATGAAGTCATACATTGATTCACCACTCATTTAATAATATATATATTCTTTATTCGCAAAAACAAATACATTGCCAACGCCACAAAGGATTCAGTAATTAAAATAGAAATGGCTGCACCTATTGCAGAATATTTATAAACCAAGGGAAAGATAATTGTTAGATTAAGAACACCACTCAATATAAGAATGTAGCTAAACTCCTTTTTATAATCATGTGTCAACATAGTTTGAACACCAAAAATATTACTTAAAACAAGTACAAATGGTAAGAAGGCCATCCACCTCAATATATCAACTGAGTATAAATACTTTTCTCCTACTGTTAATGAAATAATATACGGAGCCAATATGAATAAAAAAGATGATCCGAGCAAAGATAATAAACCTATATATCGTAAAGATTTTTTAATTAAACTTAATGCCTGCGGATAGTTTGTATCAAATAAAGAATTTATCCGTGGATAAATAGCCTGAGTTAGCGGATTGAGTAAGCCTTGTGCAGCATTACGTATTGTATTCGCTGCATTAAAATACCCCACAGCAATTGGACCAGAAACAAATCCTAAAATTATAGTTGTGCTTGTTGTATAAAGACTTATAGCAGATGTTGAAACAAATACATGCCAACCATCTACTAAATTTTCCTTAATATCTTTTACAGAAAAAACAACTCTACCAACCCACTTATTGCGTTTGATTATATATAAGCTGATGCAACCTGCAAATAAATTTATTGCCCCCTGAATTAACGCGGCTATCCAAACATCTTCTGGTGATTTTACAAAAATGAACGTTAATGGAATTAACATTGCTCGTGCCGTTATTGTACACAATGAAATCCATTTCATCTTCTCTAATCCTTGAAAAAACCAAATTGGATAAATTATATTACCAAAAACCAAAGGGCTAAACGCCGCAAGTATCAATGCAACATCGCGATAGCGCTCAATAAAAATGCAAACTAATGTTAACATAATAAAAGCAAAAAAACTTAATAGTATTTTTGCAAAGATAACCCCCCAAAAAATATGTGTTAACTTATTACGATCATTTTTATTAATGGCTATTTTTTGAGTTGCAGTCCAATTAAAACCATATTCTGTAAGCATCACCAAATATTGCATTGATGCTTGGCAGAAACCCAGCACCCCAAAAAACTCTGGTCCCAATACACGAACAAGATATGGGAAAGTTATGAGAGGTAGTAAATAAGAACTTCCTTGTACTAAGAAAAGATAAGCTATATTTTTATTAAGATTTGTATTAAAAGCCAAAGCTTCACCATAAATAAAATTATCCACGCTACCGCCCCTGGCTTTACAGCTACCAGAGCACTGCATGCATGCCTACGATGTGACGAGCGTTACCCATTCCCGCCAATCCCGAAAAATTCAAACGCTAATTGTCTTACCAATCCGCTCTGGAAACAAGGAAAATCCTGGAAAACTTTGACTAAAATCCTATTGCTAACTCGTTGTTATTCTGATTGTTTATATAAAACAACGGCAGGAATATTCGCAGCAAATTACTTTCGCCACGAATCTTCACTGCCGTTATAATTTTCTTATCAACCGTTACATTCGGTCAGATTTTCATTATTCGCTTAACAGCTTCTCAATGCCTTTACGGAACTTCGCCCCTTCTTTCAGGTTGCGTAGTCCATACTTCACAAACGCCTGCATATAACCCATTTTTTTACCGCAGTCGTAGCTGTCACCAGTCATCAGCATTGCATCAACAGATTGTTTTTTCGCCAGTTCGGCAATAGCATCAGTCAGCTGAATACGTCCCCACGCACCAGGCTGCGTGCGTTCAAGTTCCGGCCAAATATCGGCAGAAAGCACATAGCGACCAACGGCCATGATGTCTGAGTCCAGCGTCTGCGGCTGATCCGGTTTTTCGATAAATTCAACAATGCGGCTGACTTTACCTTCGCGATCCAGTGGTTCTTTGGTCTGGATGACGGAGTATTCAGAGAGGTCACCCGGCATACGTTTTGCCAGCACCTGACTGCGTCCCGTTTCATTGAAGCGCGCAATCATGGCAGCAAGGTTGTAACGCAACGGGTCGGCGCTGGCATCATCGATAACAACGTCCGGCAGCACCACGACAAATGGGTTGTCGCCAATGGCGGGGCGTGCACACAAAATGGAGTGGCCTAAACCTAAAGGTTCACCCTGACGCACGTTCATAATGGTCACGCCCGGCGGACAGATAGATTGTACTTCCGCCAGCAGTTGACGCTTCACGCGCTGTTCAAGGAGAGATTCTAATTCATAAGAGGTGTCGAAGTGGTTTTCGACCGCGTTCTTGGACGCATGAGTTACCAGGAGGATTTCTTTGATCCCTGCAGCCACAATCTCGTCAACAATGTACTGAATCATTGGTTTGTCGACGATCGGTAGCATCTCTTTGGGAATCGCCTTAGTGGCAGGCAACATATGCATCCCAAGACCTGCTACCGGTATAACTGCTTTTAAATTCGTCATTCTTTTCCTACCTCTAATTGGCTGATAGTGCGTAAATTATTGCCGCAGGTTAGCCAAACGTTATGGCTATATACCAAAGCTTAGCTCCGCATAACTTTGATTAAACCTTACGATAACACTACACACCATCAGCATCTGGGTTACTCGGATTACTCGGAAATCCACATACTGATAATTTAATCAGTACCTCTTTCCGAATAATCGTAGTCCAACCTGGTCCTTTTTTCTCTGACTCGTCTGCATTACTCAGAAACAAACGTTATGTCGTCTTTTTTGGCATGGACGAATTCATACTGCAGAGTTCGATCCAGACCTTGCGACAGCGTATACGGTGCCACAAAACCTGAAGAATGCACTTTCGTTGCGTCAAACTGTGTTGTTGCGCAGAATTTTTTCACGCGCACAGAGCTGACAGCGTATTTTTTGCCCGTAATTTTGCTCAAGATATCAAAGCAATATCCACCCAGCATTCCTAGTGGGTAAGGCAAGTGCATAGAAGGGATCTTTTTGTTCAGGCTTTGTTCAACTTCAGCAACCAACTGGTTCATGTTCAGGTCTGGCTTATCAACGTAGTTATAAACCTCATAACCTGCGGCAACATTCTTCAGTTTGTACTTGATAAACTCAACAATGTTTCCAACATAAGCCATGGACTTATAGTTAGTCCCTGCGCCCACCATCATAAACTTGCCGCCAGCGATCTGTTTCAGCAAGTTATAAACGTTACCGCGGTTGCGTTCACCGAAGATAACGGTAGGACGGATGATGGTTAATGAACGTTCTGTTGGTGCTTTGTTATACCATTCACGCAGCACTTCCTCTGCCTGCCACTTACTTTTGCCGTAGTGGTTGAAAGGGTCGTGTGGATGGTTTTCGTCAGGGTTGTGTTTGTTCAAACCATAAACAGCAACGGAACTGGTAAAAATGATATTTTTAACGCCATTTTTTTCCATGGCCGCCAGCACATTGCGGGTACCCTGAACATTGACATCATAATAGAGAGAAGTAGGGCTGACGTCATCGCGGTGTTCCGCTGCCAGTAGCACAACAGTGTCAAAACCGGCTAACGCCTGGTCGAGTGCCTGTTGAGCACGAACATCGCCAATCTGTGTGATTTCTGGATAAAAGTGGCTCTGCTGTTTGTCCAGGTTCTTGATATTAAAGTCAGCAATTGCCGTTTCAAGTAGTCGGGTTCCTACGAATCCGGAAGCTCCTATGAGCAAAACGTTATCGTTCATAAATCACTTTAGTCTGGTTGTTACGTAAGAAACACAAGATAAAGATGAGTACCTTCCCTGAGTAGTCAATGCTGCCCAGCCCCAGCTTTAACAGTTAGTGTGAGGATTATAATCTTTTAGAACATTATATCCAGTAAGTTTATGAATGGTCGCAAATCTACTCTCTCCGTTCCGGCAATCTAAAGTTAATGTTTTCCACATTAACAATATGGTGATTAATCCTGTCGATATCGACGGAGCTTTGTCCTCTTTCATTCACCGCATGAACATTTGCAAGAGATAGCAGTGTTTCTTTTTTCGCCATAAAGACGCCGCGAACGTCTTTGCGCATGTCAAAGTTCATGCTCAATGCGGGTCCAACTGAGGATTCCTGCATCACCTTGATATTTCGCATAAAAAGATGTTGCGGTTTGTTGTGTAACTCCAGCGACGCACGCTTCATCTCAATGTTAGTCAGTGCCACAAAGGAGACAGCATTCCCGGCGGAGATTTGGATACCGCGCAATTTATAAGCAAGGTGGGTATTATCCAGCTGAATATTATTCACTCGGAAATTTTGCGGTATCGAGAGATATTTGCCTTTAATTACCCCATAGCCGATTAACATCCCGGCGCTATTAATCATTTCAATATTATCAATCACGAAATTGTCACAACCGTAAATAGCGACTGTGGCGTTATCAATGCCTGCTTTCTTACTGAAATCCGGCGTGATATTGCGGGCTTTGATATTACGAATAACAAAATGTTTACCATTTTCAACATGGATCAACTGCCGACAATCCGATCCCGTGATATTCGCCACGACAAAGTTTTTCACTGCCTGGTCTTCCGGGTAATTATTATCGTAAGTGCTTCCCGCAAGGCCTATACCGATGCCCCAGTTGATTTTGCCGTTGGTACAGTTGATGCGCTCGATGATGTGGTCGGATATCAAAATATCGCGGTCGTTAATCGCCACGTTCCATTCAATGGCATCGCCCTGTAAGTCGCTGAACTTACAATTGGTGATGTTGGCACCGATTATCTGGTTATGAAATCCCTGGCGTAAGATGGCGTAATTAGCGTGGCTAACGGTCAGGTTATCGATGGTCAGGTTACGCATGACCCGTTTGTTTTTGCCGCCGATATAGATCTGCGTCACCGGGCCAAAGCCGCTCATCGTCAGCCCTTTGATGGTGCAGTCAGAACCACGCACATCCAGGGTGATGTTATGCATACTGCCGCCCTTCTCCCCTGTCACCTGGCTGCCGTCCTGTAAGACAAATCGCCCTCTGCCGTTGCCTCGCAGGCTTCCGAGGATGTGTAACGTTTTGCCAGGAGGAATGAAGATGCCGGTGTTGATATTGTCACAAACGAATCCGGCAGGCACGACGACCGTTTGCCCTTCGCTGAAGGCTTGTTTAAATGAGGCGATCCAGTCGTGTGGGTTGTAGTCGTTAATGTTAACGCTCTGTTGGTCGGGAAGTGCGCGAGCGAAAGGGGTATGGAGGAAGGCAAGCGCCGAGCTTGCCGTCAGGAAGGTGCGTCGGGAGAGTGTTTTAAATGGCATACGTTCTCCTCTATAAAGCCTGTAACAAGCTGGCGAGTTCTCGATTAATCACCTGCTGGTTAAAATCGTGTTCGACTTTTTCGCGCGCTCGTTTGACGACCGGAGCCAGTTCGTCGGTGTCCAGTTGGCTAAACGCCGCCAGTCGTTGCGCCAGTGCTCGAGCATCGTTCTCAGGCACCAGCCAGCCGGATTTGTCGGCCTCAACCAGTTCTGGTATTCCGCTATGCAGAGTAGAAACCACCGGAATGCCGACCGCCATCGCTTCCATTAGTGCCACCGGAATGCCTTCCATATCGCCATCCGCACCTGTAACCGATGGCAACAGGAAGACATCCGCGTCGTCGAGCATCGCTTTCACTTCATGGCTCGGTTTAAAGCCCGGCATCTCCACCACATCTTCCAGTTGATATTGTTCGATGAGGGTACGCAGGCGTCGTTCCCACGGGCCAATGCCGAGGATGCGATAGCGAAATGCCACGCCCTGTTCTTTCAACTGACGGCAGGCTTCAATCGCCACGTGCAGGCCTTTTTTCTCAGTTAAACGAGCGACGGAAATGATTTCCAGCGGCGTTGCGGGCGCTTTCACCGGACGCGGGCTAAAACGCGTCATGTCCACGCCCATACGCGATACGGCAATTTTTTCCCTCGGGCAGCCCATTTTTTGCAGCCTTCCGGCCCACAAATCGCTTATCGGTAACATCAGGTCGCCACGGCGAAACAGTTGTTGATATTCGGGAGTGTAGTGGTTGAGCACTTCCCGACTGGAGATATCAATACCGTGGAAGATAGTAGCGATTTTGCCGCGAATGACACCCAGTTCGCGGAGTTTTGCTGCGGTTACCCCCGCAGGGCCAAAATGAGCGATAAAGACATCGGCATAAAATGGTGTTGCGACCTGACCGCAAATGGCAGACAAAATCAGGTTCCGCGACTCGGCACCATAGCGTTTGAGGTTGAGCGCCTGCCAGGTATTTTTACGATGAATGCCGCGCAAGGTCTGACTGGCTCGGTGGCGCAGTTTCGCCACTTTGCCCGTAGGTTCGTCCTGTAACCAGCGGGTTCTGGCGGCAAGGTTGTATTTCGTCCATGCCGCGTGGGTGTTTTGTGTGTCGCCTTTTTGCAGCGCGACAATCTCCACTTCAAAGCCCATATCAATAAACGCAGTGATTTGGTTAAGAACGAAGGTTTCCGACGACAGCGGGAATTTCAGTAAAAAGAAGCCAACCTTCATTTCGCCTCCCCAATGCGTTCCAGTACGGACTGCACCATCTGCATTCCTGTCTGACGCTCACGACTGACGGCTTCGCTAAGTTGTGCGTTCAGCGCCGGAAGCTGGCCTAAGGTATCCGCAACCATCGCTTGCAAGCTGCCATCCAGTAAATGACGGATATCAATCGCCATCTCTGGCAGCCCCAGTTGTTGCATAATCCCGGCGGATTTATGTTCGTAGTTGATGGCAATTGCCGGAGTGGCAAAATTCATCGAGATAATGGCGGAGTGCAGGCGCGTACCGACGGTGAGTTCACAGGCTCCGAGAATTTTGCCCATTTCCAGATCGTTGAGTTCATCCATCACCACGTGGTAACGGGCAGGATCGCTGATGTGCTGGCGCAGGTTGAGCGCCACCATGCGGTCGTCTTTGTTATAGCTGTCGATGCCAGTACAGGTGGAGAGCGCAATCACCTGATACCCTTCATCGAGAATGCGATTGACCACCCCGGCAAAGGCTTTTTCATACGCTTGTTGAGTGGTGCCGAGACGTTTGTCGAACGGTTCCAGTTCGCGCAGGGTAATTGCCACCGTTTTCTGTTGTGCGGCAACGTCCAGCCAATGTTGAACGGCATAGCTGGCGGTGAAATCTTCTGTGTGGTGATCGACCAGCCACGCGGTATCGACGCCATGTTCAACTTTTGCGGTAGTGATATTGCTGCGTTCCATCAGATCAAGGCTGACCGATTCGCGCAGGATCAGCGCATCGCAGTGACCAAAAACGTAGTTCGACAGTTGGTTAAATTGCTCATCCTGGAACGGGCCGACGCTGTGACCAATCATAAACAGCGGCTTTTTCGCCATAAATGTGCAAAGCGCATGTTCAAACTGTGGCACGCCGTAGAGATCGACAAAAAACGATCCGCCGACCTGAATAATGGCGTCGTAACCTGACAGCAGGCGCACGAAGTCGGTGAATCCCTGGGCGATGGCGATATTACGCAGCTTGCCAGTGTCGGTGACGCGTGAGAGCAATACCTGGTGCTGATAGCGGCGACGGAGGACTTTTTTAACGCGCCCGACAACGCCCGCCGCGCTATTGTGTTGTTTCATTTGCAGGAACAGCGGATCGCCCATTACCGGGCGGTTGAGCAGCCAGGAAGAACTGACCGGATAGCGGCTCATGACGTCCACTTCGGCATGTGGATTGAGGATGTTGATGGCATCAAGTAAGCCGCGCAAGATGGCGCTGTCGCCGCGATTGCCGCAAGTGTGGTTGCCCAGAATAAGTAATTTCATTTTTTCCTCATAAATTTGATGCCAGGTGAGGCTGTGTTTGTTGTGTTCATTGCCGTTTTTTGCCTGATGCGACGCTGGCCGCGTCTTATCAGGCCTACAAGACCCGAGCACAGAACCGTAGGCCGGATAAGGCGTTCACGCCGCATCCGGCATTCAGTGCCTGATGCGACGCTGGCGCGTCTTATCAGGCCTACAAGACCCGAGCACAGAACCGTAGGCCGGATAAGGCGTTTACGCCGCATCCGGCATTCAGTGCCTGATGCGACGCTGGCGCGTCTTATCAGGCCTACAAGACCCGAGCACAGAACCGTAGGCCGGATAAGGCGTTTTACGCCGCATCCGGCATTCAGTGCCTGATGCGACGCTGGCGCGTCTTATCGGGCCTACAAGATCCAAGCCCTGAACCGTAGGCCGGATAAGGCGTTCACGCCGCATCCGGCATTCAGTGCCTGATGCGACGCTGACGCGTCTTATCAGGCCTACAGGTCCCGAGCACAGAACCGTAGGCCGGATAAGGCGTTCACGCCGCATCCGGCATTCAGTGCCTGATGCGACGCTGACGCGTCTTATCAGGCCTACAGGTCCCGAGCACAGAACCGTAGGATGGATAAGGCGTTTTACGCCGCATCCGGCAACCGTTGTCGGAACCGAAAACAGCAACTCACCCCGCCCGTAAAAGCATTTTCATTTTTTCGCTGCGACAAAACTGACGCTTCACTTCCACCACCAGCGGATGGCGCGACAGCACAATCATCACCACAAACGCCAGCACGCCCGCGGCTATTTGCACCGCCAGCAGCATCCCCAGCGCCAGTTGCCCTTTCAGCACAATGCCCAGCGCATAACTGACCACCAGCGTCGGCAGCGAGAGATAAAACGGCAGCCACAAACTCAGGATGTACTGGCGATAACTGGAACCAAGAACCGGTTTAATCATCACGAAGTAACTCAGAATGGTGTTGATAATCTGCACCAGCAGGAAGCCAAGCGTGACGCCGATTGCGCCCGCTATCTGCCCACCAATAACAATCGCCGGAATAAACAGAAATGTTTTGAATACGTTGAATTTAAAGCTGATATCGACCCGCGCTTTCGCCATCAGCAGCGAACCAATCGGGTTACCCACGGAGCGCAGCAGACCCACAATACACAGCAATTGCAGCACCGGAATAATGCTGTTCCACTTTTCGCCGAATACCAGCGGTACGAAGTTATTCGACACCACCATCAGCCCCAGCAGCGCCGGAAAGTTGATAATCCCCACTACCGACAGCAGCTTGTAGAAGTTAACGCGCAGCTTTTCGGTGTCGTCCTGAATTTTGGCAAACGCCGGAAACAACACGCGGGTGATGATTGGGTTCAGCTTCATCGGCGGTACGACGGCCACGTTGTACGCCAGGTTGTATCCCCCTGCCACGCCCGCGCCAAGAATACGCGCCAGCACCAGCGTTGAAAGGTTGGTGTTGAGATAGTTGATGATGCTGTCCGCCGTCAGCCAGGCACCAAAGCGTAAGTTCGGCGCAACTGACGCCAGCGAGAAATGCAGACCGGGGCGATAAATTTTTCGACCAAAGTAGCCAAACAGCAGCGTTCTTACCGCACTATTGACCAGATAACCGAGGATCGCGGTCATCGCCAGCGGCCAGAAATGGGCGCTAACCACCGTAAAAGTGAAGCCCGCCAGCACCGCGCTGGTTTCGATCATGCCGATTTTGTTGAACTCCAGCTCCTTCTGCATCAACGCGCGGAACTGTTGCCCGTGGGGGATCACCACAAACGCCAGCGACAATGTTTTAATCAACGGTGCCAGGTCCGGGTTATTCAGCACGTCACCAATGGCATCACTCAACAAAAACACCGCCACGCACACCACAAGCCCCAGCCCGACGTTCAGCCAGTACAGCGTGGTGAGTTCAAGGTGGCTGATTTCTTTTCGCTGAATAATCGAGTTAGCGATACCGAAGTCAGAAAGCGTATCTGCCAGCGCGATAATCACCAGCGACACAGTCAGCAGGCCGAACTGGTGGTTGTCGATAATCCGCGCCAACACGGTCATCTGCACCAGCCCGAGGCCGATGATGATCACCGTGGCAATCGCCGACCACTTCGCGCCGCTGATGGTTTTTTCACGTAAGCTCATATCAATATGCCGCTTTGTTAACGAAACCTTTGAATACCGTCAGGAAAACGATTTTGATATCGAACCAGACGCTCCATTCGCGGATGTACTCAAGGTCGAACTCGACGCGTTTTTCCATTTTCTCCAGCGTGTCGGTTTCGCCGCGCCAGCCATTAATCTGCGCCCAGCCGGTAATGCCCGGTTTCACTTTGTGGCGCAGCATGTAGCCTTCAATGAGCTGGCGATACTGTTCGTTATGCGCTACCGCGTGCGGACGCGGACCGACAATCGACATCCCGCCGGTCAGCACATTGATAAACTGCGGCAGTTCATCCAGCGAGGTGCGGCGCAGAAAGTTCCCCACTTTAGTGACGCGCGGATCGTTCTGCGTCGCCTGGGTCACCACTTTGTCGTTCTCCATCACTTTCATGGAACGGAACTTCCACACTTTGATCGGCTTGCCATCCATGCCGTAGCGAGTCTGGCGGAAAATAACCGGCCCTGGTGAACTGAGTTTCACCGCCAGCGCAATACAGCACAGCACCGGGGAGATCAGCAGCAAGATCAGCGTCGCCAGCACAATGTCTTCCGCACGTTTTAGCAGGCGGTTAACCCCGGAAAGCGGCGTGTCATACAGCGGCACCACCGGAACGCCGTTCATCTCTTCGAGACGTGAATGGAGAATGTTGAAGGTAAAGACATCGGGGATCAGCAGCACCGAACAGGTGGTGTCCGCCAGTTGATGGACCAGTTTTTTCACTCGCGCGCCGTCGCACATTTGCATCGCGATATAGACGTTATGAATCTTACCCGCTTTAGCATCCTCGACCAGCTGTTGCAGATTGCCCGCCCAGTCGTTAGAAACGCCGCCCGGTTTCGGGTCGTGGTAAACGCCCACCACTTCAAACCCTAACCACGGCTGATTACGGAAGCTCTCCATCAGCATTTGTCCGGCGGCTAAATCCCCCGCCACCGCGACCATCCGCTTGTTATAGCCATGATTACGCAGCCAGCCCGCCCCAATGCGAATACATGAACGGCAAACCACCAGTCCGATGCTGGTCAGCCCATACCACGCCAGCCAGATTTTCAGTTGCGTGTCGAAATCATTGTTGAACGCCACCAGTCCGGCGCTGAAAATCACGCTTAAGGTCCAGTTTTGTAGCAACAGGGCAAATTCTGTCGCTGCCCGAACACCGCGCCATGAGCGATAAAAATCGGTGATGCCGCCCAGCATCTGGAACACCACCAGCGTAATCAGCGCCACCAACAGGTGCATGTAGAGGAATGACAGTCCGCTCACTTCGCAAACCAGCCATAGTCCGGCAAACATGATGGTGATATCTGAAAAGCGTTGCACCATAGAGATTAACGATGCATTGGTTTTCGCTCGCTCGCGCTTTTTTAGATTTGTCATCGTTGTTCCTGTTATTAGCCCCTTACCCGCAATGGGGTAAGGGAAGATCCGACATTACTCGTTCAGCAACGCCAGCAGAGTTCGCGTTCGCGCTTCCATCAGCGGCACATCACCGCGCGATTCCACATTCAACCGCACCACCGGTTCGGTGTTGGAGGAGCGCAGGTTAAAGCGCCAGTCGGCAAAGGTCATGCTGATGCCATCGGTGCGATCCACCGCCAGCGCCTCACGGCTAAAATGCTGTTCCACGCGGTTAATCGCCTCAACGGGTTGCGCCAGTTTGCTGTTGATCTCACCGCTTGCCGGAAACGCCGCCATCCGGTCGCGTACCAGTTCGCCCAGCGTTTTCTCTTTCAGGCACACCAGTTCGGCGACCAGCAGCCACGGGATCATGCCGCTGTCGCAGTAAGCGAAATCACGGAAATAGTGGTGGGCGCTCATTTCGCCACCGTAGATGGCGTCTTCCTTGCGCATACGTTCTTTAATAAAGGCGTGTCCGGTTTTCGACATTACCGGCGTACCACCTGCGGCAGTCACCACATCAACGGTGTTCCAGGAGAGACGCGGATCGTGGATGATCTTCGCGCCAGGATTTTTTTCGAGGAACGCTTCTGCCAGCAGGCCGACAATGTAGTAGCCCTCAATAAACTGCCCTTTTTCGTCAAACAGGAAGCAGCGGTCAAAATCGCCATCAAAAGCAATGCCCATATCTGCGCCGTGTTTGATGACCGCATTGCGGGTGTCGTCGCGACATTCCGGCAGCAGCGGGTTAGGAATACCGTTGGGGAAATTGCCGTCCGGTGTGTTGTGTACTTTGATTAATTCCACGGGCGCGCCGAGGGCTTTAAAGCGGGCTTCAATGGCGTCCACCACCGGACCCGCTGCGCCATTCCCGGAGTTAATCACCAGCTTGAGCGGCGTGAGGTTTTTGACATTGATATAACCGAACAGGTGATCAACGTAAGCGTCACGCAGGTTGATTTGCTGATAGCGACCGCGTTTGGTTTCATCGACGGGAGGAAAGTCGTTGGCTTCAGCCAGACGCTGGACATCGCGCAGTCCGGTATCGCCGCTGATCGGGCGAGCCCCCTCGCGAACCAGCTTCATGCCGTTATAATCCATCGGATTATGGCTGGCGGTAACTTCAATGCCGCCATCCACGCCGAGATGGAACGTGGCGAAATAGATCTCTTCAGTGCCGGACATGCCAATATCCAGCACATCGACGCCCGCATCCTGTAAACCTTTCGCCAGCGCCAGTTTTAAGGTTTCGCTGGTGAGGCGGACATCACCGCCTAACACAATGGTTTTCGGTTTGAGAAATTCGCCATAGGCGCGACCAATGCGCCAGGCAATATCTTCATTCAGTTCTTCGCCTAATTTCCCGCGAATATCATAGGCTTTAAAGCAGGTTAATTTTTTCATATCGTTACCCTTTTTCAGGCAATAGTTGGCCCTGACCGAAGCGGCCAATTTTATTTTTGTCGTTATTTACACCGCGGTTTCGCATTCATTGCCTGATGCGACGCTGCCGCGTCTTATCAGGACTACAAACCCGAACCGTAGGTCGGATAAGGCGTTCACGCCGCATCCGACAGCCAGCGCCTGATGCGACGCTGCCGCGTCTTATCAGGCCTACAAATCCGAACCGTAGGTCGGATAAGGCGTTCACGCCGCATCCGACAGCCAGCGCCTGATGCGACGCTGCCGCGTCTTATCAGGCCTACAAATCCGAACCGTAGGTCGGATAAGGCGTTCACGCCGCATCCGACAACCAGCGCCTGATGCGACGTTTACACCCGTCCGTAGCGATCCGCGAAGCGCACCACATCATCCTCTTCGAGATAAGAGCCGGAGCGCACTTCAATTAAATCGAGCGGAATTTTCCCCGGGTTTTCCAGGCAGTGCGTCGCCCCCAGCGGAATATAAATGGACTCGTTTTCACCAAGCAGTTTGATATCACCGTCAATGGTGACTTTTGCCGTTCCCGCTACCACTACCCAGTGTTCCGCGCGGTGATGGTGCATCTGTACCGACAAGCCCTCGCCCGGTTTCACGGTGATGCGTTTCACCTGGTAGCGGTCGCCCGCGTCGATAGAGTCATATTTGCCCCACGGACGATACACTTCGCGATGCACCCGATGCTCATGGCGACCATCGGCTTTGATCTGCTCGACCACTTTTTTCACATCCTGCACCGCGTTACGGTCGGCAATCAGCACCGCATCTTTGGTCTGCACTACCACCAAATCTTTCACCCCGACGGTGGTGACCAGGCCAGATTCGGCATACACATAGCTGTTTTCGGTTTTGTGATTAATCACATCGCCGTGGCAAACGTTGCCTTCCGCGGTGTGGGCGCTAATTTCCCATAATGAGGACCAGGAGCCGACATCGCTCCAGCCCGCATCCATCGGCACCACAACAGCATCTGCCGTACGTTCCATGACCGCGTAATCCACCGACTCTTCCGGGCAGGCGAGAAACGCTTCTTCATCCACGCGAATAAAATCGAGATCCGGATCGACGGCGCTCATCGCTTTTTCACAGGCATCGAGAATATCCGGGCGATATTTTTTCAGTTCTTCGAGATAGCGTCCGGCGCGGAACAGGAACATGCCGCTGTTCCAGTAATATTCGCCACTTGCCACATAGGCCTGAGCGGTTTCCAGATTCGGTTTTTCGACAAACTGCGCCACTTCAAAGGCCACCGTATCCTGCTCACCCGCAGACACTTCACCGCGACGAATATAGCCATATCCGGTTTCAGGTAGATCCGGCACAATGCCGAAGGTCACCAGCTTGCCCGCTTCGGCATACGGCACGGCATTACGCACGGCGGCGCGGAACGCGTCTTCGTCGGCAATCACATGATCTGCCGCCAGCACCAACATTAACGGATCGCTGTCCGGACTATGACGTTTTGCCGCCAGCGCCGCCAACGCAATGGCAGGTGCAGTGTTACGCCCTGCCGGTTCGAGAATAATGTTCTCGGTGAGTTTGTTCAGTTGACGCAGCTGTTCCGCGACAATAAAGCGGTGCTGCTCATTGCAAATCACCACCGGGCTTTCGCACTCCACGCCGTTCAGGCGGCAGATGGTGGTTTGCAGCATGGTAAGATCGCCTTTCAGGCATAAAAACTGCTTGGGATAAAGTACGCGGGAAAGCGGCCATAAGCGGCTACCGGAGCCACCTGCCATCACAACTGGATAGAGTTTCGACTGCGACATAATTATCCCCGAATATCATGTATAAATTGACGTAACACGTTCTCTTTATCGAGCGTGCGTTCGGCATATTCACGTGCCACCGTGTTGTGTTTGGGCAGCAGGAGCGCCTGACGAATCCCAGCAACCAGCGCCTCGACCGATTCCGGTTCTACGCAAACCGCAATTCCTGGGAAGGTTTCGCAAAGCTGCCCCAGTTCTGTGTGAGCTTCTGCGGTAATTACCGCGTTACCGCCTACTGCCAGAATATTGGTCAGTTTCGACGGCAATACGGCATCTGCCGCGCCGCGTTTTTGCACCACCAGATGGCAGTCGCCCATCTTCAGCAGTGCAGGCAAGGCGTCATACGATTGCAGCGGGAAAAATTGCATGTTGCGCAGTCCGCGCTGCTGCGCCATTTTTTCCAGCCGCGCTTTGCCGCCGCCCTGCCCGACAATGGCAAAAATCAGCGGTTCATCGCGCAGGCGATCGGCAGCTTCAATAACGTTTTCCAGCCCCTGCTTTTCACCAATATTGCCGGAGTAAAGAATGATTTTTTTGTTATCCGGCAGGCCAAGTTGGTTACGAAGGGCAGCAACATCGGCGTCTGCGACATGCTGAAAACGAGCAATTTCCGACCAGTTGGGGAAGAAGATGACGTTTTCCGCCGCCACACCTTTTTCGACAGCTTTATTCATCATCGAACGCGAAATCGTGGAGACGTTATCGACGTTATGCAGTCCGCTACGTTCGAAGGCTGTCGCCAGCTGTGCCACTTTGCCGGCTTTACCTTTTCCGGCAAGGCCCAGCCCCAGCATGGCATCCACTTCGTAATCCTGAATATGCAGCACGGTACGCGCACCAGAGAGTTTCGCCAGCAGGCGCATTCCCGGCGTGCAAAACAGCGTTGGTACTACGCCGATAATGCGATCCGGCTTCCAGCGACGTTGCGCCATCAGGGGAAAAAAACTGCTGGCGGCAAAGCTGCCGAGATGTAACAGGCGTTTCACGGTGCTCGGCTGTTTTGGCACATACAGCGGGCAGCGCCACACCGTGGCGGCCCCCTCTTCTCGTTTGTACCACCATGCGGAATAGTTCTCGCCCACCTGCCACTGCGGGTAGTACGGCGGTGCGGTAATGACCCGCACCTCATGACCTTGTGCCGCCAGCCATTCCACCATCTCGCCGGTGTATTTGCCGATGCCGGTTAACTCCGGCGAGTAGTTAATGCCGTAGACCAGTATTTTCATAATCCGGGTACTCCGGCACGCTTCTCAGCGAGAAAATAGGCGCGGCTGTTAGGGTGAACATTGTCACTGGCGAGCAGTGCGTCCGGCGTCAGCCAGCGGTAATCGTCATGCTGCTCATCCGGCAGTAACAGTTCTTCTTCCGCTACTCTGAAGCGAAAACCGAGCACCACATAGTGAGTGGTGAAATCCGTGCCGGAGAAGTTATCGTCATAAAAGTGCTGCCAGACACCGTAAAACTGGCCTGCTGTTATCGGCAGACGCAGCCCCAGTTCCGACATCGTCAGCCGCTCAAATGCGGCTTCCAGCGTTTCGTCTTTCTGCACGCGCCCTCCCGGCACAAACCAGTAACCCTGCGCCGGGCGGTTGGTTCTTTTGCCAAGCAGAAACTCGCCGCGGCTGTTCTCGACAATAAAGTCGAGAGAGAGCAGCGGAGTGGAGCGCACTACCGTGGCAAAGTCTTCCTGACGTAAAAACATCATTACCCCCGAAAACGGTCTTGATTCTCAAGGAACCACTGGTAAGTGCTGGCAAGCCCCGCTTCCAGTGAAATTTCGTGATACCAGCCAAGCTGATGCAGGCGCGTCACATCCAGCAGTTTGCGCGGCGTGCCATCCGGTTTGCTGGCATCGAAAACCACCCGACCTTTGTAACCCACCACTTTGGCGATGGTTTGCGCCAGCTCGCGGATAGTGCAGTCCACGCCGGTACCGACGTTAATGTGCGACAGCATCGGCTGGGTGTTCTCCAGCCAGACTTCGTGCGCCAGCTCCATGACATGAATGCTTGCCGCCGCCATATCATCGACGTGCAGAAATTCGCGCATCGGCGTACCGCTGCCCCACACCACCACGTCCGGTGCATTCTGTGCCGTCGCCTCGTGGAAGCGGCGAAGCAATGCGGGGATCACATGCGAATTATTCGGATGGAAGTTGTCGTGCGGCCCGTACAGGTTGGTCGGCATGACAGAGCGGTAATCGCGTCCATACTGGCGGTTGTAAGATTCGCACAGTTTGATCCCGGCGATTTTGGCAATGGCGTATGGCTCGTTGGTCGGCTCCAGCGTGCCCTGTAACAGCTCGCTTTCTGCCATCGGCTGTTTTGCCAGTTTTGGGTAGATGCAGGACGATCCGAGAAACAGCAGTTTGTTCACGTCGTTCTGATGCGCAGCGTGAATGATGTTGCTCTCAATCATCATATTCTGGTAGATGAAATCCGCCGGATACGTGTTGTTGGCGACAATCCCGCCCACTTTCGCCGCCGCCAGATAGACCTGGTCAATGCGCTCGCTGGCAAAGAAATCATGCACCGCGCGGCTGTCCAGCAGGTTCAGTTCGTCGCGGGTGCGTAATACCAGTTCCACATCACCGCGCTGTTCGAGCTGTCGCTTGATGGCAGAACCGACCATCCCGCGATGGCCAGCGATAAAAATGCGTTGTTTACTCATGCTTATGACTCCAGCGCGATCGCCACGTCGTAGCCGTGAGATTTCAGCAGAGAGTGTTTTTTCGCCGCTTCGAGGTCATTAGCCACCATTTCAGATACCATCTCTCTGAGGGTGATTTCCGGTTTCCAGCCCAGCTTTTCGTGCGCTTTGGTTGGGTCGCCGAGCAGCGTTTCTACCTCAGCAGGACGGAAGTAACGTGGGTCAACGGCGATAATCACATCGCCCGGTTTAACGCCCGGCGCGTCATGCCCGGTGACGGAAACCACAATGCCCTTCTCTTCAACGCCCGTGCCTTCAAAGCGCATTTTGATGCCCAGCTGTGCTGCCGCCATTTCCACGAACTGACGTACGGAGTACTGAACGCCGGTAGCGATAACAAAATCTTCCGGTTGTTCCTGTTGCAGCATCATCCACTGCATTTTTACGTAGTCTTTGGCATGGCCCCAGTCACGCAGGGAGTCCATATTGCCGAGGTACAGACACGACTCCAGCCCTTGAGCGATATTGGCGATAGCGCGGGTGATTTTGCGGGTAACGAAGGTTTCGCCACGGCGCGGGGATTCATGGTTAAAGAGAATGCCGTTACAAGCGTACATGCCGTAGGATTCGCGGTAGTTAACGGTGATCCAGTAGGCATACAGTTTGGCGACCGCATATGGAGATCGCGGATAGAACGGCGTGGTTTCTTTCTGCGGAATTTCCTGCACCAGACCGTACAGTTCAGAAGTGGAAGCCTGATAGAAACGGGTTTTCTTTTCCAGACCAAGGAAGCGGATCGCCTCCAGCAGACGCAGTGTGCCCATCGCATCAACGTCTGCGGTATATTCCGGTGACTCAAAAGAAACCGCAACGTGGCTCATTGCGCCCAGGTTGTACACTTCATCCGGCTGCACTTCACGCAAAATACGCGTCAGGTTGGAGGTATCACTCAGGTCGCCATAATGAAGATGGAATTTCGGGTTACAGGTGTGCGGATCCTGATAAATGTGATCCACGCGCTCGGTGTTGAATGACGATGCACGACGCTTAATACCATGCACCTCGTAACCTTTTTCCAGCAGAAACTCTGCCAGGTAAGAACCGTCTTGTCCGGTTACACCGGTGATGAGAGCGACTTTTGACATGTCTTATTCCTCTGTATTTTTTTGAATTTATTCAGTTTCAACGCGTTTGCGTATCACCACTGCGGGATTCCCCCGGCAAACTCTATTTGCCGGAAGCGATTTAAAAACACTGCTTCGCGCACCCACGACGGTGCCGTCGCCGATCGTGACGCCAGGAGCAACAAAAACATCGGTTGCCAGCCAGCATTTCTCGCCAATCACAATGGGCGTGGCGTTTATGGTGAAATGTCGGCTTGCATGGTCGTGGCTCCCGGTGCATAAATAACTTTTTTGCGATATCACCGAATGTGCGCCAATGGTTATTTCACCGAGGGTATATAAATTGACCTCATCGCCGACCCACGCGTAATCACCTAAGGTTAATTTCCACGGATAGGTAATTTTTACTGACGGACGAATAACTACGTTTTTTCCTATTTTTGCGCCGAATAAACGTAATAAAAATGCCCGCCAGCGATACAATACTTGTGGCGACCAGGCAAATAATGTTGCCTGTACTGCCCACCATAACTGCACTTTAATAGCGTTGCCGCCCCGGAACCCTTTCGGCACCGAGAAACCGCTTAAATCTTGCATTGGTATTCCTTATATTCAGACTTTGTTATATAAGGCTTTAGTCTTACCCGTCGTGCGCTGGCGTAAATGCCAGGATAATTCAGCCCAGAAGCCAGGCACATGTAATATTTGTCGTTGGACTTTTTTCGCGTCAGCACACAATTCCATATTATTGGTGGTAGATACCCCACCCATAGAAAATTCAGACACCAGGCCATTGAGTTTTTTAAATGCATAACCGGCTTTATACATTTTGGCCGCCAGCGCATAATCGGATGAAACTTTATACTCCAGGTCATAACGCCATTTTTTCAAGCCGGATACCGGGAAAAATATCGCCTGATGGCTGGCGGGCAGGCTGTGATAAATATACCAGCCCGGTTTAGCGCGACGTTTAATTTTATGCCCGTCGCCAAAATCCAGCAGCGCATCGCCGGTAATCATCACGTTATCTTTTTGCATTTTTAATCTACGGACAAAATTTGCGGCATCCTGATGAAAAATATCGCCCGAGTTGAGAAATAGCGCAAACTTGCCTTGTGCCATCGCAATGCCTTTGTTCATGGCGTCGTAGATGCCCTTATCTGGTTCACTGACAAAGCGTAGGTTATAGATACCATTGAGATTTTCCAGATACTCACGGGTACCGTCGTTGGAACCGCCATCGACAACAATCCATTCGAAGCTGATATCGTCAGCCTGCGCCAGATGCGCCAGCGAGGCATGTGTTTTGACTATCCCTTCGAGGTTACGAAACGCAACGGTGATTATGCTAAGCAACATTTTTTACCTCGTAATACCCATCATACTTCAAGCTGCATGTGCGTTGGTTTTCCTCGCTCACCCCAGTCACGTACTCGTGTACGCTCCTGGGGATTCGCTGCGTCACCAACTTCCTGCAACTCGAATTATTTAGGGTGTATATTTAACGCTTTTCGCAAAATAAATGGACAGACGATTAAAAATGCATATTCCGGGCTAAATATCGAACCGGTAAAAAACAGCGACACCGGAGTAAAAAGATAGAGCTGCACACGAAAATTGCGATTATCACCAAAAGCGTTGATCATCATTTTTATCACTTTCCCCATATACCACAGTGATAAAAGCACTGCGAACCAGGAAAAATAAATAATCAGCAGATACAAACCATTGTCTATGGTTTTTCCGACATCCGCACCGTTAAATATTCCGAATGATGCGACATATTCATAAAGTGAGCCAAATCTGACTACACCGTCAATATGGCTCAAAGAATAACCGACCATCACCAGTGGACCGACAATACGATAATACGATGACGATCCTTCCGTACCTAAATCGCCCAAGCGGGTGGAAATATAAGGAAACGCGATTACCACACCAACCAGGAATACAGCCAGAGAAATCAATGCTAACGGTAACTTTTTCTTAATCGCCTCTTTGTTGAGATATTGAAACGCCCACTCCAACAAATAAAACAGGATAAAGGTCATAACCCCTGAAAACGATCCGGATAATATTATCCCTGCGAGAATCATAGCATCGGTTTTAGGCGTTTTGATACCAAACTGTTTAATGCTGAGCCAAATTGAGATTAATGCCAGAGCGAAAAATGCCGGTTCGAAATAAAGTGCTGTCGTGCGCTTACCGCCGAATTTAATGAAATTCAGTACATAGCTGTTGCTGTAAATCAGATATTTCGAAATCGACTCCATAATACTGCTGCCGCCAGTGAGGATAATTTGCGCCATCTCCACCGCCGCCAATGCCACCACCAGCCCCACCACCAGATAAAAGAAACGTAATATCTTGCGATGGTTGTGTGGCGAAATTGTTTTAAAACGAATACTCCACACCATACCAATAATGATCACAATATAGACAAACAGCATGGTTGAAGTGACGTATTTACTGGCATCCAACGACTGACCAAACAAGTAGTTAAACGCCGTGAGTCCCGCGCCAATCCCTAAGGCAATCATCAATTTTTTAACGCTGATGCGCTCTAAAAACAGCAGTAACAAGACAGGTAAAAAAGTGACGATGGTGATGGGGAAACTTTCACCAAGCTGGGCGATTTTGACGTTAACCAGCAGGTAAATCAGCGGCAGCAGCAGGTAGCTACAGATTCTGATAGAAGTTGACATACTCCTCCAGCATCTGTTGTCCACTGTAGGCGGCGCGGCTGCGCCGGCTGAACTCAGCCAGCGTGGTACCAAATATCGCCTGCGCGATTTCCGGTTTGCTTAACTGCACCAGTTGCAGCACCTCTTCTTCGCTGACGGTTTTACCGCCGGATTTTTGCAGCACTTCCCGCGCCGCATCGCTATGGGTGGCAATCACCGGCACACCAATTGATAACGCCTCACACAAAATCAGCGGGTAGTTATCGACGCGAGAACTGAACACCAGCGCATCCATCTGATTGAGCACACTCATTAACTTGCGCTTGTCAGTTTCAAAGCCGTGATTAACCACGTTACCAGCGGTGAACGGCGAGAACTTACCAAAGGTATGCAGTTCGATTTTGTCGCCCAGCGCTATCATCTCGCGCACCAGTTGCTGATTAGTTTTGCCGTCGTAACGCAGGTCATGCGCCACCACCGCGATTTTCGGCTTGCCCTGGGTTTCACGCACCGGAGGCAAGTCCGCCAGAATCGCTTCGGTTGCCATATCAATGCCATTATTGATAATCCGACAACGCCCTGGACCGTACAGACTATTGAAAGCATCAGCCACATGCTGGCTGGGGGAAATAAACTGACAGCCCAGCGCCAGCATCTCGCGAAATAACTGCCGTTTGCCCGCCACCAGCTGGTGCGCGCGATCAATCTTCACCGGCGGATAGTTATTTAAGGTCGGGCATTTCTGACAGCCCGTTTTCCAGCCTTCGCAACCGTCGGTAAAGGCGCAGCGTCCGGTAACGCTCCAGTGATCGTGCAGCGTCCAGACCAAAGTGACATCCGGTTTGTGGTTTTTCACCTTTTCGCAAAAGCGCACCACGCTCTTAAGATTCAACCAGTAGCTGTGCAGCACATGAAAATGCAGAACTACCGGTCCCGGTGTGCGAGTAATGGTGCGATATAACTCATTGAAATTGCCGAACAGATCGCGATTAAACAGACGAAACAGGGCAATGTTCGCCATCGCGGTCATCCGCGGCGTATGTTTGATGACCTGCGGATAGTTCTGATGGCTGACGCTCTCTTTGCCGCCTTTGCCGTAGCCGTAGACAAAATATGACGCCAGCCCCTGTTGCAGCGCGCGCTGGTGGAGATCTAACGCCACACCTGCCGCCCCGCCTTCCGCCAGTCGCACATTAAATTGCAGAATATTCATTTAATTACCTTCACTCGCGCTTTTTCTCCCACCACCAGCGCGTTGTCCGGGATTGCGTCGAGCACCACGCTGCCCGCCCCCACGGTGACGTTGTTACCAATCGTGATATCGCCAAGGATAATGACGTTGGCACCAAGTTCGACGCCGTTGCCAATGTGTGGACATGCCATGTTATTGGCACCACGATTGCCGATAGTGACACCGTGGCGAATGGTGAAATCATCCCCCGCGACCACGTTTTTATTGATCACTACGGCATAGCCGTGATGGATAGTAAAGCGTCGGCCAATGGTCGCGGCGGCCTGGATTTCATAACCGAAAAAGCATTCGGTGATAATGCGATACAGAATCAACAGCGGGGCCGCCCACAGATTGTTGAGGACGTTTTTTTTGCGCCACACTGAACAAAAATGAGCAACGCGATAGGCAAGAACCATGCAGCACGGGCGTAAACTCCAGCTGTTGGCGCGCAGATCTTCCAGCATCTTTAGCGCCCCCGAATTCCATCAGCCAGACGTTTGCCGTTACGCACCGACAGCAGCGTCAACAAGGTGCGCCAGGTCATGCGTTTATTGCGGATCTGGTAGAGGGTAAACAGCTGATATTTTTTACTGGCGCGGTCGAATTTGTCTTTGTGCTTACGATAAAAGTGGAAGTACCCGGAGAATTTTTTCGGTGACGAGGTGATCTGCATTTCGCCGTGATTGATATGCAGGATCTGCGTCGCCTCTTCCACTTTCCACGGTTCGCCGTACTCCACCACCATTCGCAGGAAGATGTCGTAATCCTGTGCCGCTTTCAGTTCGGTATCGAACAAGCACTCTTTGAAACGCCACGCCCAGCTAAACACCTGATTACCAATGATATTGCGTTTGTAGAACAGGCGGCGTGAATACGGCGATTTGGGATACAGCGGCAAGCTTGCCGGTTGGGAATAAACTTCGCCCTGGCAAACGTAGTCGTTGGCGTACAAGAACGCATGTGTGACCAGTTGCTGTTTATGGGCGAGGAAGACGCTCAGGCGGTTGGGTGTCCATTCATCATCATCATCGATCCCGGTGATATATTCCCCTTGCGCCAGCATAATCGCCTGGTTACGTACCGCGCACGCCCCGCTGTTAATGTCGTTGTGGATGTAAGTGATACGCGGATCGTTGAGGGCGGTGACGTACTGTTGCAGTTGTTCCCAGGAGGTGGAGCAATCATCCACGATAATCATCTCCCAGTTGCTGTAGTCCTGGCGCAGGACCGATTTTATCGCCCGAATCGCCAGTTGTTGGCGGTTCCAGGTCGGCATATAGATTGAGATCAGCGGATTGTCTTTCATAGGTTGTTCTCCCGGAGTATCGAGATGTTCTGCCGGTTTATAAGCTGGTTTACAGGTTCTGTTGCCGGATGCGGCGTGAACGTAGGTCGGATAAGATGCGTCAGCATCGCATCCGACAGCGGATTTCGTTATTTCGCGTCCGACTTATATTCGTATTCGTAATAGCCATAATCCTGATACGCGCTGGCGCGACGGAAGATGGAGTTCAGAATCACCCCTTTCACCGGAATACCGTTTTGCTCAAAGCGGCTCAGACTGGTTTCCACTTCTTTCAAGGTGTTGACCGCATAACGCGCCACCATCAACGTGGTTCCGACATGCCGCCCGACAATCGCGGCATCGGTCACTGCCAGAATCGGCGGCGTATCAATTAACACCAGGTCGTAGTTTTTACTCGCCCAGTTCACCAGTTCGGTAAAGCGTTCGCTCATCAACAGTTCAGAAGGATTTGGCGGCACCTGGCCGCGCGGGATCAGGTCAAATTTGGCAATAGAGGTCGGTTTAGCAGCGGTAGTAATATCGCCCTGACCAATCAGAATTTCCGACAGGCCATTGACGTTATTGGTGCCCAACAGCTCGTGGGTGTAGCCTTTGCGCATATCACAGTCGATCAACAACACCCGTTTATTGGTCTGGCTAATGACCGCCGCCAGGTTGGCGCAGACAAAGGTTTTACCGATTGACGGGCTAACCCCGGTCATCATCAACACATTGTTCTGCGCCTGCATCATCGCGAAGTGCAGACTGGTACGCAGACTGCGGATGGCTTCAATCGCCAGATCGGTTGGATTCCCCACCGCCAGTAGCTGGCTCTGCTTATAGCGTTTAATCCCTTTGATGGTTTTGACGCTATCGCGCGCTTTCTGCCATTCCGACAGCGGAATGCTGGCATAGACGCTGATGCCGTGTTCTTCCAGCACCTGTGGGCTTTCAATTCCACGATTAAACAACGAGCGCAGCAGCACACCCACGATAGAGAGCATCAGGCCGAGGATAATTGCGCCGAGGATAATCAGCCCTTTCTTCGGTTTTAGCACGCCAGGCTGGGTGATTGCCGGATCAACAATGCGCACATCGCCGACGGTGCTGGCCTCGGTGATTTTCAGCTCCTGCTCTTTATTCAGCAGTTGCATATAGACCTGCTGCCCAGACTCGACATCGCGCGTCAGACGCACAATCTCCTGCTGGGTTTTCGGCATCGCCGTTACGCGACCGTTAAGTTTGGCCTTCTCTTCTTCCAGTGCCTGACGTTTCTCCAGCAGCGTGCGGTACGCCGGGTGAACTTTGGTGTACAGCTTGGAGATTTCCGCCTCTTTAAAGGTCAGTTCGTTCAACTGCGCGTCGATGTTCACCATTGAATCAAGCACCGCTTTCGCTTCCAGCGGCAGATCAACAGAATCTTTATCCTGACGGAAGGCATTCAGTTTGTTTTCAGCAACATCAAGGCGGCTGCGTACTTCTGGTAACTGTTGCGCGAGGAAGGCGAGGCTTTTCGACGCTTCCGCCGATTTGCGCTCAATATTTTGTTCCTGATAGTTACGAGCGATACTGTTAAGAATGTCGCGGATCTGTTCGCGATCTTCACCGGTATAAGTCAGGCTCAGTACGCCAGCGTCTTTGCCATTCTCTGTTACCGTCAGGCTGTTTTGCAGTTGATTGATCATCCCCAGCGTGGAGTATTTAGTGACGGTAAACTCACTGCCCTGGCTGGCGTGAATGGCTTCAACCATCAGCGTGACACCTTCTTTTTTCAGCATCTGACCCGCTTGCCCACGAGCGCTAAAGCCGCCGTCGCTGCTCAAAGTGTAGTTTTTGTTGTCCAGCACATTAAGCGTAAACACCTGATCCACCATCTCTTTTGGACGATTAAAGGTGGTCACTTTTACTGTCTCGTTCTGACGTCCCATCAGGCGATCCCAGCCCGCACCGAAAATCGGGAACGTGTTTTTGCTCACCGCAATATCGAGGTCGAGATCGTCCACCGTTTTACCGAGCACCAGACGCGAGCGAATCAACTGGATCTCAGCGTCCGATGCTGGCGGCTTGTTAGCTAACGCCGAGCCGATATCCTGCACTAACGAATTACCGCTGCTTTGCTCGATTTGTACCAGTGCGTCGGCGCTGTATATCGGCGTAGCGAAGAAGGTGTAAATCACGGCACAGAGGGCGAATACGGCGGTGATGCCAATTACCCACCAGCGCGCTTCAATGACGGTGCCGACCAGGCGACCAATATCGATTTCATCACTGCCCGTTACCGGAGCGGCATGTTGTTTTACTTTTTCTGTCATTGTTATACCTGCTCTGCGTTCAATGCCTGCGCCCACTGGCGGGCAGACCGTTCAAGTAATGTGTACACCGCTGCAAACGTTTCCCGGCTTTTGCGATACGGATCGGGGATTTCACATTCGTTATCCCAGTGACCAAACAGCATCACTTTGCCGCGCATCTCAGGTGCCATCTCGCATAAGCGTTCGATATGGCGCTTTTCCATAGTCAATATCAGGTCGTAGTTGCGACACAGGCGGCGGCTGATTTGCCGTGCACAGTGACCTTCCAGAGACAGTTGATGTTCTGCGGCAACACTGATGGCGGTAGGATCAGCCCCTTTACCGACCAGTGCGCCGAGACCAGCGGATTCTACTTTCAGCTCAGGGTGATAACGTTGCAGTAAGCGTTCCGCCGTCGGGGAACGGCAAATATTGCCGACGCAGACAACTAAAATATTGTTAAACATGACGATTACCAGTTATGAATGTCGCTGGCTGTATCCGTCATGTAACGGACACCGCTAATAGTTGGCAGCAACTGATTGATCAGACGGTTCCAGCGGGAAACCGGGGCGGTGGTGACATACACCACGTCATAAGGCTGCAGGCGGAATTCTGTCGCCATCACCAGCGACGTGGCATCGGACATATCCAGTTGGTAGATATTGGCGATCTTGCCGTTACGCCCGCCCTCGCCTTTCAATGGACGAATGACAAAGATGCCGCTGGCGTTGGAGGTGGTCATGTCGATACCTTCGGCATTGCCCAGGGCTTCAGTCAAGGTCATGCCGCTAAAGTCCATTTTCAGGGTGCTCTGTTTCTTCACTTCACCCATCACAAATACTTTCAGATCATCATTACGCGGCACGTAGAGGATATCGCCGGGGTAAAGCAGTCGATTCTGATTGAGGTCACCGTTTTGCATCAGCGCCTGCAAAGAAATGCGTTCTTCACGACCATTGTGTGTTAGCACCACGTTGCGCCAGTCAGCGGTATCGGTCAGGCCACCTGCGGCGTTAATGGCGTCGAGAATGGTCAGTGGCACGTTGGTGATGGCCTGTTGACCGGATTTATTCACCTGACCGGAGATATAGGCTTTTTGCGAGCGGAAGGCGGCGATATTAACGTCCACCTGCGGGTCAGCGATGTACGTCGCTAAGCGCCCGGTAATATCACTGCGGATTTCAGCGAGCGTTTTCCCCACTACGTGAACCTTGCCGATATACGGATAGAACATAGTGCCGTCAGGCTGTACCCAGTTGCCGGTGTCGCTGGAGCTGCGGTACTGACCAGCTGGAGTGGTGAGTTCCGGGTGATCCCAGACGGTGACATTAAGAACGTCGCCCGGCCCGACACGATATTGATAATTGGCAATCTCACTTTCCAGCGTCATATTGGGGCGCGCGACGTTCGGGCGTGGACGTAATTGATCAATCAGGCGCGGGGTCAGCGGATAAACATTCACCATTTTGTCGAGATCGAAATCAGCATCCTGCTGTTTGATGACGTCTTTACCCATCGTCGACATATTGCTGCCCGGAAGTACTGTGCAACCGCTTATCAAGGTTACTGACACCAATAATGGCATCAATTTCATTTTGGATTTCATCATTGTTTATTTATCACTTTGGCAGAGTAATTATCCTGTGCACTATTAATAGCAATGTCGCCATGCACATTTACCTTGCAGTTAATTGAATAAAAATTTAACTGGCATCAGTCCTAAAAAAATTGATTTCATCCGCAGGCTATTGACAGAATAATTCAGACTGGTCTTTCAGGCATCCAGACACGCTACCGCCCCTGGCTTTTTAGCTACCAATACACTGATTTAGTTTAGATTTTCTAACTCTTTCATCATGCAGTCGATTATGAAAAAGCGTTATTCCGTGAATTAATTTTCCAGATATAAGGTGGCATTATGGTAATTGAATATTGGCTTCCAATAATGCAGGAGGAAGTGTTACAGCTAACGGAATAGCAGGCAAGGTAACAATTCGGCAATTGGCTATTTTTAAGAATTATATTAAGTGTCATTCAATATGGTTTTTAGGAGTTTCTTTAGGTTGACAATAATTAATATAGTGCCTCCATATGCGATATTTCTTAAATAATGTTTTATTATTGCCACTTTTAATTCAGGGATAATGTGAGGTTATTACCCTCAAATAATATGAGATAAATAGTGCTGCAACATTGCATTTTTGCCCCGATTTATCCATGATCGAATTGTGACATTTGTCATACAACGAATAGGTTTTGTACTTACTATGGAATGGATTGCCGATCCGTCTATCTGGGCCGGGTTAATCACGCTAATTGTGATCGAACTGGTCCTCGGCATTGATAACCTGGTCTTTATTGCCATCCTCGCCGAAAAACTACCGCCGAAGCAGCGCGACCGCGCACGGGTTACCGGGCTGCTGCTGGCAATGTTAATGCGCCTGTTACTGCTGGCGTCAATCTCCTGGCTGGTCACCCTGACTCAACCGCTGTTCAGCTTCCGCTCGTTTACCTTTAGCGCCCGCGACTTAATCATGCTGTTTGGTGGTTTCTTCCTGCTGTTCAAAGCCACGATGGAGTTGAACGAACGGCTGGAGGGGAAAGACAGCAATAACCCCACGCAACGCAAAGGTGCAAAGTTCTGGGGAGTGGTGACGCAAATTGTGGTGCTGGACGCCATCTTCTCACTCGACTCGGTGATTACCGCCGTCGGGATGGTCGACCATTTACTGGTCATGATGGCCGCCGTTGTTATCGCGATCAGCCTGATGCTGATGGCAAGCAAGCCGTTAACCCAGTTCGTTAATAGCCACCCGACCATCGTCATACTCTGCCTAAGTTTCCTGTTGATGATTGGCTTTAGCCTGGTGGCGGAAGGTTTCGGCTTCGTCATTCCTAAAGGCTATCTGTATGCTGCCATTGGTTTCTCGGTGATGATCGAGGCGCTCAATCAGTTGGCTATCTTTAACCGGCGACGTTTTCTCTCCGCTAACCAGACGCTGCGCCAGCGGACTACCGAAGCGGTAATGCGCTTGTTAAGCGGGCAAAAAGAAGATGCGGAACTGGACGCCGAAACCGCGTCCATGCTAGTGGATCATGGTAACCAGCAGATCTTTAATCCGCAGGAACGGCGGATGATTGAGCGGGTACTTAATCTTAATCAGCGTACCGTCAGCAGCATTATGACGTCGCGCCACGATATTGAGCATATCGATCTCAACGCGCCGGAAGACGAGATCCGCCAGTTGCTGGAGCGAAATCAGCATACGCGGCTGGTGGTTACTGATGGCGATGACGCAGAAGATTTGCTCGGTGTTGTTCACGTTATCGACCTGTTACAACAGTCACTGCGCGGCGAACCGCTCAACCTGCGGGTGTTGATTCGCCAGCCGCTGGTGTTCCCGGAAACTTTACCGTTGTTACCTGCCCTGGAGCAGTTCCGTAATGCCCGCACACACTTTGCTTTTGTGGTGGATGAGTTTGGCTCGGTGGAAGGGATTGTGACATTAAGTGACGTCACTGAAACCATTGCTGGTAACTTGCCGAACGAAGTGGAAGAGATCGATGCCCGTCATGATATTCAGAAAAACGCCGACGGTTCCTGGACGGCGAATGGTCATATGCCGCTGGAAGATCTGGTGCAATATGTACCACTGCCGCTGGATGAGAAACGTGAATATCACACCATTGCCGGGCTGCTGATGGAATATTTACAGCGCATTCCAAAACCTGGCGAAGAAGTTCAGGTGGGGGATTATTTGCTTAAAACGTTGCAGGTGGAAAGCCATCGCGTACAGAAGGTGCAGATTATTCCGCTGCGTAAGGATGGCGAGATGGAGTACGAGGTGTGATGGTATCGGCCATTTTACCCAATGCTGCGTAACGCCTTATAACTTCAGCAATGAAGCGTTGTCTGTGGTACATGGACATCACAGCGGGGGTGTGGGTCCGGCTGTAAATCGCCGAATCGTTTCCTGTAGGCCGGGGCAGCCCACATGAATGTGGGCTGAGGGCGCGTTTTACAGGGATAATGAGATGGACGCTCCAGATTTTACGGTATCAAAGTACCAGACTGG
>NZ_JAEOHX010000016.1:0-78170 GCF_019366485.1 Escherichia sp. GZ89 | reverse complement strand
ACATGACATACCAATAACTCTTGTCTAAAAAGCCAGCAAGATAAAAAGTCAGTATTCACGACCACCAGCGTGTTTACCGTACTGCACCAGGTTTACAGGTACAAAAAAACCCGCTCGACGGCGGGTTTAAGCTGTGTGGCGAAGTAACCACTCTTAACAGATTACAAGAATTTTTGCGGACCGCGTTAATGATTTTTAATCCCAAAGTCGTATTATTCGTTTTTTACTGTAGGAGTTAACAGGTTTATATTATGTTAGATACACTATCTTTCACTGAACGTGACGAGTTCCAACGAAGAAACATCGCTGAAAATATCATCAAGTTGCTAAAACCAGAGGCAGACATTTCACCACTGGTAATAGACGGCGCATGGGGAACAGGGAAAACAGAATTTAGTATCAAACTGAAAAATCTCATTATTGAGCAAGAAACCGAATCTAAAGTTGTTTATATTGATGCCTTTAAAGGGGATCATGCAGAATCTCCATTACTTCTCATAACCTCTGCAATTGCCAGCATTTTGCCTGAGGAAGAAAAACAACACTTCATTAAGAGATCTCTTCCTGCAATTCGATTTGGTTTAAAAACGGTACTAAAAGCTGGTGCAGGTTGGTTTTTACGACAGGAGGCTAGTGAAGTTGCCGAAGAATTCCAAGATGCAATGAAGAAAGCAAGCAATGCAGCAATAGATGGGACTATTGAAAATTTGCTTGAAGACCATATGGAATCAGAGAAAAACATAAATTCACTTAAATCTTGCATCGAAAGCATTTCAGAAAATCAAAAGATAGTAATTATAATTGATGAATTAGACCGATGTAAGCCGAGTTTTTCAACAAATGTCATTGAAACAATAAAACACATTTTTGACATCAATAATGTTTTTTTATTTTAGTTACAAACACAGAACAATTAAAAGCATCGATAAATCATATTTATGGTTATAGTATTAACTCACAAAAGTATCTTGACAAGTTTATAAAATATACCATCACGCTTCCAGATACATGTTTAATAGATGGTCACGTCGTATGTAAAACATCTGTTATATATTGGAATTACCTTGTAGACAAGACAAAATCACTAAATGAAATTAATAGTTTATCTGGTAGATTTATCCGTGATTTAATTCAACGAACCAACTTATCCTTACGTGAAACACAAACTTTTTCACGTAATCTTAACATTTTTCAACTGTTAAACGACGATGAGTACAAAAGCAGTGATCCTTTAATAAATAGGATCTTTGTCGTAGCTGTCTTCATACATTGCTTTGGTGACAAGGAAAAACTAAAACAAGAAATTACCGCTGAATCTATATCTCATTTAGCAGACCTGCTTAACATAAAAGAAATACCTTATTCTTATGAGAGAAGATCACAAATTCCTGAAATATCTATTGTATTCTTCGGAATAATTAAAGACAGTATTACTCTTAATGAGCGATTTGCCCCTAAAAGTGATGAAGAACTTAAAAAATTCACAAATGTTTATACTGATTATGAACACCTAAATTTTTGGAGTACTACACCCAGAGAGTTATTGATAAAATATATTAATCAAATGTCATTCATCCAGTAAATAATACGCCCCTGCATGGGGCGTATTATTAAACGTCCAAATCTAATGTTAGATCTAGCATGGAAAGGCAGCCATCAATAAATCCTTCGGCTAACTGTATTTCTATACGTATCAATTTCTCATCCTTTCCACGCGCCTTTGCAATCTTACGCTTGGATATTCTGTATAAATAATGTGCCACAAGAAGCGAATGCTCATAAGGTCTTTTTTGCTTTAGACGAGCAAGACAACCTTCAATAATTAATGCATCACTATCCGAACAAGCCAGACGTGTCTTGCTGGTATAGGGAAGAAGCCCCTTAAACCCAGCAGCTATAGGTGAATAATCAACACCAGAGTTATCACTCGCAGCCCATGCTCCCCAACGTTCAAGAATCATCTGAATATCACGCATCAACTTTCTCCACAAAATCAGGCCAGCACGCCTATTGCCAGCGCACGATCGATAAAACGAAATATCAGCTCCAGTTGGGAGCCATACTTCTCTTCAAATGCCACGGTATCCGCATGCAGCTCGTCGTGATGCTTTCTGCACAAAGGCAACACAAAGAGGTCATGCGCTTTTGTACCCATTCCCCCCTGACCGTGACCTATCAGGTGGTGGGGATCATCAGCAGGCTTTCCACAACATGCACACGGCTGTGTCTTAACCCAGCGCGTGTACTTTTCATTAACCCAGCGGCGACGTTTTGGGCGTAACATAAAAGACTCCGGCGACTCCGGATCCACTTTCAGCGCCAGCACCTTTTTCGCCTTATCCTGGATGATGCTGGTGGCAGGAACCGAAGGCACAAGGTCACTTTCCCGGGTGACAGACGGCACAACAGGCTTCGGTAATCTCAGTGCCTTACGGGCTGCACTTTCCGGTAAGGCATCCGCCAGGTCATTACGAACCAGCCACCAGCACAGTTCCGGCATTGTCACAACGTGACTATCATCAAAACCGAGATCCCGACGCACGACAGACAACACCCAGCGGGCACAGTTATCCGTTGCCATTGATTCCAGCCGTTCCGTGAATTGATCGCGCAGCTGGTTATCGCAGTGCCAGCACAGACGGATTGCGCCCGGAGCATGTCGCATTGTGGTCATGTTCTCGCTGTGCCAGTCGGAATGAGGCCACTGACAGCCTTTTTCACGAAGTAACCAGCTTTCAAGACATTCCACTCCACCAGCACGACGGATCACTGCCTCATTACGGAACACGGCCCGAACGGCAGGATCATCCGCCAGTGGTTGTGATGCCGCCGGAACGGCACCACTGGCAAAAGATGAATAACGTTCCGGCTCAGGCTGCAACAGGACACGCCCCTGCATAAACAGGGGCATCAGCTCTGAACCAGGCCTGAACAATACGATCCCCATACGCGGGGCAATTTCAGGGGTCAGTAATGCTCTCACGGTCACCTCAATGAACGGTATCGAGCAGCTTTAACAGCTCAGGGAATCGGGACTCGAAGAAATGCGGCTGCGTCTCGCGCGGATTTGCGGGACTGGTGATGTTCTTGCCGAACATGCAGCCTTTCGCCGTCAGCGACCAGAATTTTTTAATGTTGTTAATCGCGGTACGGCTGTATCGTTCGCGTTGTTCAACGATCCCCAGCTTCGCCATCTGGTGATATGCCTGATTAGCCGTCAGGCGGATACCATAGAGCTTCAGCAGTGCACTCAGTGACAGCGTGGGGCGGCTTGAACCATCGGGCGCATCAGCCGGAGCATCAATGGCATAGCGCGGTGCCAGATTCGGTAAGCCAACAGCCTCCTGGAGTTTCTGACAGGCCCCAAGCACAGATGAGTTAGACAGGTTTAACTCCCGGCGCATAAAGTCCAGCAGAATCACGCCAGCCTGCATCTTGTCAGCAGCCTGCCCGGATAATTTTTCCGGTGCACTGACTACCATATCGAAAGTACGGATCACCTTCAGATGGAAAGACGGACTGATCCACATTGCATAGGCATACACCAGTTCCTTGCAGACATAACTCCCCTGCTTAGGACCACCACGAACTGTATTAACCGGACCGATACCCAAATTTTGGGTATCGGTCAATTCCTGAACAAGTTCAACAGTCTGTTGGCTGGAAAGAAACTTTCCCGGCTCCTTCGTTCTGGCATTTGCACCAGATGCTACTGCGGCACGATGCAGATCGTTCAGGCTGTAACGTCCATAAGCATCACGACGAACTTCAATACCATCAATGACCATCAGATTATTCATACTTCGTTTCTCCTCTTAATCAGGCGGCTGCACCCGCCGTTTTCTCGTACTTACTGATAGTGATCTCGACCTTCCCTTCCGGGATAACCGGCCCCCACTCCACCAGCATTCTTTTCACCTGGCTGTCGTCTTCCCACACACCCGCGTGGGTCAGGGCGTCAAACAGCGCCTTGTTATAGTTGTCCAGATCGCGGATCCGGTTATCAGGAGGAAACAACACGATCTCCACTGAAGCAGGTGCCAACGTTGGTTTCGGCAGACGACGTAACTGCTCAACTATTGCTGCGCACGCCGCGCTCTGGAATTTTCGCCCCGCCGCGCTTATCAGGCTCTTACCTGCAAACGCCCCTTTGTTAGGGTGTCGCCAGTACGTGTTCACGCTGGGCGGGAAAGGCAGGATAAGCTTCATACTTTCAAGCCCCTCTCATGTAACCAGTGAGTTGCACGCAGCCTGGCGTTTTCCTCACCGGCAAGCAGTGCGCGGATAATCCCGACCGCCTCGCTGTCGTCGTCCTTCACCGCGGTATGAAGAGTGATACCCCGGGCCACACCACGCTTTATCGTGATGACGCCTTTTTTCTCCAGTGCGCGAAGATGCTCCACCGCTGCATTCACTGAACGGTATCCCAGCATGGTTGCCACCTCCTGATTGGTTGGCGGGAAGCCACGTTCTTTCTGGTAAGAAATCAGCATATCCAGCACCTGCTGCTGGCATTGAGTTAACGTCGTCATTAAGCCCCCACGTAATTGCCTGGCAGATACCACTCTTCACCCGATGCCACGCACCTTTTACTTTTGCGTACACACCGCTCACGGCGCGCCAGAAAATTGTTTCGTTCTGACTGGGAGTGGCTTTCACGGAATGCCTCCATCCACACCGTTGCAGCACGACGGAATAAACCTCTGGACTCCAGATCTTCTGCCTGCTGAATCAGGCGCAAAATCACCCGCTGATCATTAGTGCCGACGTAGCTTTTACTGGCCACACTCATATGCTTCAGCACCGGCTCAGGTGGCAACACAGCCTTGCGAGAAAAATGCTTGTGTGTTTTGCCTTCACTGCGATAAGCGAAACGTCTGCACTGGCGTAACTTACTGGTCGTATTCAGTACACGGGGACGTGGAAAGTATGCAAACGCATTCGCAATATCACCGGTCGTACATCCAGGATTGCTTTCAATGAATTTTTGAATCTCACTCATCAGGCTCATGATCACCCCCTGAACCCTGCCGGGATCTGGCTGTAGTCCACGTTGTCGTAACTGGATTTGAAGTACGGGTCTTCGCGTTTTTCGGTGTACGTGCTGACGGACGGTGATAAGCGCAGGGAAAGCTCATCCCATTTTTCCCGCAACTTCGACGGGCTGAGCACGTTACGGCACCAGAACGGATCGCGGCTGACGCGGCTGTACATCTCGCAGATTTGTTTGTGAGTACGACCATCCTGCACACACATCAGGCGAATTTCGTTTGCCCAGGCTGTCCAGTTCGGTTCTTTGGGACGAACCACCTCGCCGTCACATTCGGCGGCTTGCTCGTACAGGGCGATGATTTTTTTCCAGAGCCACTGTGCGCAGGTCAAATCATCCTGCGTTCCCCACTGGCGCTTTTTAGGGCTGAATACAACCGCATCAGGATGGCGAGTTAAAAAATCCTGTTCATCCGTCTGCGTGTCCGGTTGCGAAGCGTCCGGACGAGAAGGTTTTTTATCTGACGGATCATGTTTTGATTTTACTGACGGATCCCCGCCAGATTCTGACGGGTGAAAACCCGCTTTTTTGCCAGATTTCGACGCATCAAATTTTGACGGGTCAGATTTTGATGCGTCAGATTTTGACGGGTCAGAATCTGACAGTTGAGAAAATGCCGCTGCCTGAAGCTTCGCAACGTTAAGCTGATAAACATTCGACGCATTGCGGTTACCCTGGCGACGCGCCTTACGCGTTAACCAGCCTTCTGCTTCCAGCCGTGCGATAGCCGTCCTGACGGTACTCATCCCCGCGCCAATCTGACGGGCAATAGTTTCAATTGATGGCCAGCACACACCTTCGTCATTACTGAAATCAGCCAGGCGGGCCATAATTGCCACGCTGGATAATTTCATGCCTGATGCAGCGCAACCATCCCATACATAGCCGGTTAATTTAGTGCTCATGACCGACCTCTATTTCCCTGAATTTACGACGAAACTGTTCGAGCGGGCTGAAGCACTCATGCTCATAGCCTTCGCGGAAGTAGATAACTCGTTGTGTTTCCGGCTCCCAACGAATGACTCTGACGGGCACTCCGTAGTGATCTTTGAACCAGCGGTTAACTTGTCGCAAAGGACTGTCTCCTTCTGCCGGTTGAAATCACCCACAGCCCACTCAGCAAAGCTGTGGGTTACAATTTCCCTGTCACCTGGTACATTAACTGCATAGCAATACTCCACCTTCGCTTTTCCACCCGGTACAGGAAGCGCAATCAGTTGCGAGCGACGGTAGTGTGTTGTTAAACTGTTCATGCGTTAGTTTCTCCACAGTCACGACACGCCACGGCGCCCGGAGCTGCACACTCGCGGGCGTCATTACTTTCTGAAATGCAAAAGATTTTGTAGACCAGTGCTGCATGCTCCTGCAGCTTCGAAATTGAGAGATACAGCTCGTCGTTAATTGCTGTCTTCTCATGCGGTTCCACCACACCGTCTTCGATTGCCGAACGAATCTGTCTGGAATAACTGCCAATCTGTTCAATGACTTCCAGCAGGCGCTGGTTAATATCGGCGTTGTCCACATCCTCGACGTCAGGAAGAGACACAAAGACGCCATTTGCAGACTGCGCCACAGCGTCAGCAATGAAGTGAGTTCCACCAGCACGTTGCAAAATCATTGCCCATCCCAGCGGGAAAATCTGATCGCCATCGGCACGAAGGCGGTTAAATAATGCGTTTTCTGTTACATCCAGCCAGTCAGCTGCTTCAGCGTAACCACCCGGCAACGCTGCGATAGTTTTTCTGACAGCTTTCACGTACCACTCAGGCTGTTTTTCTACTTTCCAGTGATGCTTACCCACGGTTAGCCTCATCGTTCTGTGGTTTCTGTTAATCGATTTATCCATTAGATTTTTCATAAAGCTCAGGTTTAAATGGCAACCGTCCGCAAGTTCTATATGCAGCTTCTGCTGCACGTCCTTTTGGAATTAACTGGCCCGGACGGTTTCGCCACTGATAAACGGCTTCAGTTGTTATGCCGAAAAAAGCAGCAACTTTCTCAATACTGCCGAAGTAGCTTTCGATATCGTCAGTTGTCATACGCCCTCCAAACTAAGTTTTATTAGATGCTAATTACAAATCTATCTTTGGTCAATAAAAACTAAGATTACTTAGCAATTCAAGAAATGGTGCTCCTATGGAAACGGTTGGTCAGCGTATAAAAGCTCTGAGAAGAGTTACCGGAACGTCCCAGAAAGAATTGGGTAAATTTTGTGGAGTAAGCGACGTTGCTGTGGGGTACTGGGAGAAAGACATCAATACCCCTGGTGGGGAGGCACTTTCGAAATTAGCGAAGTTCTTCAATACGTCAATAGATTACATTCTTTATGGTGCTGAGTTTGAAGGCAAACTCGTCACAAACATGCGCAGAGTTCCTGTAATATCGTGGGTTCAGGCTGGGCAGTTTACTGAGTGCAGGGCAGCAGAAGTGTTTAGTGAAGTGGACAAGTGGGTAGATACATCATTAAAGATTGGTGATAACTCATTTGCATTAGAGGTTAAAGGTGACTCCATGACTAACCCTAATGGCCTCCCAACAATACCAGAAGGCGCAACAGTGATTGTAGATCCAGATGCAGAACCTCGTCATGGAAAAATAGTCATCGCTCGACTTGATGGAACAAACGAAGCTACAGTAAAAAAATTAGTCATCGATGGCCCTCAAAAGTTTTTAGTGCCATTAAATCCTCGGTATCCCAACATCCCTATCAATGGTAATTGCCTTATCATTGGTGTAGTCAAAGGAGTTCAATACGAACTCTAAGACCTCTCTTCTCTAACTAAGGCACCGAACTAAGAAAAGTTTGGTGTTTTCTCTTGCCATAATAACTAAGTTAAGTTAGATTTTATATCAAAGATAACGAACAGGCAGGACGCCCACGAAGTAGCCGCCTGGGGCATATGAAGTCCAGGATGATTCGTTAGCAACAAAAAAGCGCCCTACAGGACGCTTAGCTCTTTAACAATCTGGTCCCCATCAACAAGTAACTGATAACTTGAGGAGATGTGAAATGCACAAAACAGAACCAAAAATCGTCGCGCCTGGCTACACAGATGAGGAAATTTACGAGTGGATGACAAAGAAGCTGGCAGCTATAAACCAGCTTCGTGAATTGCTGTCTTATCGACAGGAAACAATAGACTCCTTAAAAAAACTGGATCAGGAAATCATGGTTTTATCACAGGATGCTACTTTAGATATTGTGCAGACAAATTAGGATCCCATTCATTTTCGTCAAAATCATCAAAGTGATGAATTTGTGATCTCCAGTCTCGATAATCTAAAAATTTCTGGGCGGTTACGCTTATTTTATCAAGCGTGAGTTCATCCTGAATTGAAAGAAGAAGTTCATCAAATTTCATCTCATTAATCTGTTTTGGCATCCAGTGATGCTTCATCAGAATAAGGTGAACCAGAGCCTTTTTCCCATTCAACTGATTATAGGGAGTGCCGAATTTCTTCCGGTGCTCATGTAAGACAAGATCCAGAAGAGTAAGTAATGTTGCCATTGATTCAACTTTGCTTATTTCGACTGATGACACTACCCCACTGATTTCAATGCCCCGATACTTTCCAACATTTTCACAGTGGGATTTGTACAGCGTATAGATATTACCGGACATTTCTTTTCCTTTTGCGTTGTTGGGGATAACCAGATTAACCGAATCCTTGTTGTTGGGGAATAACCAGGTCCACCTCGCCTGATGTGGCTAAAAGCAGGCACATAACAGCTAAGTATTTTCAACCAGAGAGAATTCTTAGCGTTGTGGTGAATGCGGCTCAGTGCACGCGGGTTAAGGTTGAGGCTGACAGTCGACCTTCTGTGTATACCCACCCGTCTGGTGTGCAACCTTCGCCAGGCACCGGGAGGCACCCGGCACCACAACTTTATGCTGTGTGTAGTCCTGGCGGCACCAGTTTGTACCCTTGCTTCCGGCTGGTACCGTCCTTTTTACAAAACAGAGAAGAGCATCACCGGACGACGGGCTCATAACCCAATCCATCCGGGCGGCTGCCACCGCAGGTGTTCTTCTCTGTTTTGTGGAGAAACTAACCGCCCCTACGGGGGCATTTATGGAAATGTAATTGACTCAATAATCGCCGGACGGTGAGGGCTTCCTTTTACCCGAATTCAGCGCGGTGCAGCGCATATACGTGGAGAACAAAATGTCATTTATTAAAACTTTTTCCGGGAAGCATTTTTATTATGACAGGATAAATAAAGACGACATCGTTATTAACGATATCGCGGTTTCCCTTTCAAATATCTGTCGCTTTGCAGGACATCTTTCACACTTCTACAGTGTCGCCCAACATGCGGTGCTTTGCAGCCAGCTGGTGCCGCAGGAATTTGCTTTTGAAGCTTTAATGCATGATGCAACAGAAGCATATTGCCAGGACATCCCCGCACCACTGAAACGACTTCTTCCTGACTATAAACGGATGGAAGAAAAAATAGACGCCGTAATCCGTGAGAAATACGGGTTACCTCCTGTTATGAGCACGCCAGTGAAATATGCCGATCTCATTATGCTGGCAACCGAACGCCGCGATCTCGGGCTTGATGATGGCTCTTTCTGGCCTGTACTGGAAGGTATCCCGGCAACAAAGATGTTCAAAGTGATTCCACAGGCACCGGGCCATGCCTACGGGATGTTTATGGAACGTTTTAACGAGTTATCGGAGTTACGCAAATGCGCATGAATGTTTTCGAAATGGAAGGGTTTCTTCGTGGGAGATGTGTACCGCGAGATCTGAAAGTGAATGAAACAGATGCTGAATACCTGGTGCGTAAATTCGATGCGCTTGAAGCTAAATGTGCAGCACAGGAAAACAAAGTAATACCAGTGTCAACTGAACTGCCACCAGCAAATGAAAGTGTTTTGTTATTCGATGCTAACGGAGAAGGCTGGCTGATTGGCTGGCGTTCTCTCTGGTACACCTGGGGACAAAAAGAAACCGGAGAATGGCAGTGGACATTTCAGGTCGGGGACCTTGAAAACGTCAATATCACTCACTGGGCAGTAATGCCGAAAGCACCAGAGACTAAGAAATGAGCGTGATAAAAACTCATACAGGAATTGTTATCACCCGAGACGGTGAAAAGCGGATGAAATTACATTCCACTGAAACGTCCTGGGTTGCCGGACGTTGTGAATCCTACGACAAAAAGACTGGTTACCGTTGGGGTGCACCTAACATGCGTCGCCGTCTGCTACTGGACAGCATCAGGCCAATAAAACAAGTAGCAACCAGAGAACAAAATTAATTATCAGGACTGGAATTTGATATTACTGCCCATGTGCAGCGGGCTAAGTGGAGAAACATATGCTGAACCTCGATTGTGTTCCTATCTCAACTTATTGCAAAGAAACTGGCGAAACTCCTGAAGCAATAAACAAACGTGTACAGCGCGGTGTTTGGCGTGAAGGTGTTCAGGTTTTAAAGGTTGAAGGCGTTAAGGAGAGGTGGATTGATCTTAGTGAGGTTGCAAAATGGGCCAGACAAAACTGCTCAAACTACCGCGCGGCGTAACAATCAGGAAACACCGCCAGGGCGAAACGATCAATATAACTTTCACCTACAAAGGTGTTAAATGTCGTGAGCCTCTTTCCAATCTGGAAGTAACACCAAAGAACATTAAATACGCCGAGCGCACACTCGGCGAAATTCATAATAAGATCGAAAGGGGAACATTCATTTATGCGGAATATTTTCCCCGTTCTGCTCGTTTGAAAATTTTTGGTAATGCTGCTGCAGGCAAAACGATAAAAATGTACCTGGACGAATACCTTGAAATCTGCGAAACGAGAAAACTTTCACCCTCTACGATTGGTGGTTATAAAAAATGCCGTAGTGCGTTAGCCTCACTCCACATTTGCCCTGCAAGTGAATTAACACCAGCAATCCTGAAAGCGTGGATTCAAAGCCAGAAAACGACCTTAAAAACAATTCGCAACCAGTTATCTTTCCTGCGGTCAGCACTTGATGAAGCCGTAACCGATGGGGTACTTCAAATTAACCCCGTATCGTTGGTAACTGCTTCGCGCTACCAAAGTGATAAGTCAGAAGCAGAAAGCAGCTACGTGGTTGATCCGCTATCACCAGCAGAAGTTGATGCATTACTAGCAGCAGCCGGAAACAAACAATGGGAGAATCTGTTCCGGTTCGCTATACATACAGGTCTGCGTAGTTCTGAATTATGTGCCCTTCGATGGCGTGATATTGACTTTGTAGGGAGGACTGCCCACGTCCAGAGCGCCAGTGTTGTTGGTGTAATCAAAGGTACCAAAACAAAAGCAGGTACTCGAAAAGTTGAACTGACAGATGAAGCAATGTCTGCACTAATAAATCAGAAACCGTTCACTTTCATGAAGGACGCGACTGTCTTTGAAGATCCAAAAACTAATAAACCTTGGGCCAGCGCAGACGCCATAAGAAAGAAGGCATGGGTGCCAACTTTACGTAAAGCCGGAGTCCGTTACCGTAATCCTTATCAAACTAGACATACATTTGCTACAAAACACATTAGTCAAGGTGTTAATTTGTTTTGGTTAGCCGCTCAAATGGGGCATAAAGGACCAGAAATGCTATTTAGGCATTACGGCCGTTATCTTAAAGATTATGATAACAATAGCACACACAATTATTTGATAAATAGTACTAATTAAATGATAATCTCTACTTCTGATTGGAAGTAGAGATTTCACATGAATAACACAGATTTAATAAAAATGTTAGGTTACTCAATTACCACTACCGACTTCATAGCCATAATAAGTGTCATAATTGCATTTTTTGCAATGTACCAAACATGGCAGCAAAGAATAATTTCAAACAAACCTCAAATCTTACCTAAGAATACAAAATTCACATGGATGCACAGAGATAACTTGAAATTATTTAAGAACATAGAAATATCACCAACCACTTTGAATATAGAGCTTCTCAACATAGGTCTTGGCCCAGCTATAAAAATAAACCACTACTGGTCTGAAGAGTATGAGAAATATATTAAGATAAATAAATTCAAAATAGATAATAACAACACACAAAAATCACATGAGATATTTTTGCAAAATGAAGAGTTTTTTACAATCAAAGACAACAATAACTTCTTGAATGTTGATATTTTTGGTAGAGGTCCGCAAAAACATAATAGCTTTCAAAAAAAAGGAACTTTGATAGAATTTATAACTCCGAATATTAAAGACAAAGAGAAAACAACCATACCATTTCCCCCATTGGTGCCGGAATTAATTGGTAATTATCTTGTAACCACCTCCATCTCATCGTTTATAGGGCCGGACCTTATCCTTGAATATAGAGATGTAAACAATAAGAAAAGAAAGAAAATTTTCACAACAGAATTTAAGAGCGTATCTTTTTACGGAAATGGCTTAGATCTAATTTTAGACATAGATATTCTTTTCACATCCAAACAGTGTTGGACACAGGTTGTCCTAGAAAGGATACGCAAAAGCTACGCAGATTTTATGGATGAGCATGATTTTAATAAAAACAGATAGTTAAAAAAATTCGGACTCGGGTTCAACTCCCGCCAGCTCCACCACTTGCTCTTCCGGATACGTCCGGAGAAATCCTGAAAGCCCGCATGGCACAAGCTCTGCGGGCTTTTTTGTGTCTACCGTTGTCCGAGGATATCCAGCTAAATCCAGTGATTATTGGTATACGTTTAGGTATACGGTAGGATGTATACCTAAACGCGTATACCAATTCATGAAGGAACGGCTAAAGTGGCAAGAACGACACGCCCCCTGACCAACACAGAAGTTCTGCGCGCTAAAGCGTTAGAAAAGGATCTAACGTTGCATGATGGCGATGGTCTTTTTCTGCTCGTTAAAACGAACGGTAAGAAGTTATGGCGTTTCCGTTATCAACGTCCAACAACAAAGCAGCGAACAATGATGGGGCTAGGTGCATTTCCCGCCCTCTCACTTGCTGACGCCCGGCGGTTAAGAGCGGATTACCTTTCCTTGCTAGCCAACGGAATTGACCCGCAAATTCAAGCTGAGATTGTAGAGGAACAGCAACAAATTGCACTGGACAGTATTTTTTCAACAGTCGCCGCTAACTGGTTCCAGCTTAAAAGCAAAAGCGTTACCCCTGATTACGCGAAAGACATTTGGCGTTCACTAGAAAAAGATGTATTCCCTGCCATCGGTGAGATTCCAGTTCAGCAAATCAAAGCCCGAATGCTTGTTGAAGCCCTAGAGCCAATCAAAGCACGTGGGGCGCTAGAGACGGTACGTCGTCTGGTGCAGCGCATTAATGAGATAATGATTTATGCCGTAAACACAGGTCTGATTGATGCCAATCCAGCATCAGGTATTGGGATGGCCTTTGAGAAACCTAAAAAGCAAAACATGCTTACTCTCCGGCCAGAAGAATTACCGAAGCTGATGCGTTCTTTAATTATGTCTAATCTATCCGTTCCGACACGTTGTCTTATTGAGTGGCAACTACTGACCCTTGTGCGCCCTTCTGAAGCCTCCGGTACAAGGTGGGCAGAGATCGATCTCGCAGCAAAGGTCTGGACGATTCCACCCGAACGGATGAAGGCCAAGCGTGAGCACATTGTTCCTCTATCTTCTCAGGCATTAGAAATTCTGGAAGTAATGAAACCAATCAGTGCTCATCGTGAACATGTTTTTCCCAGTAGAAATGACCCGAAACAGTCAATGAATAGCCAAACTGCTAATGCAGCACTCAAACGCATTGGTTATGGTGGGAAATTAGTTGCTCATGGGTTACGATCCATCGCAAGTACTGCACTCAATGAAGCCGGATTTAATCCTGATGTAATTGAAGCAGCTCTAGCACATAGTGATAAAAATGAAGTACGAAGAGCTTATAACCGCTCAACGTACCTTAATAAAAGAATAGAACTTATGGCATGGTGGGGAAGGTTTGTTTATAAAACAAACCTTTTATAACTATACTTTAAAGAACTTATTTGTCGAAGATAACTCAAGGATCGAGTTACTCATCATCATTTTCATGTCCGCATCTTCTGAAAACTTATCACTTAATATTGACACAATATATTGACCATTTATATTATTTGCTTCAAAAAATATATCTCTAATTTGATTCACATCGACATCTTCAATGCTATCATGAATAACAAAAGTAGGTCTCTTTAATTTAATCTTATCCACAAACTTAATATAAGCCAAATCAAATGCAGTTATTTCACCTTTCTTCTTGCCGCCATTACTGTTTGGTGTAACGCATGATATATCAAAATTACACTTACCTTTATCAACATCAAAGGAAAGATCAAAAATGTATCTTTCCCCATATATTTCCTTTGTAAGATCACCAAAAAACTCATTGAAAATCTCGATGTTTTTTTCCAGACCTTGAACTGCTAACTCTATTTCTAAAAGTAATTTCTCTCGACTATCTTCAAGAGATTTTATAAGGGCATTTGTATCATTAATACGCGAAAGATTAGACTCTATGCTAGCAAGATTTTCACGTAATTCAGTAAGCTTATTAAATAATTGATTTATAGACTTTAATGTTTCAGGTTCTTTGATTGTTCTAAATAGGGATGATTCTTGTTCATGAAGATCATTGATTTTTTTATTTACAGTTTCTATTTCTTCTTTTTTCTTTAACAATTCAGATTCTAAAAAACTGATTTTATTCTTAATAATATCATTATGGAACAATACCATTTCTTCGTAAGTCCTTTTAAGTTCCCCATTAAAATAAATCCCCGCAGAATTATATATTTCCATTAAATCATTTTCTACAAGTTGTGTGATATTATTCTTCAAGGACAAGATCGATTCTTCGATATTTCTTACTCGCATATTTAAGGAGGCATAGCTCAAAGAATAATCACTGATATTCTTCTGTATTTCTGAAAGCTTTTTTAAGCTTTCATCATGACTATCTTTAAAATCGAAGTTCTTAATATTTCTTTCCGCCTCTGCAATTTCTTTCTTCAGAGGCTTAATCATTTTTGCTAAAACAGTCTCTCTATTTGGATTCCTGTATGCGGCAAGATATGTCTTTTGTTTTTTTATCTCTTTGTTAAAATCACCTTTTTTCTTTATCAGAGGTAACCCATTGAACCCAAATAAAAACAAGTATAATAGATCATAGACATCAGGAGTCGTATTCCCATGTAAGAAATTAAGCGTTTTCTGCATTTTATCATTCGTGTTTCTAATAAATTTATGCGAAACATTCCTCAGTGATGGCTTATCTGTAGTTAACCCAAACACTGCTTGAGCTATAAATTCAGAATATTGTTTCTTATCTACTTCAACATCATTTAAAAAATATTTTGAATTTTTATCATCAATAGATATTATACGTGAAACAACTGCCTTTTTATTTTCTACCGTATTGAAATCCAATGAAAATTTCAAAACATTATTATTAATTAACGATACAATTTCAGGTATATCTTTTCCAAACTCTGCATCATGATAAATATCATGACCTGATGACATAAATAAATAATCTAAAACACGCGATAATGTGGATTTACCTACACTATTGCCGCTATCTTTGCCTGATGTTCTTTTATTTACAATTAGATTCAGACCGTCTTTAAACGTCACCTCTCTTACAAGAGAGTCATTTTTTAAAATAATAAGTTTATTGAGCCTCATATACTATTCCACCATTTCCATCTAACTCAATTGCGCCGATTATGAAAAGCCAATCTAATGAGTAAAGAAAAAGATCAAACGATAACTCGAAGATAGAATTTACTAAATCATACAATCGAGATATTTCAATGACCATTGATTCATTACTTTGAAAGATCCTAAGCACTACACTTCCAATATATACAGGATTTGCTTTTGGATCCGTATCAATTGTAATCATTTGGATTCTCCAGCACTATACATTCGATAATAGCATAGCTAACAATCATACGAATGCCATAATCAATATCTTCCTGTAAAAACTCTGAATCTAAATTAGAACACGAACTAACTGTTTCTTGAGCAGCTCTAATAACATCATCTATAATATTATCCGAGTTTTTCCTTATGAGTTCAATGTTAAATGGTTTCTCATAAAGACCATATAATCCCAATGCAGTATTATAATAACCTCTAAACTGTCTTTTCAATTTGACACTACCATTTAAAATTATAGCATCAAGTGTTTTTATGGATTCATCAACTAGCAGAGCATCTTCTTTATAAAGTTCAGCTACCCATCTGTTTCTTTTAAGATCATTGAATTCTATTTTAACATCAATATTTGATGCTATTCTGTTTAAGTTTTGCTCGCTACCAACTGAATTAGAAATAATTTCAATTAACTTACCAATAACACTGGCTCTTAACATTCTTGGCTGGTTGTTTATATGCACAGGACCAGTATTATTATTGAAATTAACACCAGAACCCATAATTACCCCCGATTATCAATATTCACAGGACCATTATTATCTTGAAAATATTGAGAACGCGCTCCTTGATTAATGAAGTTTCTATTAGTTGTAATTTTTACAATCTGGGAATTAAGATCATTTATTGTAATGTTAAGTTGTTTTATCTCATTATCTTTCTTGGTTACTTGCATAGTCTGATATATTGCTATACATCCAGAGATCACCCCAACAATATATCCAAAGGCACTTACATATTCGTTAGCAAGTAGTGATGCAATCATTTGGAGCTCCATTTCAAGCTGAAAGATTTAAAGTCACAACAATCTCATCCTATTAGGGTAGCTAAGATAGCAACTCATGAAGAGTAAATAAATAGGTATTAATCATTATCGTTTACATGATCTAATTCAACATAGTTCCACTCATGGCCTCTATACTTTCTCATAAACACAGTGTTTAGCTATGTGGGCTTAAGAGGTCTAAATTGATGTACTTACTTTATCAATTGATATAACCCCAAATTATAATCGTTTCATATCATTGACGCGCAGTGCTTTCCCCGCCTCGCCCGCCCGCTTTGCGGGGCGGTTTTAATGCAGTTGCACTGACACGCTCAGGCCGCGCCGGGAATGGTGCGGTCTGCAGAAAATGAGGCAGGAAAACGCATGCAAAGTCATGCACCTTATCGATGCATGGCTTTTTTCAGTAAAAACGGGCGGATTTTCGGGGAATTTTACACAGACTGACGTGATGCCAGTTGCGCACTTTTACGCGAAAAAATCATGTTCTGCGCAGGGGTGAATTTTTCACGGCTGTCATCCACCGAAGCCGCGTCAGGCCTGAATCCGATGGTCGTTAAAATGTCGCTATCCTGTGCGGAATAATTAATTTTTTCCCCCTTCGCAAGCCAGGACAGAAGGGCTTCACGCAGGGCATCTGTGGCACGCTGTATGGCACAGTTTCGGGCAATGGCCGTCAGCTCACTGTAGCCCATCAGCTCCGGTGCCAGTGCGGCCGCCAGTACTGTGCCGTGCTGCTGCATAAAATCATTCAGCCGGTCGCGGATGCTGATGTGCTGAACGGCTTCATGCGAACGAATATAACGACCGGCGGCCTGATTCACCTGCCATTTTCTGACTTCGATAATATTGCGTAATTCGTCCAGGCGACTGACATTTCTGCCTTCTCCTGACAGAAGCCGCAGATATTCCTGTTCGGCCGCTGCCAGCTCATTTTTGCGTTGCAGCCATGCTGCTTTGTTATTCTGACAGGTGTCAAAGGCCTGCTGTAAGGCTGTGCTTTCCATCGTTATCTCTTTCTCATCATGCTGAAGAATAAAAATACGGTGTGCGGCGACGGCCGGTGTTAACCGGCAGCCCTCATTCCAGACGCAGCGAATATGATTGTGTTTTTAACCGTACTGGCGGCAGTTCCTGTTTTTCATGCAGGCGTTCTGCCAGTTCGTCCGGTGTGACCGGGCGGACAATGAAGCGGTTGATGGTCTGAAGCGTTTTAAACACCAGACCACAGCCCGGATCCGTGCACACATAAAAACGCTCGGTGACTTCCTGAGACAGACGCCGCGATGTTCTTGACAGTGCAAGGCCTTTACATCTCCGACAACAATATCCGGTAACAAGCATTCTTTTCGGGCGTTTCATGCTACCGGAGGCTGACGTCAGTGAATCGCGGTATCTCTGTTTGCCTGAAATGTATTCCATTCCTGAATCTTTACAGTCAGAGAAAAAGCTTTCACTCGCTTCAAATGTCGCAGAGCAATAAATATTCCGGCACTGTGCAATCATTATCTTGGTGCCATCGTCCATGAAATGTGCGCGACGGGTGTGAGCAACATGTCCACACGACGGGCAGTAAATCATGACAGCAGTCCTCTGGCCTTAAGCTCTGCTCCCTGCTGGTCTATTTTGTCCTGCCACACCTTGCGCTGTGCCGGTGTGCCTGCCACCTCATAATCCATGTGCGGGAGTGTTGCCGCTGACAGTCCGGTCAGCCGGAGAACCGGCTCGCCGGTGAGGCTGATTTGCATCTGTTTAATTTTCTGTTCCAGCGATGATTTCACCTGCTGCATGACAGCCTTTTCCGGTGCGACGTAGCCCTGATGGCCGGTGGTGTTGGCGAGCGGATTTTCCTGTACCAGGATACTCAGATGCATTGCCCGGACAAGCGCCTCACAGGTTTCATTCAGGGCGTGTTCCAGCTCATGCTCTGCATACAGACTCAGAAGGTGATGATGTGCCTTCCGGTAGGCGGTGGCCGTGCTGTCACACGCCCCTTTCAGGCGTTCGCGTTCAAAATTCAGCACCACGGCCAGATTGTCATATTCCTGTACCAGCTCCCGGCGTGCCACGCGCTCAATGTGGCGCTGTTTCAGCTCGTCGCTCAGGACACCACCGGCTGCACGAAAGGCCGTGCGCCAGTCGTCAGCGTCGTTTCCGTCGGCCTGCGTCAGCGCATTTTTTTCCTGCTCTGCCCGTTCAATGGCCGTGACGGTCTCATCCATCAGGCGAGCGTTCTCAAGGTGGGCGGCTCTGGCCTTTTCCAGTTGTGCCAGTGCGGGTTGCAGATATTCAGGGATGGTGTTGTCAGACATTTTCCGGCTCCTCGTCACTTCAGGTTGAGAAAATTGTGACGTACACCGGACAACAACACGACGCATTACAGATGTGCCAGCCCTGACACAGGAGACTCATCCTCAGACCGGCAAGCCAGGAAAAGGTCGCAGGAAAAACCGGCTTACTGTTTGTTTTTTTATATTTTACTGTTCACCTCTGTTCACCATAAGAAAAAAGATAAGTAATACAGTAAGTTAAAGGGTGAACAATCGCAGTAATGACTGTTCACCGTCTGTTCACCACTGTTCACCCGTTGATGAGCTTTTTGTGCTGTTTATTACTGTTTATTTTTATTAATTCACTGAAATAAATAAGAAAAAAACAATTTGTATTTCACTATAATTTTTTCCAGCTCCTTCCAGAGCGTTTTAAAGCTATCTGGCGCTGATGTGCAAAAAACACACAGCCATTGTAAGGCTGCCGGAACAAATCCCCCCTGTTGCGTCTGCTGAAAATATTCACAAAATAAAGCGCTACCCGAAGCCGGACGGACTTATCCGGTGCTGTATGGACATTAACGAGGTAGCCCGATGCAAGCTGTTTTTTCTTCCCCGTCTCCCGCCCCTGTGACGCCACTGATGCCGCTGCCGGACATCACGCAGGAGCGTTTTTTACGTCTGCCGGAAGTGATGCACCTGTGCGGCCTGTCACGCTCGACCATCTATGAACTCATCCGTAAGGGGGAATTTCCGCCGCAGGTGAGTCTTGGCGGTAAAAATGTGGCCTGGCTGCACTCTGAAGTCACCGCATGGATGGCCGGGCGCATTGCCGGACGCAAACGGGGGTACGACGCATGATGATGCCCGCTCTGCAAAAAGTCCCTTTTTCTGGCTTGCCTTTTTCCGGCATTTGCGGATATAGTTTTTCCGCTGCCGCAAAATCGGCAGCCGGGCGTGAGAACCCGTGTAACTCGAAGGCGACATATGACGCGCCATGCGTCTTTTTTTGTGTCGCAATCAACGCCACAGAGCGCCAGATTATGGTGTGGCGTGTGGTTTGCCGTGCAGGTATGATCCTGTTCGCAATCGCATGTTATGCCACTGAGTCAATGGTAGCTCAGGCGGGGCAGCCTCCGGGCTGGCCGGTATTCTTCGAGGCCGGTATTCTCACCCCCGTCTGGGCTATCGCCATCGAGCGTGAGAACTCCGGCGATAGCAGTTATTTGCTACTCGAAGGAGGCTGCCTTATGGCTACAACCCTTACCCCCTCACACCCTGAATTTGTCTTTGTTTTTGCGGCTGTCCGTCGCGCAGACCGTCATCCCCGTATCTGTATGCTTCGCACCGTCGCCGGTGATGAACGCAGCGCCCGCCGTTCCCTTGTCCGTGACTATGTGCTCTCCCTTGCTGCCCGTCTGCCGGTGGTGGAGGTGTCCCGTGCGTAATAAAAAAGCCCCTCAGACCGTCTCAGCGCGTCATGACGCCCGTGAACACCTCAGCATTGAGGCTTACCATAAGCTCAACCGCGCCAGCGCCGTATCCCGGTTTGTTGGGGGTGATTTGATTCACCGTGAACTCTCCGGCCTGCATCAGCTCTACATTCCGCATATTTTCAGCTACCTGAATGAAGATATTGATTTTGTGCTGAATGAGCTGAAAGCCAAAGGCCTGTGCCGCGATTTTCTCGCCCAGCAGAAAGACCGGGGAGACAGGACGCATGTTTGATTTTCCCCAGCCCGGTGAGATTTACCGTTCTGCCGGTTTTCCCGATGTGGCCGTGGTCGGCATTCTGGAAGACGGTATTCCGTGGGAAATGCCGTACCGCTGCCCGGACATTGTCTGGAATCCGTACCGCCGTAAATTCAGTATCCTTGTGCGTATCCTCGCCGACGGGCGCACCACAGACATCCCGCTGGGGCGTTTTCTGCGGGAATTTACCTGTGACCGTCCTGACCTGTTTAAACGCAGCCCCGTAAACCGGCATGCGGTACTGAAAGAAATGGCCGGAGACCCGGAATTACAGAAATGGCGGGAGAAATATCTGGATATTTACCCGCAGGACACTGTTCCGGTCAGCCGGGCGGCACCGGTGGCGCGGGAATGGCGGGAAATTCCCCGCACGGAGCCTGACCCGGAAATCACCCCGGATAACAGTTACCGCAATTATCTGTAATTAAAAAACGACACCCGAAAAATTAAATGTGCGTATTCGCGCAGGGATACGCACGTCTTCAGGAGACGCAGATATGCCTTATCAGTTAATGCAACCGGCACGGAATGCAGTCATCTGTCACAGGGAGGAAAACAAATGAAAACACCCTTACCGCCCGTCTTACGCGCTGCCCTTTACCGTCGCGCTGTCGCCTGTGCCTGGCTGACCGTGTGCGAACGTCAGCACCGCTACCCGCATCTCACCCTTGAGTCACTGGAGGCGGCCATCGCCGCTGAGCTGGAAGGCTTTTATCTGCGCCAGCACGGTGAGGAAAAAGGGCGTCAGATAGCCTGTGCCCTGCTGGAAGATTTAATGGAATCCGGCCCCCTGAAGGCCGCGCCGTCGCTGTCCTTTCTCGGGCTGGTTGTGATGGATGAACTCTGTGCCCGTCACATAAAAGCGCCGGTACTGCACTGAAGGAGAACAACACCATGAAAATGAACGTAACCGCCACCGTCAGCCATGCGCTCGGCCACTGGCCGCGTATTCTCCCGTCGCTGGGGATTCAGGTGCTGAAGAACCGTCATCAGCCATGTCCGGTCTGTGGCGGGAGTGACCGCTTCCGTTTTGATGACAGGGAGGGGCGTGGCACCTGGTACTGCAATCAGTGTGGTGCCGGTGACGGCCTGAAACTGGTTGAAAAGGTGTTTGGTGTTTCCCCGTCCGACGCGGCCGCAAAGGTGGCTGCCGTGACCGGCAGCCTGCCCCCGGCTGACCCGGCAGTGACGGCCGCCGCCGGTGCTGAAACAGACGCTGCCCGGAAGAACGCCGCCGCACTGGCACAAACCCTGATGGCGAAAACCCGTACCGGAACCGGTAACGCCTACCTGACCCGCAAGGGCTTTCCCGGCCGGGAATGCCGGATGCTGACCGGCACACACAGAGCCGGTGGCGTGAGCTGGCGCGCCGGTGACCTTGTGGTGCCACTGTATGACGACAGCGGCGAACTGGTTAACCTTCAGTTAATCAGTGCTGACGGCCGTAAGCGCACCCTGAAAGGCGGACAGGTCAGGGGCACCTGTCACACCCTTGAAGGACAGAATCAGGCCGGAAAACGTCTGTGGATAGCGGAGGGATACGCGACCGCACTTACCGTACATCACCTGACCGGTGAAACGGTGATGGTGGCGCTTTCTTCCGTGAACCTCCTTTCTCTGGCCAGCCTTGCCCGGCAGAAGCATCCGGCCTGTCAGATTGTCCTTGCTGCTGACCGTGACCTCAGCGGTGACGGCCAGAAAAAAGCCGCCGCAGCCGCAGATGCGTGTGAAGGTGTTGTTGCCATGCCGCCGGTCTTCGGTGACTGGAATGATGCCTTCACGCAGTACGGCGGGGAAGCCACCCGTAAGGCCATTTATGATGCCATCCGGCCACCGGCTGAAAGCCCGTTCGACACCATGAGCGAAGCGGAGTTTTCCGCCATGAGTACCAGCGAAAAGGCCATGCGTATCTATGAGCATTACGGCGAGGCGCTCGCGGTCGATGCCAACGGCCAGCTTCTGTCCCGCTATGAAAATGGTGTCTGGAAGGTGCTGCCGCCACAGGACTTTGCCCGGGATGTGGCCGGGCTGTTTCAGCGTCTGCGTGCGCCGTTCTCCTCCGGGAAGGTGGCCTCCGTGGTGGACACCCTGAAGCTGATTATTCCGCAGCAGGAAGCCCCCTCCCGCCGCCTGATTGGCTTTCGTAACGGCGTGCTCGACACGCAGAACGGCACGTTCCACCCGCACAGTCCGTCACACTGGATGCGTACCCTGTGCGATGTGGATTTCACCCCGCCGGTGGAAGGGGAAACGCTGGAAACCCACGCTCCCGCGTTCTGGCGCTGGCTTGACCGTGCCGCCGGTGGTCGTGCGGAAAAACGCGACGTGATTCTGGCCGCACTGTTTATGGTGCTGGCAAACCGCTACGACTGGCAGCTCTTTCTGGAGGTGACCGGTCCCGGCGGCAGCGGCAAAAGTATCATGGCCGAAATCGCCACCCTGCTGGCCGGGGAGGATAACGCCACGTCGGCCACCATCGAGACGCTGGAATCCCCGCGTGAACGTGCCGCGTTAACTGGCTTCTCACTGATACGCCTGCCGGACCAGGAAAAATGGAGCGGCGACGGTGCCGGACTCAAGGCCATCACCGGCGGCGATGCGGTGTCCGTTGACCCGAAATACCGGGATGCGTACTCCACGCATATCCCGGCGGTGATTCTGGCCGTGAACAATAACCCGATGCGCTTCACCGACCGCAGCGGCGGCGTGTCACGCCGGCGGGTGATTATTCACTTCCCGGAACAGATAGCCCCGCAGGAGCGCGACCCGCAACTTAAGGACAAAATCACCCGCGAGCTGGCGGTCATCGTGCGTCACCTGATGCAGAAGTTCAGCGACCCGATGCTCGCCCGGTCACTGCTTCAGTCCCAGCAGAACTCAGACGAGGCGCTGAACATCAAACGGGATGCCGACCCGACGTTTGATTTTATCGGCTATCTGGAAACCCTGCCGCAGACCAGCGGCATGTATATGGGGAACGCCAGTATCATCCCGCGCAATTACCGTAAATACCTCTATCACGCCTATCTGGCCTACATGGAGGCAAACGGCTACCGGAATGTACTCAGTCTGAAAATGTTCGGGCTGGGGCTGCCGGTGATGCTGAAGGAATACGGACTGAATTACGAGAAGCGCCATACCAAACAGGGGATACAGACCAACCTGACGCTGAAAGAGGAAAGCTACGGCGACTGGCTGCCAAAATGTGACGACCCTGCAACAACCTGACCCACGTGACCGGCATCTGCCGGTCTTTTTTTATCCCTGAATTCCCCGAAGGTGAACAATCCACTGTTCACCCTTCACCGTATATTCACCCGTTATCACACTGAAATTAAAAGAGAAAAATGAAAGGTGAACAGTGTGAACAATCAAATCAAAAAAAACTTTTTTCTTCCGGTGTGATTTCAGCACGGGGGATTAATCACCGGTATGAGTCACACCGGCAGAATGCCGGAGGTGAAGAATCGAATGTTCACCCTTCACCCATTATTCACCACCTATCCAACTGAAATAAAAGGAAAAAACAGAAAGGTGAACAGTGTGAACAGTTCTTTCGAAAAAAAAATTTTTTCCTGTACGATATAGCATCAATCCAAGTAAAAATGCGCTTTCATTTCACATTAACTTACAGCCATTGGTATACGATTAGGTATACGCACAAAAACTGAATTAAACAAAATCGTTAAAAATCAAAGCAATATAATATTTATTCAAACTCCGCCAGCCCAAAATTCTCCATCGGTGATTACCAGAGTCATCCGATGAAGTCCTGAAAGCCCGCATGGTGCAAGCCCTGCGGGCTTTTTTGTGCCTTCAATTTGTCTCGCAAAATCTCAAGCAAACTAATTTATTCTGAACTTTTTAAGCCCATTGTCAGGCCCAACGAAAAGAACCATCGTTTTCATTGGGTCTAAAAGCATGGAGACGACTCATGGCAATGACGCTCCTCTGGAACATCAGAAAAAACAGCGAGAAACTCCCATGAGGCCAATACCAACACTTTCTGTTAGTTGCCGAGCGTAGGTGGAATGTAAAGAAAGACAGAGCCATAGAAGTGTGTGCTGACGATATTTCGCACTCATAAAATAAATCAAATGGATACGCGAAAGCGTAGCCTTTTTCTTGGGCTGTGGCGGCAAAATGGCGACAGCGAATTTGAGTAGTGACAATAAAGAACCATGTAATGCGGATTGCGACTGATGACAAATGCAAATTGCCTGATGCGCTACGCTTATCAGGCCGACTAACCTCCTGAAATGCATTGTATTTTATTGACATTTCAGAACGAACAAAACATTTACCCCGCATCCGGCAGGAACAATGCGCAATTTATCAAGAATCTGAACCCGCGTATTGCGAATTCAGTCTGCTTATGCGGACAAAAATATAATCCTCAAGCTCTACCGTTCTCACATCATTGATGATGTAGGCGTGCATCTGAATAGTAGATGCGAAGTGCCATATCTTGAACACTGGTTAGAAATACAGTATAAAAACTGTATATACGTCCAGTTAAGAGGCAATGCGCAATGTTCGTGGAACTCGTTTATGACAAAAGGAATTTTGATGGTCTGCCTGGTGCAAAAGAGATCATTTTAGATGAACTGAGTAAGAGAGTGCACCGGATCTTCCCGGATGCAGATGTCCGGGTTAAACCGATGATGACACTGCCAGCGATTAACACGGATGCCAGCAAACATGAGAAAGAGCGGATAAGTGCCGTCGTTCAGGAAATGTTCGAAGAAGCGGAATTCTGGCTGGTAAGTGAGTGATATCCTGGAAGATCCGCTTCAACCGTATATTGATATCGCTGTTGCGGATCTGCGCCCATTCTCGCCCTGCAGCTACGGGGAACAAGTCAGTTTTTTAACTACTACGGCATCCCCATAGGCTATTACATAGGTAACCTGCCATTTTGGCCCCTGCGCTTCGTATGAGCCCGTCATAATTCTGGCGTTAACAACCGCATTCGCACCACTTTTATTTGCCGTTTCAAGTAACTTTTGAAACACGCTTGTCTCTCGCTTTGTTATGTCACCAGCAACATTTTTAATAACGTATTCAACAATACCGAGTGACTCCACCGCATCATACCCCGGCAATGAGGGAAGAGTGGTGCAACCCTGCGTCATAAACGTGTTTTCACGCACTCCACCAAGTTTGTCAAAAAGTCCCATGTTCCTCCTGAGTAGCTCAAATATGAGTTCGCTTCATCCGGTTTGGTGTAAATGCCCCATTGCCGTATGTTGTCATGATTCGCCTGGCAGAGCATCCCACTTTAATTATCTCGCCAACAAGCAGAGGAACACGATGCCATAAAAGACGGTATTCCTGCGATAATCATAAAATTTGGCTATAGAGCCACATGAAAGAGTCAGGATAGCCGCCTGTCGTTATGTTTCGATTTATATACCTACACAATTGGCAATATCACCCACTGGATTTATTAATCCCAAACTATTGCGTCATACTCAAAATAGTGCGGATATTGCGCGCACTGGTGGCGATAATATCAATCACACCAGTACGTAATGCGCCCATAATTGACATTGCTTTGGTGTTCTCGGAGGCGATAGCAATAACGCACGGGATCTGGCGTAGCTCTTCAATACTCAACCCGATGACGCGATCGTCCATCACGGTATTGACATGTTTCCCCTGGGCGTTGAAGAAATCATACCCCGCTATATCGCCCGTGACCCCCTGATTGAGACTGGCATCGTTGATCTCCTGCGGCGTAAACCAGCCCAGCTTCACCATATAGCTGTTCTCATTCATATCACCAATACCTACCAGCGCGATATCCGCTTTGCGTGCGCGATCCAGCGTCTCCTTTATGGTGCCATTACGCATCAACGCCACTTTAAGCTCGGGATTTTCAACGTAGGCGGGCGCATAGAGCGATTCGCTGCTGCCGCCAAATTTCTTCGCCAGAAGACGGCTGATATGGTCGGCGTTGATGACATCGCCAGGACGATGCGTACCGCCAATACCGCAAACAAAATGACAATCTTTTGTCTGGATTGGGCTGATGTGTTCAGCGACTGCCGCCACATTACGCCCCTGCCCGACCGCGACGACCATATTGTCACGCAGATTATTGGCGAGATAATTAGAAACCAGCGCTGCCACCTGGCGGCGCTGTTCATCTTCATCATTATGATCAAGAGCAATCAAAGCGCGGGAGATCGGGAAACGTTCCTGCATCTGTTTTTCAAGCTGGGTGCTGAAAACCGGATGATAACGAACGTTAATCTCGACAATGCCCTCTTCTTTCGCACGCTTTAGTAACCGACCAATTTTAATCCGTGAAAAACCGAATCGATTGGCTATCTCTTCTTGTGTGACCTCATCGCAGTAGTACGCAATGGCTATCTCGGTGAGTAGTTCAAAATCCTGAGTCTGGCTGGATTTGTCCATGCGAGGCGGGTTCTCCATAGAAGAAAAGAGGGATGACATTGCCGTTTAGCAAAAATTGTATCAGATCTGCTGACGCAGAGAAAAAGATCTGCTCCGCCATCAGGGGGATAGCGGAGCGTTGTATCAACGTTTAATGCGGTCGATTTTCAACATTCTGGCGATGACTTTATCCAGTTCCTGCTCTTCAAAAATCACTTTCCAGTCCGGCTTAACGATTTTTTCGCGGCCATATTCCATCGCAATCATGCAGGCATCAGAGAACGGGTTCGTCGCCCGGAAAGCCACAGCAAGCGCAATCTGAATATGTCCGTACAGCATGGCTTTCGCCGCCTCTTCCGGGACACCGCTGTGTTTCACCGTCTCATCAAGCGCTTCTTTCATAAAGGCACCAACCATGCAGGCCACCGTCTCCACCAGCGTCGGCTCCAGGTAAGCAAGCTGCTTCACCGTCACCCAATGCACCTGCTCTACCGGGCCATACATGCAGCTGATCACTTGACTTAACTGCGCTTTTTGCGCCTCGCTGCCGGTCTCAAAAGAGGCGGCAACGTGCTGCACTGCCGCAACGCCGCCAAAGGCATCTTCATGTTCTTCTTTGGTATAGCGTTGCAGGAACACCGACGGGTGACAGGGGTGCGCAACGGCGTACTCAATCCCATCACGCTGGGCGATGAGATTCGCATAAGCGGCTGCTGGATCAAGCGTCAGTAAAATTGCCCCCTGTTTCATCTGCGGAACGACCGATTCTGAAACTTTCCCCAGCGCAATATCAGGTACTGCCAGAATAACCACATCGCTTAACGGAACGACGGACTGCGCGTCGGAAAGCTCGCGCCCTTTCGCGATGATCTGCTGCTGTGCCGCCGATGAGTTTTCGCAATAAAAAACGTGATAGGCGCTGTTCTGGAAATTAGCTGAAATACGCATCCCCATTTTGCCGCCGGCACCGATGACGGTAATCGTTTTTAATTCAGCAGACATGGTCTGACTCCTTAGATTGGGTGGAAGAAGCATTGATTAAGTTTTGCTTATCAAGCAGATAACGCATGTTATTTTCGGTCCAGGCGGCTTCCAGACGACAGGTAGTTTCGCTATCGCCCTGCCAGGGCAGCCAGTGCTCAATAATCTGGTTGATACCACGCGTTTGTGGCTGAATTTGCTGGTAAATATCGTCATAGCGCAGCAGTCCTTCACCAAGCGGACAGCCTGCCAGCGTAAAGCCCACCCAACCGTCGCGGCGGGAGAAAGCGAAATCTTTAACATGCCAGTTCAGAACGTAAGACGCCGTTTTCGCCACCACCTCCGCAGGCAATTCCAGGCTGGCAATGCAGTTGGCGGGATCAAGGCAAATGCCAAATCGCGCCGAGTTTATCGCTTGTACCAGCGCAATATTGTCGTCGGTCGGCACCTGCTCGTAAGTTTCTAAACAGATAGCCACGCCCTGTTGTTCAAACGCTGGTAGCACCCTTTCCACGCTGCACCGGGCTTCGCTTAAGGTCGGGCGATGATCCGGGCTGTTGATCATGGTGCGCAGTAGCGAGCACTCCAGTTCAGCGGCAATCGCCAGATAACGTTGCAGATGGTCTGGCTTAATGCCTTTAGTACCCAGTTCCAGCGTGATCCCGGCACGGGCAGCGTGTTCTGCCAGCCGAGTGCGCTCACCGGAGGACCACTGGGCGATTTGTGGATAATCGCAAATCTGAAATACCGTCGCGCCAAGGCGCTGGCTGTCGTCAATGGCGTCGAATAGGCTGAGAGGTTTGGGCGCTTTTTCTGATAACTGCCAGAAATAGGCCCAGGTGCTGAGTCCAGTTTTCACAGATGCTCCTTCGTCTCGCTGCGCGTTAACAGGGTATAGGCCTCATCCAGGATCGCCGCTATTGCAGCAGGCTGATGGGCGAAACGCCCGAGGAACAGGCCATCGACATCCGGCCACAGCTCGCTCAGTAACCCCGGTCCGGCGCTGCCGCCGTAAATCACGCGGTGATGACCCGCAACAGTAGACAAATAACTGCGCAGTCCCGCACAGACGGACTGGATATATTCTGCGCTGGCAGGCTGCGGCGCGCCTATGGCCCACTGCGGCTCCCAGGCAAAAATCAAATCCCCGCTAAGCCCATGCTGTTGCAGAAAGTGAATGATGAGGTTCGCCTCCTGAATGGCGAAGTCGGTGGCATCAGCAACAGGCAGTTGCTGCGGCTCACCGATACAGATAACCGGCGTCAGGCCGTTTTCCAGCGCCAACTGCACTTTGCGGCAAATTACCGCGTCATCCTCATGAAAATGACGACGCCGTTCAGCGTGACCAATTTCGACAAATCGCCCGCCCATTTCGGCAACCATCGCCGCACTGGTTTCTCCAGTCCAGGCGCCAGGCGCTGCGGGGGCAATATTCTGCGCTCCAACCTGCATTGCCGTACCAGCGAACGCGCCCAGTGTACCGTCAATGACCGCCGCAGAGGGAAAGGTAAATAAGGTGGTTTGCGGGTATGCTTTTAACAGCGGATGTTGCCGCACGATTTCCGCTACCTGCCGACTCCAGTCAAGGGTTTGCGCATAACCGAAATACATTTTCAGGCTCACGCCGAGAGTGAGGTTCACTGCCATACCGCCCCCTCTTTCTCACGACCAGCCGCTTCGGTAAAACAGCCGCCCACTGCCGTAACAATCATCGCCAGCGAGACGGCGCCCGCATCCGGCGTTCCCAGGCTGCGTTCAGCCAGCGGGCGGGCGCGACCAATTTTCGGCAGCAACTGTGCGGTGTCTTTCGCACATTGCTGCGCATAACTTGCGGCAGCGCGCCACGCCTGAGCCAGCGGCAAACCTTTTTCGACGTTTTCATTCAGCGCTTCGCTAAATGGCAACAGGACATCCACCAGCGTTTTGTCACCCGGTTTAGCCTTACCGAAATGCATTACCCCGTGGGCTGCGTCACTCACGGCCTGGACGACGGTATCCGCCTGCGGTTGCTGCTGATTACCCAGAGCGGTGCCGAGGGTATTTAAGATAACGCCCCAAATCGCGCCGGAAGTGCCGCCAGCGTTATCTGCCCACGCGTCGGCGGCCTGTTGCAAAACGGTGCCTGCGCCTGCGCCCAGCGCCAGGTATTGATGCGCACTTTCGCGCGCTGCTCGCACGCCGCGCTCCATACCCATACCGTGGTCGCCATCACCGGCTACCGCGTCAATGCGCCCTAACTCATCAACGTTTGCAATCACCACCTCAGCCAGCGCATCCACCATCGCCACTACGCGAACGGCGGCGCTACGCGAGGCGTCAGACGCCGCGGGAACGGTCTGCTGCTGACATTCATCGTCACTGCTCGCCTGTCGTGGCTGCGCGGCAATTACCGCGCCACGCCTGAAAGCCGACGTGTAAGCCGGAGCCTGCCACTGTGCCTCTAATGCTTCGCTAAACCAGATGAGCGTCAGTGACAGGCCCGCCATATCGAAACTGGTGACAAATTCGCCGACCTGAATATCAGCCAGGATAATGCCCTGCTCGTTCAGCCGTTTCTGCACGCTGTGCCAGACCACAAAAAGTTCTTCATATTTCACAGAGCCGAGGCCGTTTAAGATCGCCCCAACGCGGGCACCTTTGATGCTCACGCCAGATGGAACATCGTTGAGCAGATGTTCAACTAACATTGTCGCCAGTTCATCGGCCCCCGGCACGGCTATTTCACGGATACCCGGTTCGCCGTGGATCCCCATGCCAAAGCCCATTTGCCCTTGCGGAATGGTAAACAAAGGCTGCTCCGCCCCTGGCAATGTGCAGCCAGAAAAGGCGACCCCGATGGTACGGGTGCGATCGTTGGCGTGTCTGGCGACGGTAAGTACCTCTTCCAGTGAAGCCCCCTGCTCCGCCGCAGCCGCAGCCGCTTTGAACACCACTAAATCGCCCGCCACGCCGCGGCGTTTTTCGGGCTCATGTTGTCCGGCGCTGGTGATGTCATCAGTAACGGCGATAAGTTCGCAGGGAATGCCTTCTGCAATCAGGCGCTCCCGTGCGAGGCCAAAATGCAGAACGTCCCCGGCGTAGTTACCAAACGCTAACAGCACGCCCGCCCCGTTGTTGGCGGCTTTCGCCACCGAGCAAATTTGCTGCGCGGAGGGTGAGGCGAATAAGTTTCCCATCGCCGCGCCGTGGGCCAGCCCCTGGCCGACCAGCCCGGCAAACGCCGGGTAGTGGCCCGAGCCGCCGCCGATGATAATCGCCACCGTACCTTGCTGACTTTGGGTATTGCGAATAACCCCGCCCGGCACCTGGCGCACGATGTCAGCATTGGCGCTGACGAAACCCGCCACCATCTCTTTGGCAAAGTCGGAGGGATTATTAAAAAGCCATGTCATATTAGTGCTCTCCTGCTCGTTTCATCTTCACATCGGCGGCACTGGACGTATGGGGAATACGGCTTAATACCAGCATCAGAATTGCCGACAGCAGCATAAATCCCCCCACCACCATCATTGGCGCCAGATAACTGTGCGTTACATCGTGCAGCGCACCGGTAATGTAGCCCGCCGAAAAACCGGCCACGTTGCCAAGGGTATTGATCAACGCCACAGCTGCGGCGGCAGACGCCCCTGAGAGGAACTGTGTTGGTAAGGTCCAGAAATTAGGCAGTGCGGCAAAAATGGCGCTGGCGGTTAATGAGATAACGACCATCGTGGCAAACGGCGTGTCCATATAAAGTGCGGTGGGGACAGAAATTGCGCCGACCAACGCGGGTAGTGCGATATGCCAGGTTTTGCAACCGCGGCGCGTGACATCACGCGACCAGAAGTACATCACAATCGCCGCCACCAGATACGGCGCGCCAGTAATCAGCCCTTTTTCCATCACGCCAAAGGTGACGTTAAACTGACTCTGGAAACCGCCAATAATGGTTGGCAGGAAAAACGCCAGTGCATACAGGCCGTAAACAAAACCGAAGTAGATAAGACACAGTACCCAGACGCGACCATTGGACATCACTGAACGCAGGCTGTGGTTGGCGGCACTGGATTTCTGCGCATCTTCCCGCGCAAGCTCAGTGTTCAGCCACTGTTTCTCCTGTGCCGTCAGCCATTTGGCATCGTTAGGTTTATCAATCAGATAGAACCACGCAATCACGCCCACGACGATAGCCGGAATCGACACACCAAGGAACATGACGCGCCAGCCTTCAAGGCCGAACAGACCGTGTTGATTGATAAACCAGGCCGCCAGCGGTGCGCCGAAGACCACAGTCAGCGGCTGCGCGAGATAAAACAGTGCCAGAATTTTGCTGCGATGACGCGCCGGAACCCAGGCGCTGAGGAAAAATATCGCGCCAGGGAAGAAGCCCGCTTCCGCCACACCCAACAGCAAGCGCAGGATATAAAGCCCTTCAACATTGCTCACCCAGGTGAATAAAAGAGAAACGATTCCCCAGGAAACCATAATACGCGCCAGCCAGCGGCGCGCGCCGTAACGGTGCAACGCCAGGTTGCTGGGAACTTCCAGAAGAATGTAGCCAATAAAGAAAATCCCTGAGGCCAGGCCGAATTGTGCCACCTGCAATCCAAGGTCCTGCATCATGCCGTTAGGACCAGCGAAGGAGATCGCCGTTCTGTCGAGGAAGTTAATGAAAAACATCAAAGCAACAAAGGGGACGAGACGGATAGAAATCTTACGAATCGCGGATTTTTCTACCTCAGTCGCAGGTTTTTGCTGAGTACGAGTCACAGTGTCTCTCCTTCCGGAAACCTGGTTGCCGGTGGGATCAGAAGGTAAATGTTTTTGCTGGCTTACCAGCAATGATGAATACGCGTAATTCCCTTCCTGCTCGTGTAATCCATTTACATTTTTGCTACATGACAAATGTACATTAGCAGCTCATAAGATTTGCGCATATGCTCGACAAGTAAAAATGTGATCGCCCTCATAATGTCTTTCCTGGCGACTTTCAAATCCTGAAAGCGGGTAAAAATGGGCGTTAACCGATCTTTTTTACTGTTCATATGAAAACACGTTGAACTTATGTTTATTAAAAGCTACTTTTTATCCAGTTACAAAATGTTCACATGAATGATCATTGCTCATATGAACACCCATGTCCCCTACTATGAGAAACCATTATGTTAACAATCGCGATTGGTGCTGATGATGCGGCAACCGAGCTGAAAAATCTGGTGAAGTCCCATTTACAGTCGAAAGGGATCGAAGTTGTCGATTTCAGCCACGACGTGGGTGATAACTCGCTCATTTACCCGGATATCGCCTTTAATCTGGCCAGTGCTGTCAGCGATGGCACTTACCTGCGCGGCATTCTGCTGTGCGGCACCGGTATAGGTATGGCAATTGTGGCGAATAAAGTGCCGGGTATCCGTGCCGCGCAATGTCACGACACCTACTCCGCCGAGCGCGCCCGTAAGAGCAACGACGCGCAAATCATGACGATGGGCGCGCGTGTTATCGGCCCGGAGCTGGCGAAGAATATTGTTGATGTGTGGCTGGCTTCAGAGTTCGAAGGCGGACGCTCAGCGCCGAAAGTTGACAAGATCAGCTACTACGAGAAACAGGGTAAATCTGCATAACCTCTCTTTTATGAAAGGGTCAAGATTATGAGTCAGTTAGATGAACTTAAACGCCTTACCACCGTGGTGGCCGACAGCGGCGACATTGACGCCGTAGCACGTTTTAAGCCGCAGGATGCCACGACTAATCCGTCGTTGATCCTCAAGGCTGCGGCGATCCCGCATTATCAACCACTTATTGATAATGCCATTGCGTTTGCCCTTCAACAGGGCGGTTCTACCCAGACGCAGATTATGAATGCCAGCGATAAGCTGGCGGTGAATATCGGGATTGAACTGTTGAATCATGTGCCGGGTCGCGTCTCTACTGAGGTGGACGCTCGCCTGTCTTTCGATCGCGGTCTGTGTACCGCCAAAGCCCGTAAGCTCGTTCGCTTGTATCAGCAACAGGGGATTGATAAATCGCGCATTCTTATCAAACTCGCCGCGACCTGGCAGGGCATTCGCGCCGCAGAAGATCTGGAAAGAGAAGGCATTAATTGCAACCTGACGCTGCTTTTCTCTTTTGCTCAGGCCCGCGCCTGCGCGGAGGCCGGGGTGTATCTGATTTCACCGTTTGTCGGGCGTATTTACGACTGGTATCAACAACATCAGCCGCAGAGCAGTTATGAAGCAGAAAGCGATCCTGGCGTGGTATCCGTGCGAGACATCTACCGTTACTACAAAGCGCATCGTTATCCGACGGTGATTATGGGGGCCAGTTTCCGTAAAACTGAGCAGGTGCTGGCACTGGCTGGCTGCGATCGTCTGACGATTTCCCCTGCTCTGTTGAGCGAGCTGGCAGCGCAGGACGGCGAAGTGGTGCGTAAACTTAGCCCCGATGTGCCTGTAGAAAACAGCCCTTCTCCACTTAACGAAGCCGGGTTTTACTGGCAGCACCATCAGGATGCGATGGCAGTGGACAAGCTGGCAGAAGGCATACGGTTGTTTGCCGAAGACCAGGAGAAGCTGGAATCGATGCTCGCCGTTAAGTTGACTGTGTACAAGCACGCTGCGGAAATCAGCGTGTAATCACAAAGGATTACGAACACGGTTTTCCCCTCACCCTAACCCTCTCCCCGAGGAGGCGAGGGGACCGTCCGCGCTATTTTTTGGGCTTTATCATCAGGTTGAGTCCGTACTACCACAGATTACGGGCTTTTCGATTCAAACACTCATTCTGCCAGCGTGCGATTATCAATAACAAAACGATACTTCACATCCCCGCGCAACATTCGCTCATAGGCTTCGTTTATTTCATCGGCGCGGATCATTTCAATATCGGCAACAATGCCATGTTCGGCGCAAAAATCGAGCATCTCCTGGGTTTCAGGGATACCGCCAATCATCGACCCCGCAATCGCGCGGCGTTTCATGATCAGGTTGAAGACTTCCGGTGATTTGTGCGGCGTAGCGGGCGCGCCGACCAGGGTCATGGTGCCATCGCGTTTCAGTAAGGTAGTGTACTCATCAAGATTATGCGGGGCAGCGACCGTATTTAAAATAAAATCAAAACTCTTCATATGCGCCGCCATTTCGTCGGCATTGCGGGAGTTCACCACTTCATCGGCCCCCAGAGCTTTTGCCGCTTCACGTTTTGCCTCCGAGGTGGTAAAGGCCACGACATGCGCCCCCATTGCGTGGGCCAGCTTGATCCCCATATGCCCCAGGCCGCCAATACCGACCACGCCCACTTTTTTACCCGGCCCGGCCTGCCAGTGGCGCAACGGGGAGTAAGTGGTGATCCCCGCACACAGCAATGGGGCTACCGCTGCCAGTTGCTCTTGCGGGTGACGAATACGCAGAACATATCGCTCATGAACGACGATCTGTTGTGAGTAGCCGCCCAGAGTATGGCCCGGTTCGTCCGGCGTCGGCGCGTTATAGGTCCCTATCATGTGATCGCAGTAGTTTTCCAGTCCGTCGTCACACTCTTCACAGTGTTTACAACTGTCCACTATGCAGCCAACGCCCACCAGATCGCCCTCGGCATATTTTTCAACCTGCTCACCGGTGGCAATCACGCGTCCGACAATTTCATGGCCCGGCACGCAGGGGTAGACCGTTCCCGCCCACTCTGAACGCACCTGATGGAGATCGGAATGGCAGACACCACAGTAAGCAATCTCAATCTGGACATCGTGAGGGCCGGGTTTACGGCGGGTGATATCCATCGGTTCAAGTGGTTGTTTAGCGGAATATGCACCAATAGCCTTGATATTCATTGCATTCACTCCTGTTCGAAGAGGTATCTGGATGATGTGAGGAACGTCTTTGCAGCAAAACTCGCTCATTGAATATAGCCAATGAATGGTTGCCCGTGATGGGTTCTGAGACGTCGCTACCTGAGAGTTTAATGACCAATAGTGGTGTCGTTTTTCGTGGCAGATCACACTTTCTGGCACCAGGGATATCCCTTTTATCACCCGGTGTTATCATTCACATCGTAAATACCTGAACTCAATCCGAGGCTTAGATGCTGGAGAATGTCATCATCCGATAATCAGTTTCCCGACCTTTGTCGCCGGGCTGGTTATCAATGCGCCTAAATCAAATGTGAGCACCACGCTGTGCTTGCGGGTTTTGCATATGATGATGAAACAGGTTTCCAGTATGAATTTATCCCGTCAGGAACAACGTACCTTACACGTTCTCGCCAAAGGTGGACGTATTGCCCATCTTCGCGATGCCTCAGGCCGCGTCACCGCTGTTGAATGCTACAGCCGTGACGGGCTGCTGCTTACCGACTGCACGCTCGCCGTGTTCAAAAAACTCAAAACCAAAAGGCTGATTAAGTCCGTCAACGGTCAGCCTTACCGCATCAACACCAGCGGGCTTAAAAATGTCCGCGCACAGCTGGATAATCGCTAAGGAGAGTGTATGGATATCCCACCTATTTTTACCATTAGTGAAAGCGCGCACCGCATTCACAACCCCTTCACCGCAGAAAAATATGCCACGCTGGGGCGAGTCTTGCGCATGAAGCCCGGAACACGCATCCTCGATCTGGGTAGCGGTTCCGGCGAAATGCTCTGCACCTGGGCGCGCGATCACGGCATTACCGGTCTGGGTATTGATATGAGTCCGTTGTTTACACAACAGGCCCGGCGGCGCGCACAGGAACTCGGCGTTGGCGACAGGGTGGCATTTATTCATAACGATGCGAGCGGTTATGTCGCCCATGAAAAATGTCATGTCGCCGCCTGTATTGGCGCAACCTGGATTGCCGGAGGCGTCGCCGGAACGATTTCTCTGCTGGCAAAAAGTCTGCAACCCGGAGGGATCATACTTATCGGTGAGCCGTACTGGCGCCAGTTACCCACCAGCGAGGAGATAGCCCATGCCTGCGGGGCGCAAGCGTTGGCTGATTTTCTTCCCCTCCCTGAACGGGTGGCTTCTTTTGCGGCGTTTGGTTATGACGTCGTAGAAATGGTATTAGCCGACCAGGAAGGATGGGATCGCTATGAAGCGGCTAAATGGCTGACGATGCGCCGCTGGCTTGACGAGAACCCGGATGATGATTTTGCCGCTGTGGTGAGGGCGGAATTGAGCACATCGCCCGTGCGTCATGTCACCTGGACAAGAGAATATCTGGGCTGGGGAGTGTTTGCGCTAATGAGAAGATAACATTGCAACTTCGACACTGATAACACCTGGCGAGCTTTGAGGTTCGCTCTGAACTCTGCCAGGCGTTATTTTCTGCCATGTTAACTATCCTTGTTGATAACACTCCCCCACACCAGTTGCCCTTTATGGAACGTTGCCGTTCTCGGCGAGATACGCGCCACCGCCTCGGCGGAACAGGAGGCGTCCACCAGCACAAAGCTGGCGTCATCCTGCGCTTTAGGCCAGACGCGCTCGCCTTTTTCGTTGAGCGGCAATACATCGCCAGTGGCTAAAAACAGCGAACGGGAGAGGTTCTGTTCGTTAGGGCGAATATAGAGCTGCGCGTACAGATTGGCTTTTTCCAGCATGTCGCCCAGGCCGTAAGGCGACCAGTGGTCGATAACGCTGTCAGTGCCAGTCATGACTTTTACGCCTTTGTCGTGCAGTTGTCTAAGCGGCATATGCAGCGTGCCAATCGGTACCGTCGAGGCAATAGAAATTTGCTGCGCCACCATCCGGTGCGCCAGTTCATCTACCTGTTGCTCGTTGAGTGTTGCCAGCGCAAAAGCATGGCTGATGGTCAGTTTGCCCTTCAGTTGCGGCGTTTTCTCCACTGTTTCAACCATATAATTGATGGCTGCCACGCCCGCCGGAGTGGTTTCGTGTAGGTGAATATCGACGCCTTTGTCGTAGTCCAGCGCAATCTGGAACATGGTGTCGAGGGATTTTTCCATCGCGCCATCGACACTGGTTGGGTCCAGCCCGCCAACGTAATGCGCGCCTGCCTGCATTGCTTCACGCATCAAGGGTTCCGATTTCGACAGCAGCAAACCGTGCTGCGGGAAGGCGACAATTTCACACTCGAAGCCCGCCTGACGTCGCGCCAGCACCGCCTGCAAATTTTGCAGATTTTTCAGGCCGGAAACCGGTTCGATATTGCAGTGGCTGCGGGCAATGGTGGTGCCTTTCGACTGCAATAAATCGATCAGTTTTTCCGCCCGTTCCTGGGTATAAGGTTGCAACTCCGGCAGCATTTTCTGCTCAAGTTTGATCATGTCCTGGATGGTGGTGCCTGCCGGGCGATTGAGTGAGCGCCACGGTCCGCCGTAAAAGGTTTTGTCGAGATGAATATGCATGTCGCGAGTAGTGGGCAACATAAGCTTACCGCCAGCGTCATAGTGCGGTAGCGTAGCGTCCGGATGCTGCTTGTTCTCATGTAGCGCAACAATTTTACCGTCCTGAATCTCCACGGTCTGGCGCGCCGTGCGGGTCTGTACTGCCACGCCGTTTTCGTAGTCAAAACCGGTTTCCAGCAACACGTTATCGAGATAGTAGTGCGGGTCAGTGATTTTCATGGTGTTATTCGCGTCGCAGTGGGTTGTGCCAGAGACCTCCGCATGGGCGAATGGCACAGAGGTACCAAACAGCGCGGCGGCGGTGACCATCTTACCGCTCTGGCTCAAAAACTCACGACGGCTATTGCTTTCTTTCATCTTACGTCCTTACGTTTTAAAAATATGGGTGCCCGTTTCACCGCGCAGCGCGGCGGGCAGGCATTCCGGCGTGGTGATAATCACTTCTTTGCCGCCCTGTTCCAGGAACGTCAGGCTGGCGATGATTTTTGGCAACATGCTGCCGGGCGGGAAATGCCCTTCCTGCATATAGCGGGTCATGGTGGCAATATCCACCCGATCGAGCGCCTGCTGCTGCGGCTTGCCAAAGTGAATACACACTTTTTCCACGCCGGTGGTGATCACCAGAATGTCGGCGTGAATTTCGCGAGCCAGTAGCGCGGTAGAGAGATCTTTGTCGATAACCGCGTCCACGCTTTGGTAATCCCCCGCTTCACTGCACACCACCGGAATTCCACCGCCGCCCGCGCCAATTACCACAAAGCCTTGTTGGATCAGCGCCTTAATGGCAGGTGCTTCGACAATACGTTTCGGTTCCGGCGAGGCGACCACGCGGCGATAGCCCCGTCCGGCATCTTCAACAAAACGCCAGTCAGGATTTGCCTTTTGTAATTCGTCACGCTGGCTGTCACTAAAGAATGCGCCGATAGGTTTGGTGGGGTGAGCAAAACCCGGATCGTTTTTATCCACTTCCACCTGAGTCACCACGGTGACGGCTTTTTTCTCGCCGTGACGCGCCAGTCGGTTATTCAGCGCCTGTTGGATCAAGTAGCCAATGCCGCCCTGCGTATCCGCCACACAGTTCGCCAGCGGCGTTAAGGGCAGCCCTTCGCGCTCGTGGGCAATCTCCGCACGGCGTAAATCCAGCCCGACCTGCGGCCCGTTGCCGTGGGTCAGCACAATGTCGTAATCGGAAGCCAGCATTTCCAGCACCGTATCGGCGACGGCTTTCACTGCCTCCGCCTGATGCTCAATCGACTGGCTGGCGTTATCTTTGATAATGCTGTTGCCACCAATGGCAACGACCACAAGCTCTTTCATGTTGTTATGTCCGCTACAGAGGGTGATAAGGTTATGAAAGTGAGGTTGCCCCTCTCCCCAGAAGGGAGAAGGGATCGTAAAGTGCACTTTGCAGGTCAGACGCCGTAACGTTCGCACCAGCCAAGAATGGCTTTCTCGAAGCAGGCGAATGGTGGATGCACAATGCCCGCGCCAATCATGCCGACGCCTGCATCTTTATGGGCAATGGCGGTGTTGATCACTGGCAGAATGCCACTGCTACCCACGCGGGTGATGTCGATTGCCGACGGCACGCCCATAAATCCGAGCAGCGGAATGGTGACGTTCGGGTTTTCGCCGAGGGTGATTTCACGCATCTGGCGGGAGAAATCGATAGCCTCTTCCACCGTACCGCCCACCAGCGCGACGATAGCGGGTGCGGTCGCCATAGCAAATCCGCCAATACCGTAGGTTTCAGTAATGGCGCTGTCGCCGATATCCAGCCCCGAATCTTCCGGCTTATAACCGGCAAACATCGGGCCGATGACCTGTTGCGCCGGGCCGGTAAACCACTGCCCCGGCAGGCCGCTGACTCGCAGGCCGAACTCGACACCGTTACGCGCCATGGTGGTCACCACGGTGCTGTATTCAATGCCGTGCGCCGCATCCATCGCTGCTTTACACATTGCCATCCACGTCGGGCCGGAGAAGTAATCGCTGCTGGCGACAAACTCAAACACTTCGCGCTGTTGCTCAACGGAATAACCCGCCTGAATAATTCCCGGTGTCAGCGCCTGAATCAGCAGCGTCGTCCCGGCGTTATTGCGGTTATGGCATTCATCGCCCATATGCAGCGCCTGCGCCAGCATCAAGCGCAGATCGATTTCGCCGATAATTTTCATCGCGTCGCGCAGCATGGGGCCCTGGACATCGCGCATCCAGTTGAGACGGTCAATCACGCTCTGATCGTTGGCGCCCATACGCAAAATCTTCGCCATCTGCTCGCTCATGTTGGTATAAGCGATGTTGCCGTAGGTTTTATTTTTCACGATGTGCATAAACATCGAGGCAGAGGTGACGCCCGCCATCGATCCCACACAGTCGTGCTCGTGGCACGGCGAGAAGGTGATCTCCCCGGAAGCCGCCAGTTCAGCCGCCTCGTCAAGATCTTTCGCCAGTCCTTCGAACACCAGCGCCCCGGTGACCGCGCCTTTCATCGCGCCGCACATTTTTTCCCAGGTCACTGGTGGCCCGGCGTGAAGAATGGTTTTCGCCGTCATGCCAGGCACCACGTTAATCGCCTGATCAAAACCAATCAGCACCGGATGCGACTAGATAATGCGTTCCAGCGCCTGCTGGTTAGCGGCGGCGATTTTGTCTGCCAGCGGCGAATCGGCAATGTTGTCCAGTGCCTGCACCACCTGCATATTGCCCTGCCCCGGCGGCGTCCAGTCGAGTTGGGTCACTTCTACATGCTGCTTTTTCAGATCATCGCTAAACATAGCGATGCCGACGTTAATAACGTTCAACGGTTGGCTAAACAGTGACGGACTCATCAGGCTTCCTCCCCTTTGCAAATAAATTCACGCGCCAGCAATCCGGTATTGGTGCTGCTGCTTGCCAGAATTACCCCGGCATCAAGCAGCATCTGGCTTTGTTGTTCTAATGATGGCGTATCGAGATCGGTGCCCAGTACATAGGCGAGAATGATCAACTCGCGTCCTTCGGCAGCGGCGATCGCTTTCGCTTCTTTGATCGCCTTGATGGTGGAACCGACCGGATCTTCATGCGATCCAAATCCGAGCACAAAATCCATCACGATCACCGCCACTTCTGGATCGCGCGCTTCTTCGATCAAGCGACTGATGCGGTTGGTGGGGTCAATCATTGGATGCGGCTTGCCGTTGGTGAAGTCGTCATCACCAAAGTCGAGGAAGGTATGTTTGATGCTGCGGTTGATATCTTGCAGGCGGAATTCAGGATCGGGCTGAATGTTGCTGTAGACATCGCCGTGTTTTTCCATCACCGCGAACATGGTTTCGTCGCACAGTGTGCCGCCGCAGAACAGGCCACGAATGTATTTCTGCTGTGGTTGCAGACTCGCACGCACATCCGCAATCAACGGCTGGTTCAGGATATGCAGGTCGAGATGTTCTTGTTTCACGCCGGAGAGCATCACCGCTTTCAGTGCCGCCTCTTTGCTGCCGCGAGCAAACTGTAGCCCCTGCTCATCCACTGGCGTTTCGCCACGACCGAGGAAGCAGACCACCACCGGCTTGCGGCAGGCGCGTGCGCGTTCCAGCACTTTGCGGGCCACCGCAGGCGCGGGCGGTTTGGAGATAAGTACAATGATTTCAGTTTGCGGATCGTTTTCCAGCATCCCGATAGCGTCGAGCATCATCAGGCCGCCGATTTTCTCGCTCAGGTCGCGCCCGCCGGTGCCAATCAGTTGCGAAACGCCGCCGCCAAATTCATGGATACGGACGCTCAGTTCCTGGCTACCGGTGCCGGATGCGCCAACAATACCGATGTTGCCGCGACGCACAGCGTTACCAAAGCAGAGCGCCGCGCCATTGATAATCGCCGTGCCGCAGTCTGGCCCCATCATCAGCAGCCCTTTTTCGTGGGCCAGTTGCTTGAGCGCCAGTTCATCTTCAACTGAGACGTTATCGGAAAACAGCATCACGTTAAGATCGTTTTGCAGCGCCTGACGTGCTTCGCGAGCGGCAAACAGACCGTTAACCGAAATCACTGCCAGGTTACTTTCCGGGATATGCTTTTTAGCGCTGGCAATAGTGGCGTAACGCGCTTCATGCGAGCCGCTTTGCGCTTTGCTGTTGAACAGTTCTTCAATCTCCACCAGCAACTGCTCGTTGTCTGCGCCCGCTTTGCCGTTGATGACAATCATCAGGTCGCCGTTTTTCGCCTGTTCCAGCTCCGGCGTCAGCAGCCCTAAATTCTTCAGAACGCCTTTGTTCATTTCGGTCGCCATCGCCACAAATGCCTGCTCGACGCCGTCGAGTTTATTTGCACGTGTGGAGATAGACATCAGCGAGACAGAATCAAAATAGGTATTCGGTTTAATGACTATTTTAACTGACATAATTCCCTCCGTAGGTTTGGCTCAGCGCACAACCATCAGCCATGCCATACAGCATGTCGCAGCCGGAACTGGAACCAATATGTTTAATTTTTTCTATTCCCTGGGTTGAATTCCCAGGGATGCCATAAATAATGTTGTGAATAAAACGATGAATATTTTCCCGGCAGCGTTGTTGTAATGCGGCTTCCAGCGTTATGGCACTTAGTAACGTGGTATTATTTCTGCCGCGTTGCAGACCGAGATAAAATTCCTCTTTGTATTTTCCCGCCGGATGCCCGGAAATAAATAAAATAAGCGCCAGGCCTGTTAAATAATCATCGGCTGATGGTGTAAGGCCAATCCCTAACCCCATCATATTAGCAACCGCCAAAGCGATATTTTTTTTATCGTTTACGGCCTGAATAACTGCCCGTCGTTTAATACGTAATTCTTTATTTAACGCCTGATAAAACGGATTATCGCCGCAATAATTAAACAGGGTTTCATTTTCCCCCAAGTGCTGATGAATAATGTCGTGCCACTGTTGCCAGGCGATAAGGTGAAATTTTTCAGCGGTCATTTGCAAGGTTGGGGACAGCCAACGTTGGCAATGACTCATCTCTATCTGAAGATGTTGACCAACCGTAATACCTTGATCATCAAACTGAACCTTATCACCATGACGGAACAGACCATCAAAGTGAGTGAGTGCCAACCGACAACTGTTTGGCGCATTGTCGTACTCTTCACAAAGCAGTGTCAGCAACTGCTGGCGAGCCGGGATTGCGATATTTACCGCTCTGGCAAAGACCTGTTCAACCTGTCCTTGCCCCCGCTGCGCCAGAAAATCAGCATCCGCAGTTAGCGCCCACACACACCGTCTTTCTGGTGTGTTGATAGCAAGTCTCCCGGTTTATGCGCCTGCGGCAATCAGTAACTGCGCAATCTCTTCAAAGCCTCGTTCCCGCGCCAGTTCCAGCGGCGTTTTGCCATATTTATCCGTCATGTGCGGGCTGGCACCGTGTTCCAGCAATAACTGGACAATCGCCTGCTGTTTAATCCCGCCATCGTTAAGCACAATCGCTTCCAGTAGCGGCGTCCAGCCAACATGGTTGGTCTGGTTAACGTTAATCTCCGTATGCGCCAAAAGCTCTTTTACAATACTTAAATGGCCTTTTTCACAGGCAGGCGTCAGGCCGACACCGCCGAAACGGGTTACACAATTAAGGTCTGGTTTAGCCGGTAAAATAATTCGTAGTAGCGTTAAATCACCGTTCAGGCAGCTCATTAAAAAAGGATTTAAACAGGTCTGGTCTTGTTTATTAATATCCGCACCGGCATCAATTAATGCCTGAACGCAAGCATATTGCTGATATAAACTTGCCAGTGTAATTGCCGTTTTCCCCTGCCGATCGCAGGTATTTATATCGACACCCAGCGCAAGGCAAGTTTTTACTTTATCGATATCACCCTGTTGTGCAGCCAATAAATAGTCGGCAGGTAGATTTTTTATACTCATTAACATTCCCCTGGTTTTTGTGGCTGTTTTCGATGAATTGAGAATAGCAACGATAATCTGATAAAAGAACCCGCTTAAATTTAATTCGCCGTATTTCGCCTTTTTGTTGAATGATGTTCAACAATCTTTTCGCAGTGTGCGGTAGTGCAATATTTGTTTCTTTGACCCGATACCCTTTCACTCAATCAGGTTTTATTTCTCTATAGTCTGCACATGTAAGCGCAGCTTTCGTCCATGTCTAACCAGAGGGGAACAAGATGAACGGACTCACTGCAACGGGTATAACCGTCGGTGTTTGTGCAGGGCTTTGGCAGTTAGTGTCTTCACATGTTGGGCTTTCTCAGGGATGGGAATTATTAGGAACCATTGGCTTTGTCGCCTTTTGCAGTTTTTATGCCGCAGGCGGCGGTAAATCGGGGTTTATCAAGAGTCTGGCGGTTAATTATTCCGGGATGGTGTGGGCGTTTTTCGCCGCGCTGACTTCCGGTTGGCTGGCCTCGGTGAGTGGGCTTTCCGTGTTCTGGGCAAGCGTGATGACTACCGTGCCTTTCTCAGCTGTAGTGGTCTGGCAAGGGCGTTTCTGGTTACTGTCATTCATTCCCGGAGGCTTTCTCGGCATGACGCTGTTTTTTGCCAGCGGGATGAACTGGACGGTGACATTACTGGGTTTTCTGGCGGGTAACTGCGTGGGAATAATTTCAGAATATGGCGGACAAAAATTAAGCGAAGCGACGACTAAACGCGACGGGTATTAAAAGTTATTCAAAAATGATTATCTATCTTTAACCGATACCTCTACAGTCATAGCTGGAGAAATTCATAGTAGATAATGGCGGGAATGGTTTAATGAACTCAATTTTTACCGAAGAGAATCTGTTGGCATTTACTACCGCTGCGCGTTTTGGCAGCTTCAGTAAAGCGGCAGACGAGTTGGGTTTAACCACTTCCGCCATTAGCTACACCATCAAGCGAATGGAAACAGGGCTGGATGTGGTGCTGTTCACTCGCAGTACCCGCAGCATTGAGTTAACGGAGTCCGGGCGTTATTTTTTCCGCAAAGCTACCGACCTGCTGAATGATTTTCACGCCATCAAACGCAGCATCGATACTATTTCGCAGGGCATAGAAGCGCGTGTGCGTATTTGTATTAACCAGCTACTTTATACACCCAAACACACCGCGCGCTTATTACAGGTACTGAAAAAGCAATTTCCAACCTGCCAGATTACCGTCACCACCGAAGTGTATAATGGCGTCTGGGATGCGATTATTAATAATCAGGCGAATATCGCTATTGGCGCGCCCGACACGCTGCTGGACGGCGGCGGCATTGATTACACGGAGATTGGCGCGATTCGCTGGGCTTTTGCTATCGCCCCGGATCACCCGTTAGCCTTTGTGCCAGAGCCGATCGCTGAAAGTCAGCTACGTCTCTACCCCAATATCATGGTGGAAGATACCGCGCATACGATTAATAAAAAAGTGGGCTGGTTGCTGCATGGGCAGGAGTCGATTCTGGTGCCAGATTTCAACACCAAATGCCAGTGCCAGATTTTAGGTGAAGGGATTGGTTTTTTGCCGGATTACATGGTCCGCGAGGCGATGGCGCAATCCCTGCTGGTCACCCGACAAATCCATAACCCGCGCCAGGATTCGCGCATGTTACTGGCAACTCAACACTCTGCCACCGGTCAGGTGACGCAGTGGATAAAAAAACAATTTGGACAGAAAGGTATTTTAACCACGATTTATGAAGATTTATTGCACCGTGACAATTAAGAAAATATATGCGCGAACAGGAATTTTATTATTTTTACATTGTTATGAAAATCATTCCAGGTAAATGACCCGATTTTTTATATCTCAATAAACTGTATTATAAATTCTGTAAAACCATTATTCATTGTTTCCCATGCGATAAGGTTTCCCGCCACTCTTTGGCGGGTTTTTTTTACCTGAGATTACTTACCATTGATTATTCTTAATTATCAGCATATTAAAAAAGACAAAATCAGATTTTTTTCGTGGGTTATTCGGAAATGTCATTGATATCGGTTAACAAGGGGTGTTTTGCTGCACTGTGGTAAAAAATTGGGCCGCCATCGAGGCCTCGAACCCCGTACCCTACAACAATCCTGATTGTCGTCCGCTCTTCCAGATGAGCTAATGGCGGTTTACTTAATTTGTCCTGTATTGGTCTCAGGGCATATCTCGTTTGGTGTGGGCGCATATTACGGAGAAGTGAAAATACAATCATGATGGAATCATGATAATTTTGATTGATTCATCATTCTTGTCCAACCTGGAAAACCAGTATTCCACCGGATATTCAATAGCGACAAAATAAGAGAAAATTACTCCGTCAGTAAGGTAACTGTGTATGTTTTTTTATATTTTTCTCCCATTTCTGGATAGCCCATCATTGATGGGCTTTTTTTTATTATTTCATCTAAGCAATAGACCTGATTACGTTATTTATTTATCCATGGCAATATGATTTTGCACGACCTGCTAAGGAAGGTGGGCAAATCCAGTTGTGTGATGTTGTACCGAGATCCCCTGATGGAAACATCAGGGGTTCTTTTTCTATTCTCTTAGCCCCTCTCCGTTAACAAACTGATTATGTTAATTAATTCATAAAAACTACTCTTAAATTCAGAATATCACATTGTTAATTAATTGTTGTTTTAGATCACAATAATTAAACAAACACGTCATTTTGACCGCATTTTTCAGAAATGTAGATATTTTTAGATTATGGCTACGAAATGAGCATCGCCATGTCACCCTACATCTCATAAGAGGATCGCTTCTGATGAATGCACTGACCGCCGTACAAAACAACGCTGTCGATTCAGGCCAGGACTATAGCGGATTCACTCTCATCCCGTCGGCGCAATCCCCGCGTCTGCTGGAACTCACCTTCACCGAACAGACGACCAAACGGTTTCTCGAGCAGGTTGCCGAATGGCCCGTGCAGGCGCTGGAGTACAAATCGTTTCTGCGTTTTCGGGTAGGCAAAATTCTTGATGATTTGTGTGCGAATCAGCTGCAACCGTTGCTGTTGAAGACGCTGCTAAACCGTGCTGAAGGTGCGCTGTTAATTAATGCGGTAGGTGTCGATGATGTCGCGCAGGCAGATGAGATGGTGAAGCTGGCAACGGCGGTGGCGCACCTGATTGGTCGCTCAAATTTCGACGCCATGAGTGGTCAGTATTACGCGCGTTTTGTGGTGAAAAATGTCGATAACTCAGACAGCTATCTGCGTCAGCCGCATCGTGTGATGGAGCTGCACAACGACGGCACCTACGTCGAAGAAATCACTGATTACGTGCTGATGATGAAAATCGACGAGCAAAACATGCAGGGCGGAAATTCGCTGCTGCTGCATCTCGATGACTGGGAACATCTGGACCACTATTTCTGCCACCCGTTGGCTCGCCGTCCGATGCGCTTTGCTGCGCCGCCGAGCAAAAACGTCAGCAAAGATGTTTTCCATCCGGTGTTCGACGTTGATCAGCAGGGCCGCCCGGTGATGCGCTATATCGACCAGTTCGTCCAGCCGAAAGACTTCGAAGAAGGCGTGTGGTTGAGCGAGCTTTCGGACGCCATTGAAACCAGCAAAGGCATCCTGTCTGTGCCCGTTCCCGTTGGCAAATTCCTGTTGATTAACAATCTGTTCTGGCTGCACGGTCGCGACCGCTTTACCGCACACCCGGATCTGCGCCGTGAACTGATGCGCCAGCGCGGCTATTTCGCTTACGCCACTCACCACTACCAGACGCATCAGTAAGCGCAAAGGAATTGAGCGGATGTATGATTTTGTGATTATTGGCGGCGGCATCATTGGCATGTCGACCGCCATGCAACTGATAGATGTCTATCCGGACGCCCGCATTGCGTTGCTGGAAAAAGAGTCCGGCCCGGCCTGTCACCAGACGGGCCACAACAGCGGCGTGATCCATGCCGGGGTCTATTACACGCCCGGCAGCCTGAAGGCGCAGTTTTGCCTAGCGGGAAACCGCGCCACTAAAGCCTTTTGCGATCAAAACGGCATTCGCTACGACAACTGCGGCAAGATGCTGGTCGCCACGTCTGAACTCGAAATGGAACGGATGCGCGGCTTATGGGAACGCACGGCGGCGAACGGTATTGAGCGCGAGTGGTTAAACGCCGAGGAGCTACGCGAGCGCGAACCGAATATCACCGGACTGGGCGGCATTTTTGTGCCGTCCAGCGGTATTGTCAGCTACCGCGAAGTGACGGCGGCAATGGCAAAAATCTTCCAGGCCAGAGGCGGTGAGATTATTTATAACGCCGAAGTCAGCGCCCTCAGTGAGCATAAAAACGGCGTGGTGATACGGACCCGTCAGGGCGGTGAATATGAAGCATCGACGCTGATTAGCTGTTCCGGGCTGATGGCTGACCGGCTGGTGAAAATGCTCGGCCTCGAGCCGGGCTTTATCATCTGCCCGTTCCGTGGCGAATATTTCCGCCTTGCCCCGGCGCATAACCAGATTGTTAACCACCTGATTTACCCCATCCCCGACCCGGCAATGCCGTTTTTGGGTGTGCATCTCACCCGCATGATCGACGGCAGCGTGACCGTCGGGCCAAACGCGGTGCTTGCTTTTAAACGTGAAGGCTATCGCAAGCGCGACTTCTCATTTAGCGACACGCTGGAGATTTTGGGCTCGTCGGGGATTCGCCGGGTGCTGCAAAACCATCTACGCTCAGGACTGGGCGAGATGAAAAACTCGCTGTGCAAAAGCGGCTATCTGCGGCTGGTGCAAAAGTATTGTCCCGGGCTTTCGTTAAGCGATCTCCAGCCCTGGCCCGCCGGTGTGCGTGCGCAGGCAGTATCGCCGGACGGCAAGCTGATTGACGATTTTCTGTTTGTCACCACCCCGCGCACGATCCACACCTGCAATGCGCCCTCCCCGGCAGCGACATCAGCAATTCCTATTGGTGCGCATATTGTCAGCAAGGTACAAACGCTGTTGGCAAGCCAGAGTAACCCCGGACGCACGCTGCGAGCGGCACGTAGTGTGGATGCCTTACACGCCGCCTTTAATCAATAACCTTTGAAAACAGGATGTAGCGATGAAACTGAACGACAGTAACTTATTCCGCCAGCAGGCGTTAATTAACGGGGAGTGGCTGGACGCCAACAATGGCGAAGTCATCGAGGTCACCAATCCGGCGAATGGCGACAAGCTGGGTAGCGTACCCAAAATGGGCGCAGATGAAACCCGCGCCGCTATCGACGCCGCCAACCGCGCCCTACCCGCCTGGCGTGCCCTTACCGCCAAAGAACGCGCCAACATTCTGCGTAACTGGTTCAATTTGATGATGGAGCATCAGGACGATTTAGCGCGCCTGATGACCCTCGAACAGGGCAAACCGCTGGCGGAAGCGAAAGGCGAAATCAGCTACGCCGCCTCATTTATTGAGTGGTTTGCCGAAGAAGGCAAACGCATTTATGGCGACACCATTCCCGGTCATCAGGCCGATAAGCGCCTGATTGTCATCAAGCAGCCGATTGGTGTTACCGCCGCTATCACGCCGTGGAACTTCCCGGCGGCGATGATTACCCGTAAAGCCGGTCCGGCGCTGGCGGCAGGGTGCACGATGGTGCTGAAGCCCGCCAGTCAGACGCCGTTCTCTGCGCTGGCGCTGGCAGAGCTGGCGATTCGCGCGGGCATTCCGGCTGGCGTATTTAACGTGGTGACCGGTTCGGCGGGCGCGGTCGGTAACGAACTGACCAGCAACCCGCTGGTGCGCAAGCTGTCGTTTACCGGCTCGACCGAAATTGGCCGTCAGTTAATGGAACAGTGCGCGAAAGACATCAAAAAAGTGTCGCTGGAGCTGGGCGGCAACGCACCGTTTATTGTCTTTGACGATGCCGATCTCGATAAAGCCGTGGAAGGCGCGCTGGCCTCGAAATTCCGTAACGCCGGGCAAACCTGCGTCTGCGCCAACCGCCTGTATGTGCAGGACGGCGTGTATGACCGCTTTGCCGAAAAATTGCAGCAGGCGGTGAGCAAACTGCACATCGGTGACGGGCTGGAAAAAGGCGTCACCATTGGGCCACTGATCGATGAAAAAGCGGTAGCAAAAGTGGAAGAGCATATCGCCGATGCGCTGGAGAAAGGCGCGCGCGTGGTTTGCGGCGGTAAAGCACACGAACGCGGCGGCAACTTCTTCCAGCCGACCATTCTGGTGGATGTTCCGGCCAACGCCAAAGTGTCGAAAGAAGAGACGTTCGGCCCCCTCGCCCCGCTATTCCGTTTTAAAGATGAAGCCGATGTGATTGCGCAGGCCAATGACACCGAGTTTGGCCTTGCCGCCTATTTCTACGCCCGTGATTTAAGCCGCGTCTTCCGCGTGGGCGAGGCGCTGGAATACGGCATCGTCGGTATCAATACCGGCATTATTTCCAATGAAGTGGCCCCGTTCGGCGGCATAAAAGCCTCGGGGCTGGGTCGTGAAGGTTCGAAGTATGGCATCGAAGATTATTTAGAAATCAAATACATGTGCATCGGTCTTTAACTGGAGAACGCGAATGAGCAGCAATAAAGAGTTAATGCAACGCCGCAGTCAGGCGATTCCCCGTGGCGTTGGGCAAATTCACCCGATTTTCGCTGATCGCGCAGAAAACTGCCGGGTGTGGGACGTTGAAGGCCGTGAGTATCTTGATTTCGCGGGCGGGATTGCGGTGCTCAATACCGGGCACCTGCATCCAAAAGTGGTGGCGGCAGTGGAAGCGCAGTTGAAAAAACTGTCGCACACTTGCTTCCAGGTGCTGGCTTATGAGCCGTATCTGGCGCTGTGCGAAATAATGAATCAGAAGGTGCCGGGCGATTTCGCCAAAAAAACGCTGCTGGTCACCACGGGTTCTGAAGCGGTGGAAAACGCGGTGAAAATCGCCCGCGCCGCCACCAAACGTAGCGGCACCATCGCCTTTAGCGGCGCGTATCACGGGCGCACGCACTATACGCTGGCGCTGACTGGTAAGGTGAACCCGTACTCTGCTGGTATGGGCCTGATGCCGGGCCATGTTTATCGCGCGCTTTATCCTTGTCCGCTACACGGCATCAGCGAGGATGACGCTATCGCCAGTATCCACCGAATCTTCAAAAATGACGCGGCGCCGGAAGATATCGCCGCCATCGTGATTGAGCCGGTTCAGGGCGAAGGCGGTTTCTACGCCGCGACACCAGCCTTTATGCAGCGTTTACGCGCGCTGTGTGACGAGCACGGGATCATGTTGATTGCCGATGAAGTGCAAAGCGGCGCGGGGCGTACCGGCACGCTGTTTGCGATGGAGCAAATGGGCGTCGCGCCGGATCTCACCACGTTCGCGAAATCGATCGCAGGCGGCTTCCCGCTGGCGGGCGTCACCGGGCGCGCCGAAGTGATGGACGCTGTCGCTCCGGGTGGCTTAGGCGGCACTTATGCGGGTAACCCGATTGCCTGCGTCGCGGCGCTGGAAGTGTTGAAGGTGTTTGAACAGGAAAATCTGCTGCAAAAAGCCAACGATCTGGGGCAAAAGCTGAAAGACGGATTGCTGGCGATCGCCGAAAAACACACCGAGATCGGCGACGTTCGCGGGCTGGGGGCGATGATCGCTATAGAGCTGTTTGAAGGTGGCGATCACAGTAAACCGGACGCCAGACTCACCGCCGACATCGTGGCGCGCGCCCGCGATAAAGGCCTGATTCTTCTCTCCTGCGGCCCGTATTACAACGTGCTGCGCATCCTTGTACCGCTCACCATTGAAGACGCTCAGATCCGTCAGGGTCTGGAGATCATCAGCCAGTGTTTTGCTGAGGCGAAACAGTAGCACCGCACCCATGCCGGAGGCGACGCTGCGCGTCTTGTCCGGCCTACGCGAATCCAGGTCGGATAAAGCGTTTACGCTGCATCCGACAATCTGTATGTGAACAGGAATAAATCTATGTCGGCCGGATAAGGCGGAGCCGCTCTCCGGTAAAAAGAACCAATAACAATTACACGCGTGACCCGACGCGGGAAATGTCGGGGCGCTCTCCCAAGTGACACACTTTCGAGAGGATTCAGGATGGGGCAATCATCGCAACCACATGAGTTAGGCGGCGGGCTGAAGTCACGCCACGTCACCATGTTGTCTATTGCCGGTGTTATCGGCGCAAGTCTGTTTGTCGGTTCCAGCGTCGCCATCGCCGAAGCGGGCCCGGCGGTATTACTGGCCTATCTGTTCGCCGGATTACTGGTGGTTATGATTATGCGAATGCTGGCGGAAATGGCGGTTGCCACGCCCGACACGGGTTCGTTTTCCACCTATGCCGATAAAGCTATTGGTCGTTGGGCGGGTTATACCATCGGCTGGCTGTACTGGTGGTTTTGGGTACTGGTTATCCCGCTGGAAGCCAACATCGCCGCAATGATCCTGCACTCGTGGGTTCCAGGCATTCCCATCTGGTTATTTTCCCTCGTCATTACCCTCGCCTTAACTGGCAGTAATTTATTAAGCGTTAAAAACTACGGCGAATTTGAGTTCTGGCTGGCGCTGTGCAAAGTCATCGCTATCCTGGCCTTTATTTTCCTTGGTGCAGTCGCAATTAGCGGTTTTTACCCTTATGCCGAAGTGAGCGGGATCTCAAGATTGTGGGATAGCGGCGGCTTTATGCCCAATGGCTTCGGTGCGGTATTAAGCGCGATGTTGATCACCATGTTCTCGTTTATGGGCGCAGAAATTGTCACCATTGCCGCCGCGGAATCCGACACACCGGAAAAACATATTGTCCGCGCCACCAACTCGGTTATCTGGCGTATTTCTATCTTCTATTTGTGCTCTATTTTTGTCGTTGTGGCATTAATCCCGTGGAATATGCCGGGGCTGAAAGCCGTTGGTTCTTATCGCTCGGTTCTGGAATTGCTCAATATTCCCCATGCGAAATTAATCATGGACTGCGTGATATTACTTTCCGTAACCAGTTGCCTGAACTCGGCGCTGTATACCGCGTCAAGGATGCTCTACTCCTTAAGCCGTCGCGGTGATGCACCCGCGGTAATGGGCAAAATTAACCGCAGTAAAACCCCGTATGTGGCAGTATTACTCTCGACCGGCGCGGCGTTTTTAACGGTGGTGGTGAACTATTACGCACCGGCGAAAGTGTTTAAATTTCTGATCGACAGCTCCGGCGCTATCGCCCTGCTGGTTTATTTAGTCATCGCCGTTTCACAATTGCGGATGCGCAAAATTCTGCGAGCAGAAGGAAGCGAAATTCGCCTGCGGATGTGGCTTTATCCGTGGCTCACCTGGCTGGTAATCGGCTTTATTACCTTTGTGTTGATAGTGATGTTATTCCGCCCGGCGCAACAGTTAGAAGTGATCTCCACTGGCTTATTAGCGATAGGGATTATCTGTACCGTGCCAATTATGGCTCGCTGGAAAAAGCTGGTATTGTGGCAAAAAACACCCGTTCATAATACGCGCTGATAATGATCAGGAGTCACACCATGACCATTACGTCTCTGGATGGCTATCGCTGGCTGAAAAACGATATTATTCGCGGTAATTTTCAACCGGATGAAAAATTACGGATGAGTTTGCTGACATCGCGTTATGCTCTTGGTGTTGGGCCGTTGCGGGAAGCACTTTCTCAACTGGTGGCGGAACGACTGGTCACGGTGGTGAATCAAAAAGGGTATCGGGTGGCTTCTATGTCAGAGCAGGAGCTGCTCGATATTTTCGACGCCCGCGCCAATATGGAAGCGATGCTGGTGAGTCTGGCGATTGCCCGCGGTGGCGATGAGTGGGAGGCTGACGTTCTTGCGAAGGCGCATCTGCTCAGTAAGCTTGAGGCCTGTGACGCCAGTGAGAAAATGCTTGATGAGTGGGATCTGCGTCATCAGGCGTTTCATACTGCAATTGTGGCGGGCTGTGGTTCTCACTATTTGCTGCAAATGCGTGAACGGTTGTTTGATCTGGCGGCGCGTTATCGATTTATCTGGCTGCGGCGAACAGTGCTTTCGGTAGAAATGCTGGAGGATAAACACGATCAGCACCAGACCCTGACAGCGGCGGTACTGGCGCGAGATACCGCGCGCGCCAGTGAGTTAATGCGCCAACATTTACTGACGCCAATTCCCATTATCCAGCAGGCGATGGCTGGCAATTAACTACTCTTCAGGAATACGCAACACCTGCCCCGGGTAAATTTTATCCGGACTTTTCAGCATCGGTTTATTCGCTTCGAAGATTTTATTGTACAGATTGGCGTTACCGTAGACCTGTTTGGAAATGGCACTCAGAGTATCGCCAGACTTAACGGTATAAAACTGGCTGGCAGTGGCTGGTGTCGCCGTTTTCACCTGATCATCGACACTGGCAATACCGGAAATATTCCCCACCGCAACAAGGATTTTCTCCTTCGCCTCCTGACTTAAGCCGTCACCAGTGACCGTCGCCTTGCCGTCGGCAATTTGAATGTTCACTTTATCGGCATCAGGTATACCGGTTTTGTTCAGATGCTCCTGCACCTTTTTCGCCTGATCGTCTTTATCGTGCTGACCTGTAACCGCGTCCCAGAGTTTTTCTCCGGCATCTTTCACAAAATTGAACAGACCCATAGCTACCTCATTCGTTAACGGAAACACTCAGAAAGTGTAGCAGAGGAACGCGGCGCGTTAACGCCGCGGGGGTGAGGACAGGTTTAATCGCGGGTTTGCACCCAGAATGCGTGAATCAACCCGGGGATATAGCCAAGCAGTGTCAGCAGAATATTAATAATGAACGCCCAACCGAACCCTTTACCGAGCAGCACGCCGAGCGGCGGCAGAATGATGGTGATGACGATTCTCCAGAAACCCATATGTACTCCCTATAAGAAAATTACTCATTGTTTAAAAAGAGATTTTATCTCTTAAGCGTAGTAATTTTAGCGGAGCCTGCCAGTTTCAGCTTACGCTTTTACTCTCATTTACGCGGCTGATGCTGGCATATGTTGTATTTTTAGTTTAGAGTTTTCTTAATTTAGAAAACACTTAAATAACTATGAATGAACTCGCGCAATTACAGGCCAGTGCCGAACAGGCAGCAGCCTTACTGAAAGCAATGAGCCACCCCAAACGGTTGCTGATTCTGTGCATGCTTAGCGGTTCACCCGGCACCAGCGCGGGAGAGCTGACGCGCATTACCGGATTGAGTGCCTCTGCGACATCACAGCATCTCGCTCGTATGCGAGACGAAGGGCTTATCGACAGCCAACGGGATGCCCAACGCATTCTATATTCCATTAAAAATGAGGCGGTAAATGCCATTATCGCCACCCTGAAAAATGTCTATTGTCCGTAAGGAGTCACTATGGCTTTGACAACCATTTCGCCGCATGATGCACAAGAATTAATCGCACGCGGCGCAAAGTTAATCGATATTCGTGATGCTGATGAATATCTTCGTGAACATATTCCTGAAGCAGATCTGGCTCCATTATCCGTGCTCGAACAGTCAGGTCTTCCGGCTAAATTACGTCGCGAGCAAATTATATTCCACTGCCAGGCAGGTAAACGCACCAGTAATAACGCCGATAAATTAGCAGCGATTGCCGCCCCCGCAGAAATCTTTTTACTCGAAGATGGGATTGATGGCTGGAAAAAAGCAGGATTGCCAGTAGCGGTAAATAAATCTCAACCCTTGCCGTTAATGCGCCAGGTGCAGATCGCCGCGGGTGGTTTAATATTAATCGGTGTTGTACTGGGTTATACCGTAAATAGCGGTTTCTTCTTATTAAGTGGCTTTGTTGGTGCCGGGTTACTGTTTGCAGGAATTAGCGGTTTTTGTGGGATGGCAAGGTTGTTAGATAAGATGCCGTGGAACCAGCAAGCTTGAGAAGCGACGCCGGACGCGCCATAGCAGCGGCATCCGGCCTCAGTAATTAGATCAGGAAATCGTCGAGAGATTTACCCTCTGCCAGCGCCTGAGCAATTGGCTTCGGTGTACGGCCCTGACCGGTCCAGGTTTTAGTTTCACCGTTAACATCAGTGAATTTATATTTCGCCGGACGCGGCTGGCGTTTTTTAGCTGCTTTAGGTGCAGAACCTTCGCCGCCTAATAAGTCAGAAGGGTTAATTCCATCGGCTTTCATCAGCTCCAGCCAGGTATTAATTTTTTCCTGACGCTCTGCCTGCTCACGCTGCAGAAGTTCTTCTTCTTCACGTCTTTCTTTAGTGACAACCCTGAATTTTTCGAGCATTTCTTCAAGAACGTCAATGGAGAATTCGCGAGCCATAGCACGTAGAGTGCGGATATTATTTAAATTCTGTAACATTAAAGACATAATACTAAAAACCTTCTAACGAAAAGTACCAAAAACTATTTCGCGGCATAGTGTATTCGAAAATTTATTATTTTTCTATACTCTTAAATATATTTACATATTCTTGCCTAAATCAGCAAAGGCTTATATCCTGGCAATTTAATAAATATATTCATTTGATTGCATGCTGTAATACATAATACTGCGCTGCGATGTCAACGTTGGCGGGCGATCCCGAATCATTGTTACTGGTAACAGTAACGCCACCACAGCATATTTATGCAATACAACAGAATAAACTGGCGATTTTCTTAACTGCTTTATTATCCTGCCTAATTAAGTTTTTTATAGCAGAAAATGTTGCCTGAACAATAGTTACACAAGTTACTGCATCAGTGGCTATGCCCGCTCATGTCAGCCTGACACTATGGCGAAGCCACTACCACAAATAACAATTAACCTATTGAAAAACAAATAAATATAAAAAGTATTATATAAAAAATCCACCGACGTTCAAAAAACAATCTCAAAATAGCATTTTATCTACAAAAGCATTTTAAATAAAAATATTCACCTGGTTGTCAGAAAATAGCCAGCGATATAACCTATGCATTAACAGAAGCGGTAAATCATCTGTCTGCCTTAACCTCTTAATGGAGTCTCACACTATGCTTTCAGCACAGTCACGCTGGCGTAACGCTATGGCTGATACATTTGCGATGGTTGTCTATTGCACTGTTGTGAACATGCTTATCGAGATTTTCCTCTCCGGCATGAGCTTTGAGCAGTCGCTTTCGTCACGACTGGTGGCGATTCCTGTCAATATCCTAATCGCCTGCCCTTATGGGATCTATCGGGATTTCTTTATGCGTCAGGCGCGTAAAATGAATAACAAAGGATGGACGAAAACAATTGCCGATATACTGGCTTATGTAACGTTTCAGTCGCCAGTATATGCCGCAATTCTCTGGGTAATAGGTGCAGACTGGCATCAGATTGTCGCTGCCGTCAGCTCAAATATGGTGATTTCTATGATGATGGGTGCGGTATATGGCTATTTTCTTGACTATTGCCGCCGTCTGTTTAAAGTCACCAGCTATCAACAGCTTAAAGCTTGATTCTTCTTTTCGCGACTGGCATCGCCAGTCGCGTCTTTAACTGGCTTCGCCAAATAAACCATTCAAATAACGTTCAAGCGCAACACGCGAACTAAAGCCATGCGGGATACCGTAATGCTCATGACGTTCCCCCGCTAAATAGAGCGGAAATTGCTGGTAATGATCGCAAGTTTTAATATCGGAAGCGGGTTCAGCCAGTGTCGAACTGCGTTCTTTTAATGTTGGATGAATTACCAGGGCGGTACGTCCCATTCGTGCTTCGCGATTAACATAGACATAATTTTCCCCACGGCGGTAACCATAAGCTTTCTGAGTTACCACATCGACAGTAAAACCGACTTTTTCAAGTACGCGCGCCACCTCGTCTGGTCGTAAATACATATTTGATCCTCGTTATTATCAACCGCGGGCCTACCTTACCTGATTGCGCATTCACAACGCTTTCAGAAAAGTCCATAAAGCCGCGATGAATCTCAGTTAAGAAAATTATGGTCTACACTGAAAATTACATCGAATTCTAATGGGGGATCATATGTTTAACCGACCGAACCGCAACGACGTCGATGATGGCGTGCAGGATATCCAGAATGATGTCAATCAATTGGCTGACAGTCTCGAATCTGTATTGAAGTCCTGGGGCAGCGACGCCAAAGGGGAAGCCGAAGCCGCACGCAATAAAGCTCAGGCATTGCTGAAAGAAACCAGAGCGCGAATGCATGGTCGTACTCGCGTCCAGCAAGCCGCGCGCGATGCCGTTGGCTGCGCGGATTCTTTTGTTCGTGAAAGACCCTGGTGTAGCGTGGGTACAGCAGCTGCGGTAGGTATTTTTATCGGCGCACTGTTGAGCATGCGCAAATCGTAGTGCAACAATGATAATAAATACGCGTCTTGACCCCGGAACCTGATTTCGGGGTTTTTTAGCTTAAGGCTTTACGTAATTGTTGTGCTACCTGTCGCGCCATACCTTCGTTAACGATATTGGTAAAAGAGAGAAGTAATCCACCTTCCCCACTTGAGCGGATACGCCAGTCGCTAAGTGCCTGCACCGCAAGGCCTGCAGCATTGGCTTTACGCGCATGGGCAATATCATCGCCCATCATTCTGATCACCATCTGGATACCACCTTTCTGCGGCACAACCTCAAATCCCTGCTGCGTCAACGCTTGCTCAATCCATTGCCGACGTTGAGCATAATGCTGACGCATTTTCTTCAGATGCCGCCAGAAATGCCCCTCGCGAAGAAAGTCTGCCAGTGTGTTCTGCCATAGAACAGGTACCGCACATGGAGCCAGTGACGCCTGGTGGCGGAATTGTGCAATTTGCTTCACCGGCACCACCAGCCACGCACAGCGCAATGCAGGAAATAGTGCTTTGCTGAATGTTCCGGCATAAATTACCCGCTGCGGTGCATCGAGACTTTTTAACGCCGGTAACGGCTTACCGTGATAGCGAAACTCACTGTCATAATCATCTTCAATAATCCATGCCTGACTACGCTCTGCCCATTCCAGTATCTGATGCCTGCGCGCTAAAGAGAGCGCCACACCCAGCGGGCTTTGGTGTGCTGGTGTTATCAGGGCAAAACACGCATCAGGATAATTTTGTATTCCGCTTGTGATATCCAGTCCGTTGTCATCAACCGGCACAGGCAAAATTTCCACACCGTGGCGAGTGACAATCGGGCGAATCAGTGGAAAGCCGGGATCTTCCATCCACATCCCGTTTCCCGGTTTCGCCAGCGCGTGCAGAATTAAAGCCATTGAGGCCGCATAACCGTGAGTGATAAAGACCTGCTCTGGCTGACAATCAATCCCACGTGAAACGCGTAAGTAATCAACTATTGCCTCACGCAACGCCGCCTCACCGCAGACATCGCCTAACGCCAAATCAAAGCGTGTCTGGGTACGAAGGCGACGCCCCATCACCCGCGCCCACAGCTCTCGCGGAAAGAGATCGAGTGCGGGTAATCCCATTTGAAATGGCAACGGTTGCTGACTTTCACCGGCAAAAGCCACAACTTGTACAGTAGATTGTTGCGGATATATCTGCTCACTGACAAATGTGCCAGCCTGTCCCCGCCTGATCAGCCATCCTTGCGCCACCAGCTCAGCATACGCATTTTCGACAGTGGATCGAGACACCCCCAGTTCCTGCGACCAGGTACGACTTGAAGGCAGCCTTGCGCCGGGTTTCAGTTCCCCTTGCTCAATAGCCGTTTTTAACTGACGGGCGATATCCTGATAGCGCGGCATATGGTCTGCTTTTTTAGGTAATTTATGGCTCTCTTTAGCAGTCCATTATAGTGCTACATTGCGGGCGTTAATAAGAGGAGAAACTGTATGACTACATTACGTCAGCCTTACTACGAACTTAGCCCAACGGTATATAACGCGCTGGTGCAGGCCAAAACGGCGCTGGAAAATAGCACGCTGGAAACTACGCTGATGGAGTTAGTTTATTTGCGCGTCTCGCAAATCAATGGTTGCGCATTTTGTCTGGAGATGCACAGCAAAGCATTACGTAAATCCGGTGTGCCGCAGCATAAGCTGGATGCCCTGGCAGGCTGGCGCGTAAGCCATCATTTTGACGATCGCGAGCGGGCGGCGCTGGCATGGGCGGAATCGGTGACCGATATTGCCCGAACCCATGCGGAAGACGACGTTTATCAGCCTTTGCTTGAGCATTTCAGCGCAGCAGAAATCAGCGACTTAACATTTGCCATCGGGCTGATGAATTGCTTTAACCGCCTGGCCGTTTCCATGCGGATGTAACTTCCTGATGCCGGGCAATCGCCCGGCAAAAAAACACAAAATCCCCTACCCCGTTGAGCCATTCATCGGTGGTGTAATCAATCTAAAATTCCCATATCTTGTATGGTTGAATCTTTTTTCAACTACATCTAGTATCTCTGTATCAACAGAGAGACAACCCGACGCGTATCATCGCGCCGTATCTTCATTTTAAACGGAAATACGAATCATGCGCATTACTATTTACACTCGTAACGATTGCGTTCAGTGCCACGCCACCAAACGGGCGATGGAAAACCGGGGCTTTGATTTTGAAATGATTAATGTCGATCGCGTTCCTGAAGCAGCGGAAGCGCTGCGTGCTCAGGGCTTTCGTCAGTTGCCGGTCGTGATTGCAGGCGATCTTAGCTGGTCAGGTTTCCGCCCGGACATGATCAACCGTCTGCATCCAGCACCACACGCGGCCAGTGCATGAGCCAGCTTGTCTACTTTTCCAGCAGCTCCGAAAATACGCAGCGTTTTATCGAACGTTTAGGGCTGCCCGCAGTGCGCATCCCGCTCAATGAGCGGGAACGGATTCAGGTAGACGAGCCTTACATCCTGATCGTGCCCTCTTACGGCGGCGGCGGTACGGCTGGCGCGGTGCCACGACAGGTAATTCGCTTTTTAAACGACGAGCACAACCGGGCGTTGCTTCGCGGCGTTATTGCTTCGGGTAATCGCAACTTTGGTGAGGCGTATGGCCGCGCCGGAGATGTGATTGCCCGGAAATGCGGCGTGCCGTGGCTGTACCGCTTTGAACTCATGGGTACGCAAAGCGATATCGAAAACGTTCGTAAAGGAGTAACCGAATTTTGGCAACGACAACCGCAGAACGCCTGACGCAGGAAACAATGGATTACCACGCCCTGAATGCGATGCTTAACCTTTACGATAGCGCAGGTCGCATTCAGTTCGATAAAGATCGCCAGGCCGTTGACGCCTTTATGGCGACGCATGTGCGTCCTAACAGTGTGACCTTCAGTAGCCAGCAGCAGCGCCTGAACTGGCTGGTCAACGAAGGTTACTATGATGAAAACGTCCTCAACCGCTACTCTCGCGATTTTGTCATTACGCTGTTTGCCCACGCACACGCCAGCGGTTTTCGTTTTCAGACATTCCTCGGAGCATGGAAGTTTTACACCAGCTATACGTTGAAGACATTCGACGGTAAGCGTTATCTGGAAGATTTTGCCGATCGAGTCACGATGGTGGCGCTGACGCTGGCACAAGGCGATGAAACACTGGCGACGCAACTGACCGATGAGATGCTGTCAGGACGCTTTCAGCCTGCAACACCGACATTCCTCAACTGCGGTAAGCGGCAGCGCGGCGAACTGGTTTCCTGTTTTTTGCTGCGTATTGAAGACAATATGGAGTCGATTGGCCGGGCAGTAAATTCCGCACTACAACTGTCGAAACGCGGCGGCGGCGTGGCATTTTTGCTGTCGAATCTGCGGGAAGCGGGCGCGCCAATTAAACGTATTGAAAATCAATCTTCTGGCGTGATTCCGGTGATGAAAATGCTGGAGGACGCATTTTCCTATGCCAACCAGCTCGGCGCTCGTCAGGGTGCTGGCGCAGTCTATTTACATGCCCATCATCCCGATATTCTGCGTTTTCTCGATACGAAACGGGAAAATGCCGACGAGAAAATCCGCATTAAAACACTGTCGCTGGGGGTGGTGATCCCGGATATCACTTTCCATCTGGCAAAAGAGAATGCGCAGATGGCACTGTTTTCGCCCTATGACGTTGAGCGAGTTTATGGCAAGCCGTTTGCCGATATCGCCATCAGCGAACACTATGCCGAACTGGTAGCCGATGAACGCATCCGCAAAAAATACATCAACGCCCGTGATTTCTTCCAGCGACTGGCAGAAATCCAGTTTGAGTCCGGCTATCCCTACATCATGTATGAAGACACGGTTAACCGTGCTAACCCTATCGCCGGGCGCATAAATATGAGCAATCTCTGCTCAGAAATTTTGCAGGTTAACAGCGCCTCAGAGTATGACGAGAATCTCGACTATGCCCGCACAGGCCATGATATTTCCTGCAATTTAGGTTCGTTGAATATTGCCCACACCATGGATTCCCCCGACTTTGCCCGCACGGTAGAGATCGCCGTACGCGGTTTAACTGCGGTGTCAGATATGAGTCATATTCGCAGCGTGCCGTCCATCGAAGCCGGAAATGCCGCCTCACACGCTATCGGTCTGGGGCAGATGAATTTACACGGTTATCTGGCGCGAGAAGGCATCGCCTATGGTTCGCCGGAAGCACTGGATTTCACCAATCTCTATTTCTACACCATCACCTGGCACGCGCTGCGTACCTCAATGTTGCTGGCGCGCGAACGCGGTGAAACCTTCGCCGGGTTCAAACAGTCACGCTATGCCAGCGGTGAATATTTTAGCCAATATCTGCAAGGTAACTGGCAACCGAAAACGGCGAAAGTTGGCGAGTTGTTTGCTCGTAGCAGTATCACGTTACCTACCCGCGAAATGTGGGCGCAACTGCGCGATGACGTAATGCGCTATGGCATTTACAACCAGAATCTCCAGGCGGTGCCGCCAACCGGTTCCATCTCTTATATCAACCATGCCACGTCGAGTATTCATCCGATTGTGGCGAAAGTAGAGATACGCAAAGAGGGCAAAACAGGACGCGTTTACTACCCTGCCCCGTTTATGACTAACGAAAATCTGGCGCTGTATCAGGACGCTTACGAAATCGGCGCAGAAAAGATCATCGACACCTACGCCGAAGCGACTCGCCATGTCGATCAAGGGCTGTCGCTGACGCTGTTTTTCCCCGATACCGCCACCACTCGCGATATCAACAAAGCGCAGATTTATGCCTGGCGTAAAGGTATCAAAACGCTCTACTACATCCGCCTGCGTCAGATGGCGCTGGAAGGTACTGAAATTGAAGGCTGCGTCTCCTGCGCGCTTTAAGGAATATCTATGAAACTCTCACGTATCAGCGCCATCAACTGGAATAAGATATCTGACGATAAAGATCTGGAGGTGTGGAACCGCCTGACCAGCAATTTCTGGCTCCCGGAAAAGGTGCCGCTGTCGAACGATATTCCTGCGTGGCAGACATTAAGTGCCGCAGAACAACAACTGACGATGCGCGTTTTTACTGGCCTGACGCTGCTCGACACGCTGCAAAATGTTATCGGCGCGCCTTCACTGATGCCCGATGCACTCACGCCCCATGAAGAGGCGGTATTATCAAATATCAGCTTTATGGAAGCGGTTCATGCCCGTTCTTACAGTTCGATTTTCTCGACACTCTGCCAGACCAAAGATGTCGATGCCGCCTACACCTGGAGTGAGGAAAACGCGTCGTTGCAGCGAAAAGCACAGATTATTCAGCAACATTATCGCGGTGATGATCCGCTGAAAAAGAAAATCGCCAGTGTGTTTCTTGAATCTTTTTTGTTCTATTCCGGTTTCTGGCTGCCGATGTATTTTTCCAGCCGCGGAAAGCTGACCAATACCGCAGACCTGATCCGTCTGATTATCCGCGATGAAGCAGTCCACGGTTATTACATCGGCTATAAATATCAGAAAAACCTTGAAAAGATCTCCCTGGCGCAACGTGAAGAGTTGAAGAGTTTCGCCTTCGATTTGCTACTGGAACTTTACGACAACGAGTTGCAATACACCGATGAATTGTACGCCGAAACCCCGTGGGCTGACGATGTGAAAGCGTTTCTCTGTTACAACGCCAATAAGGCGTTGATGAATCTGGGCTACGAACCGTTATTTCCCGCAGAAATGGCGGAAGTAAATCCGGCAATCCTCGCCGCGCTTTCGCCGAATGCCGATGAAAATCACGATTTCTTTTCTGGTTCAGGCTCCTCTTACGTGATGGGAAAAGCGGTCGAAACACTAGATGAAGACTGGAATTTCTGACGGGGCTATTTTTCAAAATATCACCAACCACAGCAGGAAATTAATTTCTGCCAAATAGCTTTTTATCACGCAAATATTTTGTGGTGATCTACACTGATAATCTGTTGCATTATTCGCCTGAAACCACAATATTCAGGCGTTTTTTCGCTATCTATGACAAAAAATATCAACTTTTCTCGATTTGCTCTCAGCCCTTATATCACGGGAAATTCCGGCGATTTGCTCGCGTCAATATTCATGCCACATTTGACCTCAGGGGTTGCCTCAGATTCTCAGTATGTTAGGGTAGAAAAAAGTGACTATTTCCATTGGGTAATATATCGACATAAACAAATAACAGGAATCTTTCTATTGCATGGCAATTAAATTAGAAATTAAAAATCTTTATAAAATATTTGGCGAGCATCCACAGCGAGCTTTCAAATATATCGAACAAGGACTTTCAAAAGAACAAATTCTGGAAAAAACCGGGCTATCGCTTGGCGTAAAAGACGCCAGTCTGGCCATTGAAGAAGGCGAGATATTTGTCATCATGGGATTATCCGGTTCGGGTAAATCCACAATGGTACGCCTTCTCAATCGCCTGATTGAACCCACCCGCGGGCAAGTGCTGATTGATGGTGTGGATATTGCAAAAATATCCGACGCCGAACTCCGTGAGGTGCGCAGAAAAAAGATTGCGATGGTCTTCCAGTCCTTTGCCTTAATGCCGCATATGACCGTGCTGGACAATACCGCGTTCGGTATGGAATTGGCCGGAATTAATGCCGAAGAACGCCGGGAAAAAGCCATTGATGCACTGCGTCAGGTCGGGCTGGAAAATTATGCCCATAGCTACCCGGACGAACTCTCTGGTGGGATGCGTCAACGCGTCGGATTAGCACGCGCATTAGCAATTAATCCGGATATCTTATTAATGGATGAAGCCTTCTCAGCGCTCGATCCATTAATTCGCACTGAGATGCAGGATGAGCTGGTAAAATTACAGGCGAAACATCAGCGCACCATTGTCTTTATTTCCCACGATCTCGATGAAGCTATGCGTATTGGCGACCGAATTGCCATTATGCAAAATGGCGAAGTGGTACAAGTCGGCACACCGGATGAAATTCTCAATAATCCGGCGAATGATTATGTCCGTACCTTCTTCCGTGGCGTTGATATTAGTCAGGTATTCAGTGCGAAAGATATTGCCCGTCGGACACCGAATGGCTTAATTCGTAAAACCCCTGGCTTCGGCCCACGTTCGGCATTGAAATTATTGCAGGATGAAGATCGCGAATATGGCTACGTTATCGAACGCGGTAATAGATTTGTCGGCGCTGTGTCTATCGATTCGCTTAAAACCGCGTTAACGCAGCAGCAAGGTCTTGATGCGGCGCTGATTGATGCGCCATTAGCGGTCGATGCGCAAACGCCTCTTAGCGAGTTGCTCTCTCATGTCGGACAAGCGCCCTGTGCGGTGCCCGTGGTCGACGAGGACCAACAATATGTCGGCATTATTTCGAAAGGAATGCTGCTGCGCGCTTTAGATCGTGAGGGGGTAAATAATGGCTGATCAAAATAATCCGTGGGATACCACGCCAGCGGCGGACAGTGCCGCACAATCCGCAGACGCCTGGGGTACACCGGCGACTGCACCGACTGACGGCGGTGGCGCTGACTGGCTGACCAGTACGCCTGCACCAAACGTCGAGCATTTTAATATTCTCGATCCGTTCCATAAAACGCTGATCCCGCTCGACAGTTGGGTAACTGAAGGGATCGACTGGGTCGTTACCCATTTCCGTCCCGTCTTCCAGGGCGTGCGCGTTCCGGTTGATTACATCCTCAACGGTTTCCAGCAATTGCTGCTGGGTATGCCTGCGCCGATGGCGATTATCGTTTTCGCTCTCATAGCCTGGCAAATTTCCGGTGTCGGAATGGGCGTGGCGACGCTGGTTTCGCTGATTGCTATCGGCGCAATCGGTGCCTGGTCACAGGCAATGGTTACTCTGGCGCTGGTGTTAACCGCCCTGCTGTTCTGTATCGTCATCGGTTTGCCGTTGGGGATCTGGCTGGCGAGAAGTCCGCGAGCGGCGAAAATTATTCGTCCACTGCTTGATGCCATGCAGACCACGCCAGCGTTTGTTTATCTGGTGCCAATCGTCATGCTGTTTGGTATCGGCAACGTGCCGGGCGTAGTGGTGACTATAATCTTTGCTCTGCCGCCGATTATCCGTCTGACTATTCTTGGTATTAACCAGGTTCCGGCGGATTTAATTGAAGCCTCGCGCTCATTCGGTGCCAGCCCGCGTCAAATGCTGTTCAAAGTTCAATTACCGCTGGCGATGCCGACCATAATGGCGGGCGTTAACCAGACGCTAATGCTGGCTCTTTCTATGGTGGTCATCGCCTCAATGATTGCCGTCGGCGGGCTGGGTCAGATGGTACTTCGCGGTATCGGTCGTCTGGATATGGGCCTTGCCACCGTTGGCGGCGTCGGGATTGTGATCCTCGCCATTATCCTCGACCGCCTGACGCAGGCCGTTGGGCGCGACTCACGCAGTCGCGGCAACCGTCGCTGGTACACCACTGGCCCTGTCGGTCTGCTGACCCGTCCATTCATTAAGTAACTCTGCACTTGCCCGGTGACGCCGGGCATATCACCCTGCCAAAAAAAGGAATAACAATGCGACATAGCGTACTTTTTGCGACAGCGTTTGCCACGCTTATCTCTACACAAACTTTTGCTGCCGATCTGCCGGGCAAAGGCATTACCGTTAACCCAGTTCAGAGCACCATCACCGAAGAAACCTTCCAGACGCTGCTGGTCAGCCGTGCGCTGGAGAAATTGGGTTATACCGTCAATAAACCCAGCGAAGTGGATTACAACGTTGGCTACACCTCGCTTGCTTCTGGCGATGCGACCTTTACCGCGGTGAACTGGACGCCACTGCATGACAACATGTACGAAGCTGCCGGTGGCGATAAGAAATTTTATCGTGAAGGGGTATTTGTTAACGGTGCGGCACAAGGTTACCTGATCGATAAGAAAACCGCCGACCAGTACAAAATCACCAACATCGCGCAACTGAAAGATCCGAAGATCGCCAAACTGTTCGATACCAACGGCGACGGTAAAGCGGATTTAACCGGTTGTAACCCAGGCTGGGGCTGCGAAGGTGCCATCAACCACCAGCTTGCCGCGTATGAACTGACCAACACGGTGACGCATAATCAGGGGAACTACGCAGCGATGATGGCTGACACCATCAGTCGTTACAAAGAGGGCAAACCGGTGTTTTACTACACCTGGACGCCATACTGGGTGAGTAACGAACTGAAGCCGGGCAAAGATGTCGTCTGGTTGCAGGTGCCGTTCTCCGCACTGCCGGGTGATAAAAACGCCGACACTAAACTGCCGAATGGTGCGAATTATGGCTTCCCGGTCAGCACCATGCATATCGTTGCCAACAAAGCCTGGGCTGAGAAAAACCCGGCGGCAGCCAAACTGTTTGCCATTATGCAGTTGCCGGTGGCAGACATTAACGCCCAGAACGCCATCATGCATGACGGCAAAGCCTCAGAAGGCGATATTCAGGGACACGTTGATGGCTGGATCAAAGCCCACCAGCAGCAGTTCGATGGCTGGGTGAATGAGGCGCTGGCAGCGCAGAAGTAATTTTTATTCGGGCGGATAAGGCGTTTTCGCCGCATCCGCCGCTCTGTACACAATGCCTGATGCGACGCGGCCGCGTCTTATCATGCCTACAAACCACACCGCACATTTCAACAATCTATCTTTCATCCCATATTCATCAACATCCGCTATTATTGATTTCCAGCTTAATCATCACCTGATAAACAAAAACAATGACTAAAACCAATCATGAGCTTAGCCCGGCGCTGATCGTGCTGATGTCTATCGCCACCGGTCTGGCGGTAGCCAGTAACTATTACGCCCAGCCATTACTCGACACCATCGCGCGTAACTTTTCCCTTTCCGCCAGTTCGGCAGGCTTTATTGTTACCGCCGCGCAGTTGGGCTATGCCGCAGGTCTGCTGTTTCTTGTTCCCCTCGGTGATATGTTTGAACGCCGCCGCCTGATTGTCTCGATGACCTTACTGGCAGCGGGCGGTATGTTGATTACCGCCAGCAGTCAGTCGCTGGCGATGATGATCCTCGGTACGGCATTAACCGGTTTATTCTCGGTCGTGGCACAAATTCTGGTTCCGCTGGCAGCGACGCTGGCTTCACCAGACAAACGCGGCAAAGTGGTTGGCACCATTATGAGCGGTCTGCTGTTGGGGATCTTACTGGCACGAACCGTTGCCGGGTTACTGGCAAACCTCGGCGGCTGGCGCACCGTCTTTTGGGTTGCCTCGGTGTTAATGGCACTGATGGCGCTGGCATTATGGCGTGGTCTGCCACAAATGAAATCAGAAACCCACCTCAACTACCCGCAGTTGTTAGGTTCCGTTTTCAGCATGTTTATCAGCGATAAAATTCTGCGCACCCGCGCGTTGCTGGGCTGCCTGACCTTTGCCAACTTCAGCATTCTCTGGACCTCAATGGCCTTTTTGCTCGCCGCACCGCCTTTTAATTACAGCGATGGCGTAATTGGTCTGTTTGGACTCGCGGGAGCTGCCGGAGCGTTGGGCGCTCGTCCGGCGGGCGGTTTTGCCGATAAGGGCAAATCGCACCACACCACAACTTTCGGTCTGCTGCTGCTGTTACTTTCATGGCTGGCGATCTGGTTTGGTCACACATCCGTACTGGCGCTGATTATCGGCATCCTGGTGCTGGATCTCACTGTACAGGGCGTGCATATCACCAATCAGACCGTAATTTACCGAATTTACCCTGATGCCCGTAATCGTCTGACCGCAGGATATATGACCAGCTATTTTATTGGCGGCGCCGCCGGTTCACTGATTTCGGCCTCTGCATGGCAACATGCAGGGTGGACAGGTGTTTGCCTGGCGGGCGCATCACTTGCCCTGTTGAATTTACTGGTCTGGTGGCGAGGATTTCACCGTCAGGAAGCCGCAAATTAATCGATTGGCAACCGTTTACGTGGCTTTGCACTGATAAGGGTGTTAAGAAGCCCCCCAGTCTGATAAGGTTATGATATTCATTCACTCTATTTATAATTTTAGCGGTAGATAAGCGTAATACTCTATGGAAAGCCCTGCCCCTCTGCCCGCTTCTGGTTCGGCAACTTTCATGGAAGGATGCAAAGACAGTTTACCGATTGTTATTAGTTATATTCCGGTAGCGTTTGCATTTGGCATGAATGCGACTCGTCTGGGCTTTACGCCCGTCGAAAGTCTGTTTTTCTCCTGCATTATTTATGCAGGGGCGAGCCAGTTCGTCATTACAACCATGTTGGCAGCTGGCAGCAGTTTATGGGTCGCGGCGCTGACGGTAATGGCGATGGATGTACGCCATGTGCTGTATGGTCCGTCGTTGCGTAGCCGCATTGCTCTGCGTTTGAGTAAACCGAAAACGGCACTGTGGGCGTTTGGCCTGACGGATGAAGTTTTTGCTGCTGCAACCGCAAAACTGGTACGTAATAATCGCCGCTGGAGTGAAAACTGGATGATCGGGATTGCTTTCAGCTCCTGGTCGTCCTGGGTATTTGGCACGGTGATAGGCGCATTTTCTGGCAGCGGTCTGTTACAAGGCTATCCTGCTGTTGAAGCAGCATTAGGCTTTATGTTGCCCGCGCTTTTTATGAGCTTTTTGCTCGCCTCTTTTCAACGCAAACAATCGCTTTGCGTTACCGCAGCGTTAGTTGGTGCCCTTGCGGGTGTAACGCTGTTTTCTATCCCCGTTGCCATTCTGGCAGGTATTGTCTGTGGTTGTATTACCGCGTTAATTCAGGCGTTCTGGCAAGGAGCTCCAGATGAGTTATGAGGTTCTGCTGCTTGGATTGCTGGTTGGCGCGGTTAACTACTGTTTTCGCTATTTGCCGCTACGTCTGCGGGTCGGTAATGTCCGCCCCGGACGGCGCGGCACGATCGGGATCTTACTCGACACAATTGGCATCGCCTCGATTTGCGCACTGCTGGTTGTTTCTACTGCACCAGAAGTGATGCATGACAGCCGTCGGTTCATTCCAACGCTGGTGGGTTTTGCTGTACTGGGAGCGAGTTTTTACAAAACACGCAGCATCATTGTTCCGACTCTTTTGAGTGCGCTGGGCTACGGATTAGCCTGGAAAGTGATGGCGGTTATATAAACCAAAAGAATCATTTTTCTAAAACAATACATTTACTTTATTTGTCACTGTCGTTACTATATCGGCTGAAATTAATGAGGTCATACCCAAATGGATAGTTCGTTTACGCCCATTGAACAAATGCTAAAATTTCGCGCCAGCCGTCACGAAGATTTTCCTTATCAGGAGATCCTTCTGACCCGTCTTTGCATGCATATGCAAAGCAAGCTGCTGGAGAACCGCAATAAAATGCTGAAGGCTCAGGGGATTAACGAGACGTTGTTTATGGCGTTGATTACGCTTGAGTCTCAGGAAAATCACAGTATTCAGCCTTCTGAACTAAGCTGTGCGCTGGGCTCTTCCCGTACCAACGCGACGCGTATTGCAGATGAACTGGAAAAACGGGGTTGGATCGAACGTCGTGAAAGCGATAACGATCGTCGTTGCCTGCATCTGCAATTAACGGAAAAAGGTCACGAGTTTTTGCGCGAGGTTTTACCACCGCAGCATAATTGCCTGCATCAACTCTGGTCCGCGCTCAGCACAACAGAAAAAGATCAGCTCGAGCAAATCACCCGCAAATTGCTCTCACGTCTCGACCAGATGGAACAAGACGGTGTGGTTCTCGAAGCGATGAGCTAACGCGTCATCTCGCTCAAAAATCCAGATTTATAAAAGAAAAAATGACTGGCCAGCATCGCAACATGCTGGCCTTTTTGGCAAGCAGGTCGGCTCAGCCGATGAGTTAAGAAGATCGTGGAGAACAGTATGAGCGCAAATGCGGAGACTCAAACCCCGCAGCAACCGGTAAAGAAGAGCGGCAAACGTAAGCGTCTGCTCCTGCTTCTCACCTTGCTCTTTATAATTATTGCCGTAGCGATAGGGATTTATTGGTTTTTGGTACTACGTCATTTCGAAGAAACCGATGACGCATACGTGGCAGGGAATCAGATTCAAATTATGTCTCAGGTGTCAGGCAGCGTGACGAAAGTCTGGGCCGATAACACCGATTTTGTAAAAGAAGGCGATGTGCTGGTCACTCTCGACCCGACAGATGCTCGCCAGGCGTTTGAAAAAGCCAAAACGGCACTGGCTTCCAGCGTTCGCCAAACCCACCAGCTGATGATTAACAGCAAACAGTTGCAGGCGAATATTGAGGTGCAGAAAATCGCCCTCGCGAAAGCACAAAGCGACTACAACCGTCGTGTGCCGCTGGGCAATGCCAACCTGATTGGTCGCGAAGAGCTGCAACATGCCCGCGACGCGGTGACCAGTGCCCAGGCGCAATTGGATGTCGCGATTCAACAATACAATGCCAATCAGGCGATGATTCTGGGGACTAAACTGGAAGATCAGCCTGCCGTGCAACAGGCTGCCACCGAAGTACGTAACGCCTGGCTGGCGCTGGAGCGTACCCGTATTGTCAGTCCGATGACCGGTTATGTCTCCCGCCGCGCAGTACAGCCTGGCGCGCAAATTAGCCCAACGACGCCGCTGATGGCGGTCGTTCCAGCCACCAATATGTGGGTGGATGCCAACTTTAAAGAAACGCAGATTGCCAATATGCGTATCGGTCAGCCGGTCACCATCACCACCGATATTTACGGCGATGATGTGAAATACACCGGTAAAGTGGTTGGTCTGGATATGGGCACAGGTAGCGCGTTCTCACTGCTTCCGGCGCAAAATGCCACCGGTAACTGGATCAAAGTCGTTCAGCGTCTGCCTGTGCGTATTGAACTGGACCAGAAACAGCTGGAGCAATACCCGCTGCGTATCGGTTTATCCACGCTGGTGAGCGTCAATACCACTAACCGTGACGGTCAGGTACTGGCAAATAAAGTACGTTCCACACCGGTCGCGGTAAGCACCGCGCGTGAAATCAGCCTGGCACCTGTCAATAAACTGATCGACGATATCGTAAAAGCTAACGCTGGCTAATCCAGAGGTGCGTGTGATGCAACAGCAAAAACCGCTGGAAGGCGCGCAACTGGTCATTATGACGATTGCGCTGTCACTGGCGACATTCATGCAGGTGCTGGACTCCACCATTGCTAACGTAGCGATCCCCACTATCGCCGGAAACCTGGGCTCATCGCTCAGCCAGGGAACGTGGGTAATCACTTCTTTCGGGGTGGCGAATGCCATCTCGATCCCGCTTACCGGCTGGCTGGCAAAGCGTGTCGGGGAGGTGAAACTATTCCTCTGGTCCACCATCGCCTTTGCTATTGCATCGTGGGCGTGTGGTGTCTCCAGCAGCCTGAATATGCTGATCTTCTTCCGCGTGATTCAGGGAATAGTCGCCGGGCCGTTGATCCCGCTTTCGCAAAGTCTATTGCTGAATAACTACCCGCCAGCAAAACGCTCGATCGCGCTGGCGTTGTGGTCGATGACGGTGATTGTCGCGCCAATTTGCGGCCCGATCCTCGGCGGTTATATCAGCGATAATTACCACTGGGGCTGGATATTCTTCATCAACGTGCCGATTGGCGTGGCGGTGGTGTTGATGACACTGCAAACCCTGCGCGGACGCGAAACCCGCACCGAACGGCGGCGGATTGATGCCGTGGGGCTGGCACTGCTGGTGATTGGTATCGGCAGCCTGCAGATTATGCTCGACCGGGGTAAAGAGCTGGACTGGTTCTCATCGCAGGAAATAATCATCCTCACCGTGGTGGCGGTGGTGGCTATCAGCTTCCTCATTGTCTGGGAGCTAACTGACGATAATCCGATAGTCGATCTGTCGTTGTTTAAATCGCGCAACTTCACCATCGGCTGCTTGTGTATCAGCCTCGCGTACATGCTTTACTTCGGCGCTATTGTTCTGCTGCCGCAGTTATTGCAAGAAGTCTACGGCTATACAGCAACCTGGGCTGGGCTGGCCTCTGCGCCGGTAGGGATTATTCCGGTGATCCTGTCGCCGATTATCGGCCGCTTCGCACATAAACTGGATATGCGGCGACTGGTAACCTTCAGCTTTATTATGTATGCCGTCTGCTTCTACTGGCGTGCTTATACCTTTGAACCGGGTATGGATTTTGGCGCGTCGGCCTGGCCGCAGTTTATCCAGGGCTTCGCGGTGGCCTGCTTCTTTATGCCGCTGACCACCATTACGCTGTCTGGTTTGCCACCGGAACGACTGGCGGCGGCATCGAGCCTCTCTAACTTTACGCGAACGCTGGCGGGGTCTATCGGCACATCCATCACCACCACCATGTGGACTAACCGCGAGTCGATGCACCACGCACAGTTAACCGAGTCAGTAAACCCGTTTAACCCGAACGCTCAGGCGATGTACAGTCAACTGGAAGGGCTTGGGATGACGCAACAGCAGGCATCAGGCTGGATTGCCCAGCAGATCACCAATCAGGGGCTGATTATTTCCGCCAATGAGATCTTCTGGATGTCAGCCGGGATATTCCTCGTCTTGCTGGGGCTGGTGTGGTTTGCTAAACCGCCCTTTGGCGCAGGTGGCGGCGGAGGCGGTGCGCACTAAGTACAACTAAGCCAGTTCATTTGAACTGGCTTTTTTCAATTAATTGTGAAGATAGTTTACTGACTAAATGTGCAATTCCTGCAACTTTTCTTTCGGCAGCGCCAACTCTTCGTTGCTGTTGATGCGTACGTCACGTTCCAGGATATTACGCGCAATATCCTGCGCTTCCTGCAACGAATGCATCTGATAAGTACCACACTGGTAGACGTTCAGTTCCGGGATCTGATTCTGATCCTGCACTTTCAGCACGTCTTCCATTGCCGCTTTCCAGGCATCAGCGACACGCTGCTCATCTGGCGTACCAATCAGACTCATATAAAAACCGGTGCGGCAGCCCATTGGCGAGATATCGATAATCTCTACGCCATTACCGTTAAGATGGTTACGCATAAAACCAGCAAACAGGTGCTCCAGGGTATGGATCCCTCTTTCTGGCATCACTTCTTTGTTCGGCACGCAGAAGCGCAGATCGAACACGGTGATTGCGTCGCCATGCGGGGTGTTCATTGTTTTCGCCACCCGAACTGCAGGCGCTTCCATCCGGGTATGATCGACTGTGAAGCTATCTAACAACGGCATTTAGCCACCTCCGGTAATTTTTTTAAAAATTTTCTGAACTCTTTCTTCCCAGGCGAGTCTGAGTATATGAAAGACGCGCATTTGTTATCATCATCCCTGAATTCAGAGATGAAATTTTGGCCACTCACGAGTGGCCTTTTTCTTTTCTGTCAGGCGTGTTTTTCCAGCCACACCGCAAACGGTTCGGTATCAGCGGCTTCCATTTCCTGCTGACGGCGTTCAGACGCCTCGCGCTCAGCTACAAAATCCTCTTCGCGCAGAATTTCCAGCGGCTCTTCACGCAGCAGATTACGGTACGTTTCAGCAAACGCTTTGCCTGTTCCGCCAATACCAGTATCAATCATAGACCTTAAGATACGGGCAGAGAAAGTCAGATCGGGATTATCGAAGCAGGCGACCAGTTCATCACACACTTTCTGGTACGCTTCGCCGCCGTTAATGCTATCCAGCGTTTGCGCCACGCGTTTCAGATCGCGGAACAAATCTTTCCCCACCTGCGGCAACGGGAACTGCGCGGTTTCGCAGCCGATACCCAGCGTCAGGCCCGGTTTGCGACCTTCGAGGATCACCCGGTTCCAGTTAACGCGTGTACAGGCAAGTTCGCTACTGCTCATTTCCGGTGCATCAGCCAGCGCACACCAGACCATAAACAGGTCGAGGAATCGCACCTGTTGTTCATCTACACCAATCGGCGAGAACGGGTTGATGTCCAGCGAACGCACTTCAATATATTCAATGCCGCCACGTAGCAACGCATCAGAAGGCGACTCGCCGCTGCGGGTAACGCGTTTTGGACGAATCGGCGCGTACAGTTCGTTTTCAATCTGCAGCACATTGCTGTTGATTTGCAACCGCTTACCGTCTTTCTCAATACCAATCTTCGCGTACTCTTCTGATGGCGTTTTGATTGCCTGTTTAAGGCCCGCTACGTACTCGTAGAGATCGTTGAAGGTGATACCAAGATTGCTTTGCGATTTGTTGGTATAGCCAAGATCGCTCAAACGAAGAGAGGTCGCATACGGCAGGTAATACATACCGCACTCGGTTTTCTCAAACGGCAGCGACGTTGGTTTTCCTTGCAAGAAAGAAGAACAAATCGCCGGAGACGCGCCAAACAGATAAGGAATGACCCAACCGAAACGATAGTAATTGCGAATAACGCGGAAATAGCCCGCAGAAATTTTCTCTTTGGCATCAGCGCCCGAGATATCGCCGCACTTCGCTTGCCAGAATGCCATGGGCAAAGAGAAATTGTAGTGCACGCCGGAAATGGTTTGCATCAGCGCGCCGTAGCGATTTTTCAGCCCTTCACGGTACAGCGTTTTGAAGCGTCCGGTGTTAGAAGTGCCATACTGTGCCAGTTCGATGTCCTGACCTTCTGCGATATAGCATGGCATACTTAACGGCCACATCCGCTCATCGCCCATATTGCGCGCCGTATAGCGATGCAGATCGCGCATAAAGGTCAGCATATGTTCAATATCACCATCCACTGGTGTAATAAATTCCAGCAATGCTTCCGCAAAATCGGTAGTAATCCATTTATGCGTCAGTGCGGAACCTAATGCTTCAGGATGACCTGTTGTTGCCAGTGTGCCATCAGCATTAACACGCAAAGTTTCGCGCTCCAGCCCACGCTGTATCCCCTTTAACGCCTGAGGATGTTTTTCCAGCCAGGCCAGCGCCTGTGATACGTCCGGGATCAAATTGACCTCCCGCCTGTCAAAATCGTTTTAATTAGCATAACTGTAATGGTGACCATGTGTGCAGGCCTACAATTAGTGCCACCATATCATGCCCTGAACGGTCGCTGCTGCAACTGCAACATAACGTAACGCTTTACCAAGGCACAAAAAAAAGATTACTGGCCCCCAGGAGATGCGCATCCATCCCGCTAACAGACACAGTAAATCGCCAACCACGGGCATCCAGCTTAATAATAGCGTGACTGCACCATAGCGTTTCAGCCAGCCGGTAGCTTTCTCTTGCCAGCGCGATGTTTTACGCAATGGAAAGAAACGCCCAAGGATAACGTTAGTTAACCCTCCAAGGCTATTACCCATTGTTGCTGTTAAAACTAAAACCCAGGGATGACTTACCCCGGAAAGCAACATTGCAACCAGCACGACTTCGGAATTACCGGGTAATAGTGTAGCGCTGAGGAAACTACTGGCAAACAACGAGAAAAGCGATAAAGCTTCACTCACAGCAAGCGAACATCCACAGCGTCCATGCCTGCAGCACGGGCCGCCTGAATACCGAAATCGGCATCTTCAAAGACCACACACTGTGTTGGTTGCACGCCCATACGCTGCGCGCACAACAAAAATGTGTCTGGCGCAGGTTTATGATGTTTGACGTGATCGGCAGCAACGACGGCGTCAAAATAACGGCGTAATCCCAGGTGCGTTAGCAGTGCCTCAGCGATGGCGCTTTCACTCCCGGTTCCTACAGCCATTGGTCGACGTCCGTGCCAGCTTTTCACCACTTCAACAAGGGGGAGTGGTTCGACGCTATCGAGCAACATGCTTCTTACGGCATCGGTTTTCTCGCGGGCTAATGCATGGGGATCGAGATCGGCCTGATTAAGCTCAATAATCGCCTGAGCAATGCGCCACGTGGGCGAGCCATTAAGCGCAATCATCGCCTGAACATCGTACTGAAGACCGTAGTGCCCTAATACTTCGCGCCACGCTTTACGGTGCGTAGGCTCCGTATCCAGGATTGTGCCATCCATATCAAAAATTAAACCTGCATAACGCTCGTACATGGTCTTCTCGCAAGTCGAAAAATATGACGCTACTTTAGCGTAATTGCTTGATTTTGTCGCTGATGGCGAAGGAGAAGAATATTCAGAAAATGGATAAAGTAGCTATTTAGAAATGAGATATTTTTGACGGAAATTTTTGGAGAATATGGTGCATCCGGGAGGATGACTCACTGGCGTTCGCCCTTCGGGCCGCTGCTGGCGCAACGTTATCCTCCCTGGTGCCTGCGGTTAATACCGCTACCTCTTCGATACCTTCATTGCTGAAGGTTACGGAGAATATGGTGCATCCGGGAGGATTCGAACCTCCGACCGCTCGGTTCGTAGCCGAGTACTCTATCCAGCTGAGCTACGGATGCATCGGGAGAACTTACTTTACTGCTGATATTGATACCGCTACTAAAGCCATATCAAATAAGAGATGGTGCATCCGGGAGGATTACTCGCCTTGCGGCTCGCCCTTCGGGCCGTTGCTGGCGCAACGTTATCCTTCCTGGTGCCTGCGGTTAATACCGCTACCTCTTCGATACCTTCATTGCTGAAGGTTACGGAGAATATGGTGCATCCGGGAGGATTCGAACCTCCGACCGCTCGGTTCGTAGCCGAGTACTCTATCCAGCTGAGCTACGGATGCATCGGGA
>NZ_JAEOHX010000015.1:0-78915 GCF_019366485.1 Escherichia sp. GZ89 | reverse complement strand
AATCGGTGGAGCTGCATGACAAAGTCATCGGGCATTATCTGAACATAAAACACTATCAATAAGTTGGAGTCATTACCGTCATAGTGTACTCCTATTACTTCTCAGGGATATTAGTCACTATCTTCGCGACTGAGTTGGCGCTATTTCTACCAACACCTAAAAATGCTGTCAATCTATCCAAAGTGGTATATCAGGATTTCCAGAAAAATCGTGAAAACAGTATTAATACCGGATAAATTTCCAGTCGGCCCAGAATCATCGCTGCGCACATAAGATATTTTGCTGCATCATTTAATGTACCAAATGTCGATGCAGTTTCGCCAAATCCAAGCCCCATGTTATTAATGCATGCCGCGACGGTAGCGAATGACGTTAATAGATCATAGCCCATCATGTTTAATACGCAGATAAAAAATACCGTAAACAGAATATAGAGAAAGAAAAAGCTCCATACCGAGCGCAGGACACGGTCCGTAACGACATTACCGTCGACTTTGATACTCAGTAATGCTCTGGGATGAGCTAACTGGTGCAGCTCATTTCTGCTCTGTTTAAATAAAATGAGAAAACGTAACGCCTTAATGCCACCACAAGTTGAACCAATACAACCACCAAAAAAACTCAACAGCATTAAGAAAATAATGGTGTGAGAAGGCCAGTTTGCGTAATCCAGAGTTGCCAGACCATTATCTGTCATCATCGAACTGGTGAGAAAAAAGGCATGAATAATGCTGGAAGAGATATCATACATTCCCACATGCCAGACTTGCCATGCCGTAATCGCAATGACTATAAAGGCGACAAGCAGGAAAAAGTGCAATTCACTGTTACGCAGTAAAGGTCTGAACTGACGCTTAACGATGACCACATACCACAATGTAAAATTAATCGCAGAGAGCAATGAAAACAGTCCGGCAACAAACTCAATGGCATGGCTGTTATAAAAACCAATGCTTTCACTATGTGTTGAAAAGCCGCCTAAAGAAACTGTCGATATACCGTGGCAAATAGCGTCAAACAACGGCATACCTGCAACAAAATATGATGCGCTGCATACTATGCCGAGCAAAAGATAAGTCAGCCAAAGTGTACGAGATGTATCTGCCAGGCGAGGAGTCAGTTTGTCATCTTTAAACGGCCCCGGCATTTCAGATTGATAGAGTTTTGCGCCACCAATGCCTAATAAAGGTAGTACAGCAACCGCGAGAACGATGACGCCTAAGCCGCCGATAAAGTTCAGTTGTGCGCGATAGTATAGAAAAGCAAAAGGTAAAGTGCTCACATCGGAAATGACAGTGGCACCGGTAGTTGTGATCCCGGAAACACCTTCGAATAAGGCATCAACAAAACTTAAGTTAAACTCATCATCAATCCACAAAGGAAATGCACTGATAATGGAAAATAAGATCCAGAACAGCACAATGATCAGAAAACCATCCCTGGTGCGCAGTTGAATACCCGCTTTTTTGGTCGCCAGCCAGGCAATGCCTCCAAGGCTAAAAAATACCAGAAATGTTTCGAGGAAAACGAAAAAGCTTCTTTCCTTGTAGATCAAGGCGATAAGCATCGGTGGCAACATAGATAAGCTATAAAGCCAGACCAAAAAACCGCACATATGAGTGACAACTCGCAAATGAGATGTATTCATAGATGAATGGCCTATCAATTATACCTCCAGTGTTATGCCTTCAGTTTGGCGGCTATTATACTCGCCATACTTCAAGTTGCATGTGCTGCGCTTAAACTCGCTCACGATTACCTTTCGTCAATACAAAAATGGCTCACCGGGTTCTGTTTAATCTTTAACCATGATAAAAGACGCGGCGCAAAATACAGGCAAGTTATCAGGTCATTCTTAATGGTGATATCTTTAGGAATAAAAATCAGTCATTTTCTGTTAAGGAGGGAGTGTGAAGGGGAGAGTTGAATATTATAACGGCATAAAAAAAAGGGACGTGAAAACGCCCCCAAAATAAAGGGTAATATATAACAGAAGGTTTGTTTAAATGAGAGACAGGAACTGTCTCTTAAGATAAGTGACTTGAGGGAGTCACTAAAATATGTTGGGGAGGCTGACCTTCCCCAACATATTATGCCGTTACCAGATTAGAACTGGTATACCAGACCAACAGCAACGATGTTGTCGGTTGCAACACCAGCTTCTTTAGTGAAGTCGCTCTTATCGATCAGGTTAATTTTGTAATCAACAAAAGTGGACATGTTTTTGTTGAAGTAGTAGGTCGCACCCAGGTCGATGTATTCAACCAGATCCTGGTCACCCCAAACACCCAGATCTTTACCTTTGGATTTCAGGTAAGCGATGGACGGACGCAGACCGAAGTCGAACTGGTACTGAGCAACCGCTTCAAAGTTCTGAGCTTTGTTTGCGATATGGTCATTACCGAATACAGTCATATTCTGGGTTTCAGAATAGGTGGTTGCCAGGTAAATGTTGTTCGCGTCGTATTTCAGACCAGCAGCCCAAACTTCTGCAGTTTTACCAGAAGCATTCAGAGAATTAGCTTTAGCATAGGATACCTGCCCATCAGTACGGTCAGATTTTGCATAGGTTGCACCAACGCCAAATCCTTCATAATCGTAAGTGGCAGACATACCAAAGCCATCACCATTAGATTCAATCTCGTCACGGCCTTTCCAGTTGTTTACTTTGGATGCTGAATCATTTTTACCCTGGTATTGCAAAGCGAAGTTCAGGCCGTCAACCAGACCAAAGAAGTCGTTGTTACGGTAGGTTGCAACACCAGTCGCACGCTGAGTCATAAATACATCAGTCTGAGTCCAGGTATCGCCACCGAATTCTGGCAGAACGTCGGTCCATGCGCCGATGTCGTAAGCAACACCGTAGTTACGGCCATAATCGATGGAGCCGTACTCACCGAATTTCAGACCAGCAAATGCCAGACGAGTTTTGTCTTTATCAGAACCCTGAGATTCAGAACGGTTGCCTTTGAATTCGTATTCCCACTGACCGAAACCAGTCAACTGATCGTTGATCTGAGTTTCGCCTTTGAAGCCCATACGAACATAAGTGGTGTCGCCATCATCAGAGGCTTCAGAGGAGAAGTAATGCTTAGCATTAACTTTACCATACAGATCCAGCTTATTGCCGTCTTTGTTATAGATTTCTGCTGCTTGTGCAGACATCGCCATCAGAATGGACGCAGCTACAGCAGAAACTGCCACTGTTAATTTTTTCATCATCAATCCTTTTTATTTGAACTAATTCTTTATAAAAATGTCACTGCATACAAATATTCATCTAGCCAATGTGTTCATTTCAAGAAATAGATATATCAGAGTATTAATAACTGTGATCACAGTCACATTTTATAACTTATTCCTAATTGTGATTCTTAGTATTTAACAATTTTTGAACAAAAAATACGGGCTGAATAAAAAGAAAATATTGGCTTAAATATAATTTCTTGCGGTATTTTTAGTGTCATAAGAATTTTGTTTGATAAAATTGTGTGCGTTATTGTTTGTATTTTTACGCCGATTTATCAGATAGTTAGATAAGGATATTCTTTAGCTTTATTAATGTATTATTGTGGTTAGGATGCTATTTATATCGATGGGTAAAAATATCAGGTAATAGATAGAGAATGAGGTGTGGTTAATTTTCGAACAATAAGCGTTGCTTAATAAATTCTGTTTACGTTTATCATTACACTCAGAGAAAGAGAGCCTTTTCGATTACAGGAATGCGTAATAACAAATAACAGACAGAAAAAAGCCCGCACATAGCGGGCTGGGGAATTTTGCAGCAGCAAATTAGAACTGGTAAACGATACCAAATGCGAGTTGGTCGTCGGTGTCAGCGCCAGTTATACGCGCATCATCTTCATCCAACAAGTTGATTTTGTATGTGGTATACACGTTCATGTTTTTGTTGAAATAGTACCATGTACCAATTTCTACATAATTTAAACGGTCAGCATCAACATGTTTGTAGCCTGGTACACCCGTGATGTCTTTACCTTTGGAGTAAACATAGCCCAGAGATGGACGCAGACCGAAGTCAAACTGGTACTGAACCACAGCTTCAAAGTTTTGCGTTTCGTTAATCTGTTGGTTTTTATAAATCGTGCTGCCATATTGGTCAGTCTTACCTGTATCCACCGATGCAGAAGCCATATTGCGAGTTTCGCCGTACATTACAGCGGCGTAGACATTATTGGCGTCGTACTTCGCAGATAAAGCCCAAACTTCAGCATGTTTGCCGTTACCGTCCCCAGTTTGAGCATCAGTACGGTCAGAGTTTGCATACGCACCAGCAAATGAGAAACCATCAATGGTATAAGTTGCAGATAAACCATGACCGTCACCATTAGCTGAGCTGTTATTGCCTTCATTTTTACCCTGATATTGCAGAGCAAAATTCAGACCTTCAACCATGCCGAAGAAATCAGTGTTACGATAGGTTGCAACACCGTTGGTACGGTTGGTCATAAACAGGTCAGTGCCTGCCCATGAGTCGCCGCCCCACTCAACAAACATATCAGTAAACGCTTCAGCATCATAAGCAACACCGACGTTACGACCGTAATCAAAAGAACCAAGATCTTTGTAGCTCAGACCAGCATATGCCAGACGAGTCTGATCATTGTTTGAGTCGTTAGATGCTTCCAGGTCAACTTCAAACTGACCATAACCAGTCAGTTCAGGATTGATCTGAGTTTCACCTTTCACGCCAAAACGGGCATAAGAGGTATCTTGAGAGTTGTCACCCTTTTCACCATTTTCACGATCAGTCAGGATACGCTCGCCAACCATCTTGCCGTAAAAATCTACTTTATTACCATTCTTGTTATAAATTTCAGCCGCATTTGCTGCGCCAGCAACTAATAATGCCGGGACCAGCATTGCCAGAACTTTTCTTTTCATTATGTATTCCCTTGTGATAATAATTTCTATGAATATATAGATAAAGTGCTGTTATCCAAAAAAGAGCACGTTTGGATACTATTCTATGAAGTTCATTTTATTTTAAGACTTGCATGTAACAATTATATTTAAAGTATTGCAAAATGTTTCTATTGCGCTATTTATAATTTAAATATAATGATTGTGTTTCGATGTATTTACATTATGTATGGTATATATATCAATAAGTTATTGTTTTTATGAATACATTCATGCAAGCAATAAAAATAATACAATCAAGAAGGGGTTAACGGGTCTTTTAATATCTTTGTGCGAAAAAAACCGACAAATTAATGTCGGTAAATAGGGTAGTAACAGATTGTAGATGATAAAAGGCTAATAACCGGGCTATCATTGCATACAAAATGTGAAAGCCAAAGTCCGAATACAAACGTTGGTAATATTTCTGCAATAAATATTACCAACCAGACCCCGGCGATACTTAAAGCAAAAAAGCCTGATATCACCCCACTTAATACAATATCTACTCATTAATTTATTTAGTGGGTGTATGAATTGTGTAACAAGCAAAGGCAAAAGGGTAGAAAAGCGTGAGTTACTTCACATAAAATGAGAGGGCTTGTGTTATGGGTAACAACATAAATGGAGAGCGTCAAATCTATGGAAACAAGAACCTCGCGTAGCCCCGGTGGCAAACTGGCGCTATGTGCCTTTTATGCCTGGTGCATCTACTTTGCATGGGCGATGGTGCGTTATATCTGGACCATCAGCTCACTACAGTCTGCGCCTATCGCTGGCTTCGAAAGCGATTTAGGTTACACCAGTGGAAAATGGCTGGGTGCATTGCTGGGCTTTATGATATTTGCCCTGGTAGGTGCAATCCTTGGTGGCATCGCCTGGTATACCGGACCACGCAACTGCCGCAGGTGAAGCAAAGGCTGAAAATTGCTAAGGTGGCCTTGCGTAAACATTCGGAGGCGCAATGGACATATCACACTGGCAAACGCAATTTGAATCCTGGCTCACGCGCCATCACAAACAGCTTGATGCCGCCCATGACATCGCTCACTTTCGCCGTGTCTGGGCGACATCGCAAAAACTGGCGGCAGATCATCCCGTCGATAAGTTGGTGATCCTGACCGCCTGTTACTTTCACGATCTGATCAGTCTGGCGAAAAATCATCCCGAACGTCATCGCTCATCTATCCTTGCTGCGCAAGAGACGGCGCGCGTGCTCAGGCAACAATTTCCCCTGTTTCCGGCTGATAAAATCCCGGCTGTGTGCCATGCCATTGAAGCGCATAGCTTTAGCGCAAAAATCCCCCCGCAAAGCCTGGAAGCGAAAATAGTTCAGGATGCAGACAGACTGGAGGCGCTGGGGGCGATTGGTCTGGCACGGGTATTTGCTGTTTCTGGGGCACTGGGGGTGGCACTGTTTGATGCCAACGATCCCTTCGCCCTGCATCGCTCACTGAACGACAAACAGTATGCTCTCGACCATTTTCAGACGAAGCTATTAACCTTACCGGAAACCATGCAAACCCCACTGGGTAAACAACTCGCCCGGAAAAATGCGGATTTCCTCGTGACGTTTATGGCGAAGTTGAGTGCGGAATTAAACGGCGACTATGATTCGTTGGATCAAAACGTTATCCGCACATTTACTCGATAAATCATCAGCATAAGGACGTTGCAAATGGCCGATGTTCACGATAAAGCCACACGTAGAAAAAACATGCGGGCCATCGCGACCCGCGACACCGCCATCGAAAAGCGTCTTGCCAGTGTGCTTAACGAGCTTGGTATACCGTATCGCGTTCAGGACGCCTCGCTGCCAGGCAAACCTGATTTTATTATTGATGATTATCAGTGCGTTATATTTACCCATGGCTGTTTCTGGCACCAGCATCATTGTCACCTGTTTAAAGTTCCGGCGACACGCACGGCGTTCTGGCTGGAAAAGATTGGCAAAAATGTTGAGCGTGATCGTCGTGACCAGGTGCGTTTGCAGGCGCTTGGCTGGCGAGTGTTGATCGTCTGGGAGTGTGCGTTGCGGGGGCGAGAAAAACTCAGTGACGCCGCGTTATCTGAGCGCTTAGAAGAGTGGATCTGCGGCGCTGACGCCGACGCGCAGATCGACACTCTCGGTATTCAATTACTCTGAATGTTTGCCCGTGGGAGCACAAACCGCAGCGGATTTATCCGGTAACAGATATTTTCCCAGCGTCACCAGCAACACGGCAAATACAATTACTCCCAGTGCCAGCCACTCAATCGGGGCGAGTTTTTCACCAGCAAATCCAGTCCCCAGCAGTACAGCTACCACCGGATTGACGTAAGCGTAACTGGTTGCCAGAGCCGGGCTAACGTTACGAATCAGATACATATAAGCGTTAATGGCAATAATCGAGCCAAAAATTGCTAAATACCCCACCGCCAGAAAACCTGAAAGAGTCGGCGTGGCAGTCAATTTTTCGCTGGATAGCATCGACGCACTCATCAGTACAACGCCTGCCGCCAGCATTTCAACTGCCCCCGCCATCATCCCAACCGGAAGGGTAATTCGTGAACCGTACACCGAACCAAATGCCCAACTGATTGAGCCAATCAAAATCAACACGGCACCCCACGGATTACCACTCAGGTTACCTCCGCTGTTAAGCATTACAATGCCAGCAAGACCAATTGCGATACCAAGCCACTCCAGCTTGCGTGTTTTGATACCGAAAAAACGACTAAAGCAAAGCGTGAACAGTGGCACAGTCGCAACCACCACAGCAGCAATTCCTGATGGCACATTCTGATGTTCCGCCACTGTCACCAGACCATTCCCTACCGCCAGCAAAAGAACACCAATTAATGCGGCGTTAAGAAGCGGGCGCATGGGCGGCAGTTTATGCCCGCGTAGTAACAAAAACGTCATCAGCAGTATGCCCGCTGCCAGAAAACGCACACCCGCCATCATTAATGGAGGCCAACTCTCCACCCCAATGCGAATAACAAAATAGGTCGAACCCCAAATGATATAGAGCGCAAATAGCGCGCTAAAAAGTGGTAATAACTGCCGAAAACGCATACATCCTCACGGAGGGAATAACAAGGTGGAATATAGTTAACGTTAAAATGATAACGCTGGCGAGTGTTATAATTGCCACGCATTGTTAAAAAAGTGTTGACGAATGGCGCAGGTGTCAGCCGGGCACGATTTGATTCATACTATGGCATCAACAGAAATAGATAGAGGGATAAACTTTGGCAGGAAGTAGCTTACTTACATTACTCGATGATATCGCCACATTGCTGGACGATATTTCCGTCATGGGGAAACTGGCGGCAAAGAAAACCGCCGGAGTGCTGGGGGATGATTTATCACTCAACGCCCAACAAGTTTCTGGTGTTCGGGCCAACCGCGAATTACCGGTGGTCTGGAGTGTGGCAAAAGGTTCACTCATAAACAAAGTGATCCTCGTGCCTCTGGCGTTACTGATCAGTGCGTTTATTCCCTGGGCGATTACACCGCTACTGATGATTGGCGGTGCGTTTCTCTGCTTTGAAGGGGTAGAGAAAGTCATGCATATGCTTGAGGCGAGAAAGCATCAGGAAAGCCCGGCAGAACGACAAAAACGCCTGGAGGAGCTGGCGGCGCAAGACCCTCTTACCTTTGAAAAAGATAAAATCAAAGGTGCGGTACGTACCGACTTTATTCTTTCGGCGGAGATTGTGGCGATCACCTTAGGGATTGTAGCTGAAGCGCCATTGTTAAATCAGGTATTGGTGCTTTCCGGTATTGCGCTGGTGGTCACGCTGGGGGTTTATGGATTGGTAGGTATGATCGTGAAACTGGACGATTTGGGCTACTGGTTGGCTGAGAAATCCAGTGTGATTGTACAAGCTATGGGGAAAGCCTTGCTGGTGATCGCGCCCTGGTTGATGAAAGCATTGTCGATAGTGGGCACACTGGCGATGTTCCTGGTTGGTGGCGGCATTGTGGTACATGGCATTGCGCCGCTTGCTCATGCAATTGAACATTTCGCCACTCAGCAAGGCGCAGTGGTGGCGATGATCCTGCCTACAGCCGTGAATCTGGTACTGGGGTTTATCATTGGCGGGATTGTTCTTATGGCCGTTAAAGCCGTGGCCCGCGTGCGGGGCGTTGCGCATTAATTGTTGAAGTAGAAATTATGCAAAATCTGCCATCGTCGTCTAAGGTGAAAAAGTTTCACATGATAGAGGAGGCAGGTATGCGCTTTTTGGTCAGTGATGAAGTAATCGTCAAACAGGGTGGTCCTCGCATGATCGTCACCGGATATTCCAGTGGCATGGTGGAATGTCGCTGGTATGATGGTTTCGCGGTACAACGTGAAGCCTTTCATGAAAGCGAACTGCAAGCTGGTGATGAGAGGCGACTCGAAGAAGCCTGACGCATAAACGCCTGGTTAATGCCAGGCGTTTTGCTTTACAGAGATAAAAGAGTGGCTCGTGGCCTCACGACATTGTTTGCTTATGCCAGAATTATAAAAAAGAAGTTGGGAGTGCTCCGGTGGTTCACCAGACATCAGTGGAAAACAGAAGCTGGCATAAAAAGCTGGCGCGCCGTCTTGGGCCAGGCAATATCGTTAATATTTGCTTTGTGGTTGTTTTGCTTTGCTCCACATTGCTGACCTGGCGAGAAGTGGTGGTACTGGAAGATGCTTATATCTCCAGTCAGCGAAATCATCTGGAAAATGTTGCCAACGCATTAGATAAACAACTGCAATATAACGTCGATAAACTTCTGTTTTTGCGTAATGGTATGCACGAAGCACTGATGACGCCGCTGAACTTCTCGGCACTACAAAATGCCATTACCCAATTCCAACAAAATCGAAATAAGCGTTACTGGCAAATTGGTCTCGATCGTCGCCGTACACTGATGATCAATGGTGTGTCTGATGATTTTGTCAGCCAGAGCAATCTTCTCTCACGTGCGGATGATGATTTACATAATGAACTGACGGCGGCGCTGGAAGTGGGGTATCTGCTGCGTTTGTCGCACGCTCCGGGGGCGGCAGCACAACAGGCCATGTATGTTTCACGTGCCGGTTTTTTCCTCTCCACTCAACCCACGTCAAACAGCAAAGATATTTTAACCCGCTACTTCGACTTCGTTACTCAGCCCTGGTTTAACGAACAGTCTGAGCGCATGAACAAATCGCGCGGAGTGCGCTGGTTTAGTACCCCCGGTGATCACACTAACGAGACTAAACCACAAATTACCGCCAGCATTCCCCTGGATAACCAGGGATACTGGCATGGTGTCCTGGCAATGAGCATTCCACTGGCGGCAATGCGATCTCTGCTGGTAAATGCTACCCATAATGACACCGACGGCGAATACCAGCTCTACGACAGCAAACTTAATTTGCTGACCACCTCTACGCCAGAACAACGGAAAATAAACACCTTTGACGATCGGGAACGGGCATTACTGGCACAGGATATCGAACACGATACGCAGGGTGGCATCAGAATGAACAGTCGATTTATCAGCTGGGAACGGTTGGATCATTTCGACGGCGTATTAGTGCGTGTGCATACGTTACAAGAAGGTGTTCATGGCGATTTTGGTAGTATCAGTATTGCACTAACCCTGCTTTGGGCACTGTTTACCACCATGTTGATTATCTCCTGGATAGTGATTCGCAAGATGGTCAGCAATATGTTTGTGCTACAAAGTTCGCTGCAATGGCAAGCCTGGCATGACACCTTAACCCGTCTCTATAACCGTGGTGCCCTGTTTGAAAAAGCGCGTTTTCTTGCTCAGGAGTGCCGGGAAAATCAACGACCCTTCTCGGTTATTCAGGTGGATCTCGATCATTTCAAAAGCATAAATGACCGATTTGGTCATCAGGCAGGTGATCGGGTACTTTCTCATGCCGCAGGACTTATCAGCCGCTCTCTGCGTGCACAAGACGTTGCCGGGCGAGTAGGAGGGGAAGAGTTCTGTATCGTGCTGCCTTGCGCTAATCTGGCGCAGGCACAAGAAATTGCCGAGCGTATTCGTCTGCGTCTGAATGAAAAAGAGATATTGATCGCCAGGAGCACTACGCTGCGGATTAGCGCCTCGCTGGGGGTGAGCAGTACCGAAGAAACGGGAGATTACGATTTTGAACAGTTGCAGTCACTGGCAGATGGTCGCCTCTATCTGGCAAAACAGGCCGGACGAAATCGCGTGTGTGCCAGTGATCAACCTTTGTCAGAGGATAAAAAATAATCCAGGCCTTCGCGCCAGCCTTCCGGCCCTTCATGTTGTGTGCGATACACACGTGAAGGTTCGATGTGTTGTAAATGCACTCCTTCTCGATTCAGCCCCTTCACCACAACCGCGTAGTCCATTACATCCAGCAATGGGGCGTCGTTCGGTCCGTCACCGAGGCCCAGGGTAGCGGGGCGTTTCTGCCAGAGCTGCTGGTAGATGGCAATTAACTCATTCGCCGCCTGATCTTTGCCGACGCTGGCATCCAGTACATGCCAGAAGCGCGCGCCGTGTACAAACTGTAAGCCCATTTGCTCCAACTGGTCGGCAAACAGCGTCATTCGTTCGTCACTGTCACGCCAGATCAATGATACCGAGGCTTCATGCAACCGTGTCAGTGCGGCTTGTGTGCGGTTAAGCCCGGTCCAGTCAACAATGGTTTGTTCATCAACATCATCAAAGGTGGTGAATTTGAAATGCATTTTCTCGCGTAGGCTATTGAGCACGATGTGGATTTCACTATGGCTGATACCGTTTATCCGTCGTGGGTAATGCGGCTGAGTTTGCCAGTGTGCATCAAGCTGGACCACGGCACCGTTCTCCGCAATTAGCGGTAAACCCTGCAATCCTAATGTTTGCTGCAAATGCAGCATTTCCGCTGCAGTTTTGCTACTGCACAAAATCAGCGGGATATTTCTTTCACGCAGACGATATAACCACGGTGCAGCAGGTTGCCAGTCATAGGTATGGCTATCTAACAATGTGCCATCAAGATCGGTAAAGATCAGTAGGGGATCATTCACTGACAACATAGCGATACGTTTCTCCGGTTGGCAGACGACTCTTAAAAGCGAAACGGTAAAAAATATATTCTTCTGGTATCGATTCCGCGCATCCCAGACCACATCTAGCCTGTGGGCATTTACCCGCTCATCCATTAAGGTTATTAATCATTCACGGTGTAAATATTTGCTTGTCAGGCAAAAAAATTGCATATAAGGTAATCCGCACATCAGATTTCCTGGTGTAACGAATTTTCAAGTGCTTCTTGCATAAGCAAGTTTCCTCCCGATCCTTCACAGGATCGGGATTTTTTTATGGCAAATCAACGATTAATTTCCGTAATGCTAAAGTCATGAATGTCCAGCTCAAAGGCATCGGCTAATTCACGCCATGTATGGTATTCACGGCCATCCACACTGACCTTCTCAGGATCATTTCCGCTACGATGGACTTCGCCTTCGCTAATCTCATTGATGGCAGCCAGCAGGGCATCAACGTCAACGCTGACTTCGCGTTTAGCTGTATCGCTATACTCTTTCGCGGTTTTCATGTCTGTACCTCTTGCAACCGTGAGTTTGTTCCGGGCCTGACCAGTATGGCTTAAGTATAGACCGTTGAGAAAATCACCAATCGGCCCAACTGCCACTGTCAGATAATTCGATTTGTTCTAAACTGGCAGAAAGCAACAGGAGGAGACATTGATGAAGGTGAATGATCGGGTCACAGTCAAAACGGATGGCGGCCCTCGTCGTCCTGGCGTGGTACTGGCGGTAGAAGAATTTAACGAAGGCACAATGTACCTGGTTTCGCTGGAAGACTACCCGCTCGGTATCTGGTTCTTTAATGAGTCAGGGCACCCGGATGGTATTTTTGTCGAGAAAATGGAATAGGGCAGCGAGTACATCTGACTGGTGGTGTAGCCACCAGTCAGCAGCTATTAGCGCATATTAACAAATATACCGTTAGTTACATTGTCTGTTAAACGTACCACATGATAAATAACCTGTTTATTATGCGTTTTAATCTTACGTTTAATATTTCCCTTGTGTGACGATACCGTTTTAGCCTTGATATTCATCTGGTCAGAAATCTGAATCGTACCCTGGCCTGCCATCCACATACGTAACATGCTTGATTCAGTCCGACTTAATGATAACGTGGGTAAATTAATTACACTGGCAATATCGGCCTCTTTTTTCAGAATATCGCCAAGGATATCATCAAGAGATTTCGGTTTAATCGACTTGGAACTGATCAATAAATTTTTGCGGACAAGCAGATACTCATCAAAATGGATATTGGCAATCGCCATAAATACAATAAATAAAGTGTTGGGATGTTGATTAATGATTTGCTTGATGTGCTGACTGCTTGCCGGGTCATGGATAAAACAGTCTTCATTAATAAACACCACTGAAGGATGATGTAAGTCACAAGCGACCTTAAGTTGATCAACGCTTTCGATATCGTTGATTTCCCTTTTCTTAACCCCTCTGCTAACAAGATACCCGGTCAAACCCAGCCGGGTGTAACTGCATAGATCCATAATAATCGTTGACATGGCATACCCTCACTCAATGCGTAACGATAATTCCCCTTACCTGAATATCGTTGTAGAAATAATTAATGACCTCAGGTGACGCTTTACGCGATTTTTCAGGCAACTTACTATCCCGTAAAGTTACCTATAATTTGCCAGGAATCATCTCAAAGTAAAGTAAATGTTACGTTATGTGAGGAAGATAAAAACAAATAAACCCACGCAACGATATCCTGGTGGATGTTTGCTGATATTAATTTTCAGATAATCCTTAGGATAATGCTATAAAAAGAATGGTTAATTATTTACAGGCATCTCGCTGACAATATCAGCTAATAAATTAAAAACTTCACTAAATAAATGTTCGCAGAACGGTGCAATTAATGGCATTAATGCCGCCATTAATGAAATTCCCACGGTCAGTGTCAGGGGGAAGCCAATAACAAAAACGGATAACTGCGGTGCCATTCTATTCAATAAGCCTAATGCCAGATTAAGCGTTAATAATAGCGTGATCACCGGTAACGCCAGCATCAACCCATTGAGGAAAATCAATCCACCAGCACGGGTAAGGGCAAGAAAGGCATTACTGTTTAGCGGTTCACCGCCAATAGGCAAGGTGTGAAAGGTATCGACAAGAATCGAAATCAACCACAAATGACCGTTAAATGTCAGAAATAGCAGCAAAACCAGCATATCCAGAATGCGCGCCAGCACGGGCATATTGAGATGACTGGCAGGATCGACAAAGGTTGCAAACGATAACCCCATCTGCAGGCCGATAATCTCCCCGGCGGTACGTACGGCGGCAAATGCAAACTGCATCGTAAAGCCCAGCGCAATACCTATCAAAATCTGCTGTATCGCTACCCAGACGGCAGCATAAGAAAAAATGGGCACATCGTGTGGCGGCAGCATCGGTGCAATGGCCAGTGTAATCATCAATCCCAGCCCCAGCTTTGCCCGTTTGGGCACACTGCGTTCGCTGAGAATAGGAGCGGTGGAGATCAACGCCAGTACGCGCAACAGTGGCCAAAACCCGAGGCTCAGCCATTGCATCCATTGGTCGCTGGTCAGTTGAATCATCGTGTTGTTAACCAATCAACGACGGGATATTGCTAAAAAGGGTACGCACATAATCCAGCAATAAACTTAGCATCCAGGGGCCTGCCACAATAATGGCAATAAACACCGCCACAATTTTGGGAATAAACGATAACGTCATTTCGTTGATCTGCGTGGCAGCCTGCAAAATGCTAATAATTAAGCCAGTGACCAACGCTACCAGCAACAGCGGGGCAGCAAGGGCCAGTGCGACTTTCATCGCTTCTGTCCCCATCATCATCACCGATTCGGGTGTCATAGTGCTCCCTAACTGTAAAAGCTTTGGGCCAGCGAACCGACCAGCAGCTGCCAGCCATCCACCAGCACAAACAACATCAGTTTAAACGGCAGAGCGATAGTGGCCGGTGGCACCATCATCATCCCCAGCGCCATCAGCACGCTGGCAATGACCAGATCGATAATCAAAAATGGAATAAAAATAGTGAAACCAATCTGGAATGCTGTTTTCAGCTCACTGGTAACATAAGCAGGCAGCAGAATACGCATGGGTACGGCTTCCGGTCCCTGAATCGGCCCGGTATTGGCCAGCCGGGCAAATAACGCAAGATCGGCTTCGCGTGTCTGGCGCAACATAAACTCACGCAGCGGCTGAGCGCCTTTTTCCAGCGCTTCCTGCATGGAGATTTTCTCTTCACTGAATGGCTGATATGCATCGACGTAAATTTTGTCGATTACCGGCGACATAATAAAAAAGGTCAAAAATAACGCCAGCCCCAGCAGCACCTGGTTTGGTGGTGCAGACGGCGTTCCCAGGGCGTTACGTAGCAAACCAAAAACGATGATGATGCGGGTAAAGCTGGTCATCATCAGTAAAATGGCCGGAATAAAAGTCAGCGAGGTGATAAACACCAGCGTCTGCACCGGTAACGACCAGCTTTGTCCTCCACCGGGCAACGGTTGAGTGACAAGGCCGGGCAATTGCGCCAGTGCGCAAGGCGTCACCAGCCATAACATGGCGGGAATAAGCGTTAACAAACGGCGCATCAGGATCTCCCGGACCGCTTAAGGACATTTTTCATCAGGCTGGGAAAATCCACTGCTGGTGGTTGGTCCAGCGGTGCTGCCGGCGGCAATGTATGCAGCAAATTGATGTACGATGCGGTAACACCCAACACCAGGCGGGCATCTTCGACATCGACAATAACCACCCGCTCACGGGCTCCCAGTGAAGCACTGGCGCTGACCTTCAGGCCATTGACCCCCGTATTTTTAGCGGTGAATCCCAGCCGTTTTATTAGCCAGGCTGCTGCCAGTATCAACACAATAATGCCAAACAATGCGCCACTCACCTGTAGCAACGGAGTTGTGGTGGCAGAAGGCTGGACGACAGTGGCCTGGGTTTGCATATCAACGGCTCAGGCGGCGCATACGTTCAGAAGGTGTAATGATATCGGTGATCCGCACGCCGTATTTATCGGCAACTACCACCACTTCCCCCTGGGCAATCAGATAACCATTAATCAGAATATCCAGCGGTTCGCCAGCCAGACCATCCAGAGCTACTACAGAACCTTGTGTCAGGCGCAACAACTCCTTAATTGTCATTCGTGTACGGCCCAGCTCCACCGTCAGCTTCACCGGAATATCCATAATCAGATCGATATCCTGCAACGTACCGCTGACGTCACCGCCCCCCAGTTGCTGGAACACCGCATCGGTAGCGCTTTTGCTACTGGTTGTTTGTTGCTCGCTTAATGCCTCAGCCCACAGATCGTCCAGTGCGCCGTTGTTCTCATCGGCCGGATTATTCATGTCACTCATTTGGGCTGTTCCTCGTTCAGAGAATTCAAAATCGGGTTAATCAAATGTTCAATTCGTAACGCATATTGGCCGTTGAGAGTACCGTACTGACTGGTCAGCACCGGAACGCCATCGACATGGGCAATTATGCGGTCAGGTTTTTCTATTGGCAGAACGTCGCCAGGTTTTAGCTTCAATATCTGCGAAAGTCGCAGCGAAATTTCGGCAAAGTTCGCCACCAGTTCCAGTTGCGAGTGCTGCACCTGGCGTACCAGGTTATTGCGCCAGTTCTGATCTTCATGACGCGAGTTTTCCAACGGCGGGTTAACCAGCAGCTCCCGCAACGGCTCAATCATGCTGAAAGGCAGGCAGATATTAAATTCACCAGTCAGGTTGCCAATCTCCACATGAAATGGCGTGTTAACCACAATATCGTTTGGTGAGGTGGTGATATTGGTGAACTTCACCTGCATTTCCGAACGCACATACTCCACTTCCAGCGGGTTAATGGCTTTCCATGCGTCGCGGTAACCTTCCAGGGCCAGCTTCAACATGCGGTTAATGACACGCTGTTCGGTGTGAGTAAACTCCCGGCCTTCAACCTTCGTTGGGAAACGTCCGTCACCACCAAACAGGTTATCGACAGCGATAAACACCAAAGCAGGGGAGAACACCACCAGCCCTGTACCACGTAACGGTTTAAGGTGGATCAGGTTAAGGTTAGTGGGCACCGGCAAATTGCGGGCAAATTCGTGATATGGCTGAATACGAATCGCACCGACGGTAATATCCGGGCTACGGCGTAGCAGGTTGAACAATCCCATACGGAAATGACGGGCAAAACGCTCGTTAATGATTTCCAGTGCCTGCAAGCGCTCACGCACAACTCGCCGCTGGGTATTGGGATCATACGGGCGAATATCACTCTCATTAGTGATACCGCTTATAGGTTCGTCTTTGGTCTCGCTGTCTCCGTTGAGCAGCGCATCGATTTCAGCCTGAGAAAGAATACTATTACCCATGTCTCTACCGCAGAATAAAGGCTGTATACAAAACGTCGGTAACGTCCTGCTTAGGTTGCCCGGCAACAAGGGGAACGGCCAGAGTCTCTTTGATTGCCTTGATCAGTTGCTGTTTTCCTTCTTCCGTTGAGAGCACACTGGCATCCTGACGGGAAAACAACAGCAATAAACGGCTGCGCACTTCAGGCAGATACTCACTAAGACGCGAACGCGTGGCTTCATCTTTCAGGCGCAATGTAATACCGATATACAAAACACGGTCGGCGTCGCCGAGATTCACCGTAAAGGTGTCCAGTGCGTAAAACACAGGTGATGTCGGCGGCGTGACTTTTTTACTGGTGGGCGGATGTTGCAAACGCCAGTAACTATAGCCTGCGCTAATACAGGCTATAACCGTGATGAATACCAGCAGCGGCACCCAGAGAGAACGCTTGCTTTTTATGCCCGATGCGGTGTCAGTCATTTGATGTGAGATTCCTGTTTCACTACAGCTTATAGCGTGATTATCCCGTGTCCTGCGCGTGACAAAGCGTGGAAAAGACAGGGTTATTCACGCTATCTCTGCCTTTAAGCAAAAATATCTACTGCGCCGTCGCCATGACCGACACGTGTCAGCGAAGCGGGGACAGCCAGTGTGACTTCATCTTCTGCACTTAAACCGGCTTGCGGCGTACGGGCATGTTGTGGTTGATGAGAAGACGCATGTTGCTGACCGTTAAAACTCTCACCACTGATATTGCTCTGCCCCAACTGGATACCGCTCTCTGCCAGTTGCGTGCGTAAAACGGGCAATGCCGCTTCCAGTGCGGCCCGGACATGGCTATGAGCAGAAACCATCTGGATTTGCGCCTGGTTATCATCGATTTTTAGCGAGATTTGCACCTGGCCCAGATCTTCCGGGTGTAAGCGAAGCTCTGCACGTTGCTGACCCTGGCGGGTAAATAACGTAATGTGCTGGCTTATTGCCTGCTGCCATTCATGGCTACCCAGCGGGGCGCTGACCACGGGCGCGGGCGATGAAGCTGGCGAAAGCGGCTGCGGGGTACTGCTACTGGTCATCATGACGGTTGCTGTTGGCTGTGGCGCCGCGACATTATCCCCCGCGTTTAGCGGCAGCGGATTCGCCACCGGACTGTGCGGAACGTTGTCTGGCTGAGTATTGTTGACTGGCGTGGCGAGTGGCACAGTTAACGCTTCACCAGCAGATTCATTTTGTGGTTTATCGGCTAAGGCAGCACGTACGTTAACTGACTGAGTTAACTCAGCATTATTTTGCGCAGTTTGCACGGTATCTGCACTTTCACCTGACGTCACTGCAACGGGGGATGTGCCTGGCAGCATGGCAAAGAGCGCACTGAGTGCGGCAACATCATCATCCGTTGATTCTGTTTCTGCGGCCTTTTCACCCGGACGAAATAATTGTGGGGCAGCTAACGGTGTGCTGCTTTTCAGTGGAGCAGGCAACGTATTCGTCAGAGAAGACAACACACTTAGCTTATCTGCCATTTCATCAGGCAACAGCTCAAGCACATTCTCTGTCAGTTTTGCCGGAACGCCTTTTGGCAATGGTTGTTCTTCTGCAGAAAGAACAGTTTTTTCCGTACCTAACGCCTCTGCCACCAGGGCGAGAAAATCCTGCGCGACATCAGTGTCTTTGGCACCTGGAAGTAGAGTGGTAAGGTCCACATCAGTGGTGATCAGTGCTGGTATAATCAATCGCTTTTCCTCATCGCGGCGCGCTGGGCGAATTCATCCATCTTTTTTTGGTCGAGGCGGTTTTCTGCCAACAGTGCCGCCGTCGATTGCCGTTCCTGGAGAGTCTGCCAGGCCTGCAAACGTTGTTTTTTCTCCCGCCAACTGCTCAACGCGATATCAACTTTTTGCGTCCACTGGTTAAGTTGTTGGCGATGCTGAGTGATGGCTTTTTCCAGCGTCTGGATAAACTGTTGATAGTTAATCCAGCGATTACTGGCGATCCCCTGACTCATATCGTTGCTCAACGTGTTGCGATATTCATTCTGATAATCGATCAGCATTTTGAGTTGTTCTTCCGCCTGCTGACATCCGCGACGCATTTCTCCCAGCAGGCGGGCGGCATCATCCACCTCTTTTTCTGCCAGATCTTTCAAGGTCGCCAGGGCGCCATGTTCTGCCATCTGCTGTTATCTCCTGCGTTTTCACACGGTCGGGAATATACGCTCCAGCCCCTGGAGAGACTCTTCCCAGCTCGCGCGTTCAAAAATACCTTGTTGCAAAAACCCTTCCAGTTGCGGCCACAGGGCGATGGCTTTATCAAGCATGGGATCGCTGCCTTTGGCGTACGCACCGACGCTGACCAGATCGCGGTTACGTTGAAAACTCGACAACAGTTGCTTGAATGTGCGTACCCGCGCGTAATGTTGCTCGCTGATCAACGCCGTCATTGCACGGCTGATCGACGCTTCAATATCAATCGCCGGATAGTGTCCGGCTTCCGCCAGACGACGAGAAAGTACAATGTGACCGTCGAGGATCGCCCGTGCGGAGTCGGCAATCGGGTCCTGCTGGTCATCGCCTTCGGTGAGCACGGTATAAAACGCCGTAATTGAGCCGCCGCCGCTGATACCGTTACCGGCACGCTCGACCAGCGCCGGTAATTTGGCGAATACCGACGGTGGATAACCTTTGGTGGCAGGCGGTTCGCCAATTGCCAGCGCAATCTCACGCTGGGCCATCGCGTAGCGAGTGAGGGAGTCCATAATTAACAACACATGCTGACCACGATCGCGAAAATCTTCGGCAATACGCGTGGCATAGGCGGCACCTTGCATTCGCAGAAGCGGAGAAACATCCGCCGGAGCGGCAATCACCACGGAGCGTGCACGCCCTTCGGCACCGAGGATATTCTCAATAAAATCTTTTACTTCGCGCCCACGTTCACCAATCAAACCCACGACAATGACATCGGCGCGGGTGTAACGTGCCATCATCCCCAGCAGCACACTTTTACCGACACCAGAACCAGCAAATAGCCCCATACGCTGCCCGCGACCAACGGTAAGCAGGGCATTGATTGGGCGCACGCCCGTGTCCAGCACATGTTCAATCGGTGTTCGTTGCAATGGGTTAAATGGCGGGGTGATCAGCGCACCGGTTTCTGTCGTATCGGGGGAGGGCAGGCCATCGAGCGGTTTACCACTGCCATCCAGAACGCGACCTAACAACGCCGGACCAAGTGGGAGCTGTTTGCCGCTTTGCAGTCCGTCGCCGGAGATATTTTTGGCATAAACGCGAGCACCAGGCAGAACACCTTCGACTTCTTCCAGCGGCATTAAAAACAGCCGTTGACCGTTAAAGCCAACCACTTCGCTTTCTACTTCGCGGGTTTCCGTACCTTCCTGACGTTCAATGACACAGGTCGCCCCGAGTGGCAGTTGTAAGCCGGTGGCTTCCAGCACCAGTCCGGTCGCGCGGGTTAATCGCCCGTAGCGACGCACCGTGGGCAGTTGCGCCATTTTGGCTTCAAAGTTATCCAGCATGGTCAGCCAGCGTGTCAGTCGGGCAGTCATCACACCACTCCAGGTGCTGCCAGACGGCAGAGTTCTTGCCAACGAGTGGCGACGCTGGCATCAAGGTCGCCTTCATCGGCGGAGACTTTACAACCACCAGGATGGAGTGTCGGATCGCCACGCAAGCGCCAGCCATGTAAACTTAAGGTTGCGCCGAGCATCTCATCAACACGTTGCAGATCATCCGGGTGTACACGTAACTGCGGTTTACCGCTGAATAACGGTTCTTGCTGTAACAACAGTTGGATCTGTTTGATCAGTGCTGAGTTGTCCACCGTTGGCGCCTGGCCGATCACCTGGCGCGCCGCCTCCAGTGCCATTTGCATCAGGCGCGAAGCAATCACACTATCAAGCGCATCAAGGGTAGTTTGAAACTCACTGACCAGTTGCTGCATTCGGGCATGAATCGGCGCTTGTTGAGACTTCGCCTCAGCCAGACCTTGTTCCAGCCCCTGGGCCAGGCCTTCCTGATAGCCTTGTTCGTGGCCTTTCTGACGACCTTCGGTAATACCTGCCTGATAACCTTGCTCGTGGGCCTGCATTTGTAGTTGCGCCAGTTGCTGCTCAAGGCTGGGTTCGGTCTCTTCAGTGGTGATCTCTTCAGGCTCAACCACGGGTACAAACTCCGCCTGTGGTGGGGCGAGATCGTCCGGCATCCAGGTTTTCCACGGCAGATTATCAGACATAGGTATCCTCGCCGCTGCCAATCACCATCTCGCCAGTTTCGGCAAGGCGGCGCACAATCAGCAGAATCGCTTTCTGTTCGTTTTCCACCTGCGACAGACGCACCGGACCACGGTTGGCGAGGTCGTCGCGCAGAATATCGGCGGCACGCTGCGACATATTGCGCAGGAATTTCTCGCGCAGTGGCTGCTCGGCCCCTTTCAGCGCGATCAGCAACGATTCGGAATCCACTTCCTGCAACAGACGCTGGATGCTGCGATCGTCGACATCCACCAGATTTTCGAACAGGAACATCTCGTCGATAATTTTTTGCGCCAGTTCGCCGTCGAATTCACGCACGGCAGAAATAACCGCTTCTTCCTGCTGAGTTTTCATCAGGTTGATAATTTCGGCTGCTGTTCTCACGCCGCCCATTTTGCTGCGCTTGAGATTCTGACCGTCGAGCAGACCATTCAGTACTTCGGTCAGTTCCGCCAGTGCGGCAGGTTGCACGCCGCCAAAGGTAGCGATACGCAACATCACATCGTGGCGCAGACGCTCATCGAACAACGCCAGAATATCGGCGGCCTGGGCGCGTTTCAGATGCACCAGGATAGTGGCGATAATCTGCGGATGTTCGTCACGAATAAGATCGGCCGCACTCTGCGGCTCCATAAAGTTGAGCGTTTCAATACCGCTGGCGGTATCGCGGGTTTCGAGAATATCTTCCAGCAGACTGGCGGCACGCTCTTCGCCAAGGGCTTTCACCAATACCGAACGCAGATAATCGTTAGCGTTGATATTCAGTGCGGCAAACTGTTCTGCTTCTTGCTCAAACTCGGACAGCACATCGGTTAACTGCTTGTTGGAGATCTGGCTGACGTTAGCCATCGCTGCGCTCAGGGTTTGCACTTCGCGCTGGGAGAGATGCTTAAACACCTCTGCCGCCCGGTCTTCGCCGATGGTCATCAGCAGGATGACGCTCTTGTCGGTGCCTGTCAGGTTACTCATGATCGTTATTTATCCACTGGCGAATGACCAGCGCGACTACGCGCGGATCGTTATCAGACATTTCACGGATACGCTGACTCATCATTTCTGCGCTCATCCGCTGATTAGCGCGACGTTGCTGCAACTGCTCGTCTTTGCTCAGGCGCACTTCCACCGCATCTTCCACTTCCTGGCGGGCCTGTGCCTGTTGCTGTACGGCTTTTACTGCCTCGACGCGACGAGTTAATTGTGGGCGTACCGCTTTACGCCACAGTAGCCACGCCACCAGCAGCACCAGCAACCAGCGTCCGGCGCTCAGCAACTGATCGATAAATACCTGTTGTTGCCAGAACGGCAATTCTCCACCGCTTTCGTCGCTGGTGTTGAATGGCGAATTAACCACATTCAGTGAGTCGCCACGTTTTTCAGAAAAGCCCATCGCCTCGCGGGTCAGATCTTCAATCTGCTTCATCTGTTCGGCGCTCAGTGGCAACGGTTTGCCATCCGGAGTTGCTTTGTAATTCACCACCACCGCAACGGATAATCGTTGCACATCGCCCACATTCATTTTGGTATGACGAATAGTGCGATCGACCTCGTAGTTACTGGTTTCATTACGCTGCGTGCTACGCGGTCCACTGTTACTGCTGGTGCTCGTCTGTTGTTGACGATTGTTTTGATTTGCCGGAGGCGTGCTGATCGGCGCGCTATTTGCGGGAGCCGGTTGATTCGATAGTGCACCCGGTACACCGCCCGGATAACCAGAACCGCTCTGCTCGCTCTCATTGACCTGGCGAGAACGCAACGTTGCCTGGGATTGATCACCATTTGGCCGATACTGCTCTTCGGTTTGTTCTTTACTGGCGAAATCCAGTTGCGCCGTTACCTGGGCGTGAACATTACCGTTGCCGACAATAGGTGAAAGGATCGCTTCAATACGACGCTGAATACGCCCTTCGACATCGCTGGCATATTTCAACTGAGCGTCATTAAGATCACGCCCGCTGGTGTTGGATTGGGTTAACAAATGCCCGCTTTGATCCACCAGCGTGACGTTACCTGGTGGCAGCCCGGCAACCGCACTGGAAACCAGATGCACAATGGCGCTGATCTGCCCTTCGTCCAGTGCGCGGCCTGGGAGCAGATTTACTGTCACCGATGCAGAAGGGGATTTTTGCTCACGCACAAATAAAGACGGTTTTGGCATCGCCAGATGCACGCGAGCCCCTTTTACCGGGCCGATGGTCTCGATGGTGCGGGATAGTTCACCTTCCAGCGCCCGCTGATAATTTACCTGCTCACTGAACTGGCTAATGCCAAATTTTTCCTGATCGAGCAGTTCAAAACCGACCGCACCGCCTTTTGGCAAACCTTGTTGTGCCAGGCGCAGACGCAGCTCGTGGACCTTATCCGCGGGAACTTCAATGGCGCCACTGACTTCACTGAAGCGGTAAGGAATATTCATTTGCGTCAGTTGGCTGACGATTGCACCGCCATCCTGATCGGAAAGGTTGCTAAATAACGTGCGGTAGTCAGGGGCTTTTGCCCACAGAATCAGAGCGACAATAACCGCTACAGCCGCGGAACCGGCAACAATCAATGGAATTCTGGGATTCGCGCGCAGGCGATTAAGCCACTCAAGAGATTTCGTCTGGGCTGCAGTCGCATTCATCGCGCACCTCGCGGCTGATTATGGACGGCGTTATTGGCAAAGTGGAACAAGACTCACTCCCGGGTCAGCAAACTCGAAAAATTGACCGTCACATTATTTGTGGTTTTGTTTTTTTCTATGCGCCAATTAACCCGATTTTTTGTCGTTATTTAACGCCTTTGTCTTATTGACTTGCTGGTAGGCTTTGCTACCAGAAATTATCCGGGAGATGAATATGTCAGCAATACAGGGTATTCAGGGCGTTATCAGCCAGTTACAGGCAACGGCGATGAGCGCCCGCGCGCAGGAGCCAATGCCGCAACCGACGATCAGTTTTGCCGGGCAACTGCACGCGGCACTCGATCGTATTAGCGACACACAAAACACCGCCCGCGTGCAGGCAGAAAAATTCACGCTCGGCGAACCTGGCGTGGCACTGAACGATGTGATGACCGATATGCAAAAAGCCTCAGTGTCTATGCAAATGGGGATTCAGGTGCGTAATAAGCTGGTGGCGGCGTACCAGGAAGTGATGAGTATGCAGGTGTAGGTTGTATTACGTGTTGATTGTGCTTGTTTAATGACATCCAAACTCACAGCGTGGGGCATTGATGGGGCAAACTCGCTCAATTTCTGGTTTAAAATGAGTTAATTCCCTGGCTGTTTCAGCGTGAAAAGCCCCTTGCTCATCTGAGGCTATCCTTACACTTTTCCCTCTGTGCTCGCAATTGATAGCCACTACTCACATTGATCTATTCGCCATAAGAATATACTGTATATAAAAACAGTGTATTTAGGCGGATTATCATGTTGTTTATCAAGCCTGCGGAACTTCGTGAAATCATTACACTTCCTTTGTTTAGTGACCTTGTGCCGTGTGGTTTTCCGTCACCGGCAGCTGACTACGTTGAGCAGCGAATCGATCTTAACCAGTTAGTGATTCAACATCCCAGCGCGACCTATTTTGTTAAAGCAGCGGGAGATTCAATGATTGAGGCCGGGATTGGCGATGGCGATCTGCTGGTGGTTGACAGCGCCATTACTGCCAGCCACGGCGATATTGTTATTGCTGCCGTGGACGGTGAGTTCACCGTCAAAAGATTGCAACTGCGCCCCTCTGTACAGCTTGTGCCGATGAACAGTGCTTATTCGCCCATTACTCTTGGCAGCGAAGAATCGCTGAACGTATTTGGGGTAGTCACGCATGTGGTGAAGGCCGTACGCTGATGTTTGCCCTTTGTGACGTGAATTCGTTTTATGCCAGCTGCGAGGTCGTGTTTCGCCCGGATTTATGGGGAAAACCGGTGGTTGTGCTTTCCAATAACGATGGTTGCGTCATTGCCCGCAGTGCAGAAGCAAAAGCACTCGGTGTCAAAATGGGGGAGCCCTATTTTAAACAAAAGGATCTGTTTCATCGCAGTGGTGTGGTCTGTTTCAGCAGTAACTATGAACTCTATGCCGATATGAGCAACCGGGTGATGTGTACGTTGGAGGAGTTGTCGCCCAGAGTCGAAATTTACAGTATCGATGAAGCATTTTGTGATTTAACCGGTGTGCGTAACTGCCGGGATTTAACAGATTTTGGTCGTGAAATTCGCCAGACCCTTTTTCAGCGTACACATCTAACGGTTGGCGTCGGCATTGCACAAACCAAGACGCTGGCCAAACTCGCCAACCATGCGGCTAAAAAATGGCAAAGACAAACTGGGGGCGTGGTGGATTTATCGAACCGCGAGCGTCAGCGCAAATTAATGGCGGTACTTCCGGTTGAGGACGTCTGGGGGATTGGCCGACGCATCAGCAAAAAGCTGGAGGCGATGGGAATAAAAACCGTACTTGATCTCGCGGATACGGATATCCGCTTTATTCGAAAACACTTTAATGTGGTGCTTGAAAGAACAGTACGGGAGTTGCGTGGTGAACCTTGCCTGGAAATGGAAGAATTTGCGCCAGCAAAACAAGAGATCGTCTGCTCGCGGTCGTTTGGCGAACGCGTAACCGACTACGAGGCGATGCGCCAGGCCATATGCAGTTATGCCTCACGTGCGGCAGAAAAACTGCGTAGCGAGCACCAGTATTGCCGCTTTATCTCCACGTTTGTAAAAACATCGCCGTTTTCGCTTAATGAACCGTATTACAGCAATAGCGCTTCGGTGAAGCTGCTGACGCCCACTCAGGACAGCAGGGATATTATTAAGGCGGCGATCCGATGCCTGGATGCAATATGGCAAGAGGAGCATCGCTACCAGAAAGCGGGGGTGATGTTGGGGGATTTTTTTAGTCGTGGAGTGGCGCAACTGAATTTGTTTGATGACAACGCACCGCGCGCTGGTAGTGAGGAGTTGATGGCTGTGCTCGACATGCTCAATGCCAGGGAAGGTCGTGGCACGCTCTATTTTGCCGGGCAGGGCATCCAGCAAGAGTGGAAGATGAAGCGTGGGATGTTGTCACCACGATATACAACACGAGCTTCGGATCTTCTTTGTGTAAGGTAAACATGGTCTGGCAACAGTGTATCGAATATACATGATTGACCTGATTTTTATATCACTTCCAATTCGCTAATATCTAATACAAGAACATAAAAATTATCGGGCACTATTTTATAGCGCCCGATGATGTAATATTTGTAATCTATCAATTTAATAGAATTTTTTCTGAAAAAAAAGAAATATATGCGAAAGGCAAAAAATCTCCCTGTGTTGATGTACCATCATGTCAGTAACTGTCCAGGGCTTGTCACACTTTCGCCAAAAACATTTCGGGAGCAGATGAAATGGTTGGCTGATCATAAATGGAAAACGGTGACTTCAGATGAAATTGAATATTTTTACGAAGGTGGTGAACTTCCTCGTAAAAGTGTAATGTTGACTTTTGATGATGGCTATCTGGATAACTGGTTTCAGGTCTATCCGGTATTAAAAGAGTTTAATCTCAAAGCTCATATATTTTTGATTGCCGGACTTATAGGTGATGGTCCGATACGGTCATTTCAGAAAAGAGAGTATTCTCATCAGGATTGTGAGCAAATAATAAATAAAGATAATGCTGATGATGTGATGCTTCGTTGGTCAGAAGTAGCCGTAATGCTGAGTTCAGGATTGGTTGAATTCCACATTCATACCCATTCTCATATTCGCTGGGACAAAATGTACAGTTCTCGGGAAGAACAATGTCAATATCTTAAGCAAGATATTCTGGAGAGCAGAAAAGTATTTCTGGATAAAATAGGGAAGTGCAGTAAACATTTTTGCTGGCCAGAAGGATATTACAATAGCAATTATATTAAAGTGGCTGAAGAACTTGGGTTTTCGTATTTATACACAACAGAAAGAAGAATGAATAACCGTACAAATGGAACCTTGCGTTTGGGACGGATTAGCACTAAAGAGCGAGAACACTCGGCATGGCTTAAAAGACGTCTTTTCTGTTATACGACACCACTGTTTTCTTCTTTGTTGGCCCTTTATAAAGGCCCCAGAGTAACTGATTGATGAATATAGTCGTCATGCTTCAATTTGCATGTGTTATAACATTTATGAGAATGCAACAGAACGAGAGAAGCATTGGATTCATATATTTCTCGAATAGAATGTTTCTAAAATTTCTGCGCCAGTGAACTATGAGCAATATTCCGATGTAAAAGGATGTTTGCATGGTCAGTAAGTCACGACAAATTTTATTGGCCATAGCTAAAAAGTAGAGGGATTACCAAACAATGAATATATTATTCACTGAATCGTCGCCCAATATTGGCGGGCAAGAACTACAGACTGTGGCCCAAATGGTAGCTATAAGAAAAAAAAGGCATTCTGTCTTACTGGTTTGCAGGGAAAAAAGTAAAATAGCTTCCGAAGCGAAAAAACAAAATATTGATGTTATCTTTGTTCCCTTTAAAAACAGTCTTCACATTTCATCGGTATTAAAATTACTGGGGATATGTCAACGTTTTAGACCACATGTGGTTATTTGCCATAGTGGTCATGACAGTAATATTGTTGGTTTGACACGGTTGCTATGCTGGAAAGACAGATTCCGTATTATCAGGCAGAAGACATACCTGACAAAGAGAACAAAAAATTTTTCATTAAATTATTTATGTGATGACATAATAGTGCCTGGAGAAGCGACCAGAAAACACTTGATGCACTGCGGTGTCCGCACAAACATTACTATCGTTCCCCCTGGTTTTGATTTCGATAAGATATATGAAGAGTCCCACAGTCCTGTTCCTCCTCATATAAAGGCGTGGTTAGCAGACTCAGGGGAGGGGCCGGTTATCGTACAAATCGGTATGTTACGTCCTGAGAAAGGACATGAATTCATGCTGAATTTGTTATTCCGCCTGAAAAAGGAAGGCCGAAAGTTTCGATGGTTGGTCGTTGGCAGCGGGAGTGTTGAGAATGAGAGACGTCTGCGAGCTATCGTTGATGATTTAGATATGCATGATAATGTGTTGATTTCTGGTGGTATTTTCCCTGTATCATCAATATATAAAATTGCTAATCTGATCGTCATGCCTTCTGAAAACGAATCTTTTGGCATGGTTGCTGCTGAGGCTTCCGTGTTTTCCATACCTGTATTTGCAAATCACGTTGGAGGACTTCCCGATGTGATTCAGCATAACCGGACGGGAACATTGTTACCCGCCGGGGATATGCAAGTTTGGAGAAGTGCACTGAATGATTTTTTTGAACGACCAGAACACTTCTGCCAAATGGCACATCAGGCAAAATATGATGTGGCAAACCGTTTTGATATTAACAAAACAGTATCGATTATTCCAGGTTTTGCTAGTTGTGAATAAATAACTTCCAGTATATTCCATTAGTGCCATATTTACGGATATCTTATGACCAGCTTGCTATTTTCAGCTTTCCTGAAAGAAGTTCTTTTGGCCCGTGGTTCTCTGCATGGAAAATGGGAGAACAAGAAATTTAGATTCATGTATCTTCTGCGATGCATATTAAATCCTGTTGCCAGCGTTCAGTATTATTATAAGTTACTTTCACTACAATCCATCGATAAACTCCTGGAGATACACCCTACATTACCTGCAAAAATCCATAGACCTTATTTACATAAAGGGGGATGTGCACATACCCGCGGGGAGTATATTATCGGACATTATCGATTTGTTCAGAGTTTACCGCATAAATATCAGACGTTTTTATTTCCGTGTGAGACAGTATCGCTCATTCAATTCGCGGGAAAAAATGGTGAACATTTTGATATTCAGTGTTCTCCATGCAACTTTGACCGTGAAGGGGAATTAATGCTATCACTTTATTTCAACAAGATACCTGTTGCCCGACTATCGTGTTCCATTATTAGGACAAAGAACGACCGTTGTGCGTTTATTGGCGGACTACAGGGAGCACCAAAAAATATTGGCCCGGAAGTTATTCGGGATGCCACTAAAGCCTGTTATGGGCTATTTCCGAAGCGAATTATTTTTGAGGTTCTTTGTTCGTTGATGGGATTCTGTGGTATTACTGATATTTTAGCCGTCAGCGAGCAGAGTCATGTTTTCAAACAGTTGAGATACCGCTACCAAAAGAGTAAAACCTTTGTTGCCGTATACAGTGATTTTTGGGAATCTATTGCTGGCCGACCACACAATAACTGGTATCGATTGCCGATATGTGTCGAGCGTAAGCCGCTTGATGATCTTCCCAGTAAAAAAAGGTCAGAATATAGAAAACGGTATGCATTGTTGGATCAGATTCGTGAGGAGATTACGGCCCGCCTGAATTAGTCAGAGTCTGGCAGGTAACACTTTTGGCATCTTGCCTCGCCAGTAATGTAATAAAACAAGCCAGCTTATATAAAAAATGAGAAAAAAACAGTTTGAGTTTATTCCTGAATTTAAGAAATCTTTCTTACTTCCGCGTTATTGGAGTACATGGTGTGGCCTGATAATCATAGTAATCTTTGCGTTCATCCCTCCATCAATTCGTGATCCTGCTCTGGGTAAACTTGGGCGTGTGGTCGGACGGTTGGGGAAAAATGCTCGTCGGCGGGCATTGATTAATCTGGCTCTTTGCTTCCCGGAACGTAGTAAGAAAGAATGCGAGAGCATTGTTGACGCTATGTTTGCCACAGCATTGCAATCTATCGTGATGCTGGCAGAGTTAGTTATTCGCGGGCCGGAAAAAATCCTTCCGCGCGTACACTGGAAAAATAAAAATATCCTGGAAGAAATTAAATATAACAACGACAAAGTAATTTTTCTTGTTCCGCATGGTTGGTGTGTAGATCTTCCGGCGATGTTGATGGCTTTTCAGAACCAAAAAATGGCAGCTATGTTCCATAACCAGCGTAATGCGGTGTTGGATTATACCTGGAATGTTGTACGCCGTATTTTCGGTGGAAGACTACATGCCCGAAATGACGGGATAAAACCATTTATTCAGTCTGTACGTCAGGGATATTGGGGATATTACTTACCTGATCAGGATCATGGTCCAGAGCATAGTGAGTTTGTTGATTTTTTTTCGCAACTTATAAAGCGACATTACCTGTACCAGGACGGTTGGCTAAAATAACTCAGGCGAAGATTATCCCCCTCTTTCCTACCTACGATGCAAAAAAACATATCCTGACCATTGAAATTCACACTCCAATGGTCGATTTATCGACAGCAGATGATAAAACGATAGCCCGACGGATAAATGAAGAGATAGAAAGTTTTATCAGACCAAATCCAGAACAATATACCTGGATGTTGAAATTATTGAAAACACGCAAGCCTAATGAGGTTGACCCGTATCCATGACATTACCATGCGTTGGTTAGCAGCTGATGAAATGAGCGTTGCTACCGATCATGCCGGATGAGACGCGTTGCACGTCGCATCCGGCAACCTGCTTAACCGATCGTCATTAAACTGGCGTTACCGCCAGCGGCAGCGGTATTCACGCTCAGCGAACGCTCGATATACAACCGTTCCAGCAGGATATTGCTTTCGCCACGGGCAAAACCCTGCACTGAAACAATTGCACCATCCCGCGCGGCAACGGCTTCACACAATGCGCGAAGCTGATCCGAATCACCGTGGAAGATCACCGCATCAAAGGGTTGAGCGGTTATATTTTCCGCTTTCGCCTGTTGAATACGTTCGCTGACTGCCGATGGCAATGCCTTCACTAACTGACGATGCAGCGCATCATCCGGCCACAGCACCTGGCTACCCACCGCCAGCACGGCGGCGAGCTGAGTCAGCGCATCCTGTTCATCATCCGCAATACACAACACGCGCTCACGCGGCAGCAGCGTCCAGGTGTTGCGTTCACCCGTCGGCCCTGGCAACAATCGTTGTGTTCCTGCCTGCGCCAACTCGCCATATTGCGTACATAACGCCTGCAATTCTGGACGGTTTGCCGCCCATTCCCGCAGTGCATTTAGCGGCTGAGTCAATGCGGCTTTCAACTGCGCATCGACCGGATACTCTGCATCCTGACGCGCCAGTGTCACCGCCAGCGCACTTTCCGGGCGATTCGCCAGCAGACGGTAGAGATAGAGCGGGCCGCCAGCTTTCGGCCCGGTGCCGGACAACCCTTCGCCGCCGAATGGTTGCACCCCAACCACTGCGCCCACCATATTACGGTTAACATACAGATTACCGACATGGGCCGAGCCAGTGACCTGGGCAATGGTTTCATCAATGCGCGTATGGACGCCAAGCGTCAGACCATAACCGGAAGCGTTAATCTGTTCGATCAGTTCCGGCAACTGATTACGGTTGTAACGCACCACATGCAGCACCGGACCAAAGACCTCTTTTTGCAATTCGGCAAAATCATCCAGTTCGATCAGCGTCGGGGCGACAAAGGTGCCACTTTGCCATTCGCGGGCATCTTCACTGTTTTCCCGCACCGCCTGGAACACCGGACGGCCTTTGCTACGCATGGTCTGAATATGGCGCTCAATATTGGTCTTCGCTTCGCCATCAATCACCGGACCGATATCGGTGGTCAGGCGACCCGGATTACCCATCCGGCATTCGGCCATTGCGCCGCGCAGCATTTTCAGCGTGTGGTCGGCAATCTCATCTTGCAGGCACAGCACGCGCAGCGCCGAACAACGCTGACCTGCACTGTCGAAGGCCGAGGCCAGTACATCCACGACGACCTGTTCGGTCAGGGCGGAGGAATCGACAATCATCGCGTTCATGCCGCCGGTTTCTGCGATGAGTGGAATTGGGCGGCCCTGAGCGTCCAGGCGGCTGGCGATATTGCGTTGCAGTAACGTAGCGACTTCGGTTGAACCGGTAAACATCACCCCGCGCACGCGATCATCACCCGTCAGTTGCGCGCCTACGGTTTCACCCTGACCGGGCAACAACTGCACCACGCCTGGCGGTACACCCGCTTCCAGCAAAATGGCAATCCCTTGTGCGGCAATCAGCGGCGTTTGTTCTGCCGGTTTTGCCAGTACGCTGTTACCTGCCGCCAGTGCGGCAGCGATTTGCCCGGTGAAAATCGCCAGCGGGAAATTCCACGGGCTGATACACACCACAGGCCCTAATGGACGGTGGGTTTCGTTAGCGAAATCATCCCGCACCTGTCCCGCGTAGTAGTGGAGAAAATCGACGGCTTCACGCACTTCGGCAATGGCGTTACTGAAGGTTTTTCCGGCTTCACGCACCAGAATACCAATCAGTTGCTGCATCTGGCTTTCCATCAGCACGGCAGCGCGATGCAAAATCGCCGCGCGTTCAGCCGGAGGCGTGGCAAACCAGATTGGCGCGTTATTAACCGCACTTTCCAGCGCCAGTTCTACTTCACGCGGCGTGGCTTCACGCACATAGCCCACAATATCTTTCGGCTCTGCCGGGTTAATAACGGGCGACATCTCACCAGCCGCTACCGGTTGTTCCAGCATTGGCAAGGCCTGCCATTTTTGCAGTGCACTGTTGAGCAGGGCAGAGGAGAGTGATGCCAGCCGGTGTTCATTGGCGAGATCCAGCCCTGCCGAGTTGTCGCGCCCGTGACCGTAAAGATCGCGCGGCAGGGGAATTTTCGGATGGGGTAATCCAGTTTGCCCTTCCTGTTGCGCCAGTTTTTCTACTGCAGTGACTGGATCGGCAACCAGTTCATCCAGTGGCAAAGAGGTATCAGCAATACGGTTAACAAACGAGGTGTTAGCACCGTTTTCCAGCAGGCGACGCACCAGATACGCCAGCAGTGTTTCATGGGTACCGACCGGAGCATAAATACGACACGGACGGTTAAGTTTGCCGTCGGCAACTTTCCCGGTGACCTGCTCATACAGTGGCTCGCCCATACCATGCAGGCACTGGAACTCGTACTGACCCGGATAGTAGTTTTGACCTGCCAGTTGATAAATCGCCGCCAGCGTGTGGGCGTTGTGCGTTGCAAACTGCGGGTAAATGAGATTTGGCACCGCCAGCAGCTTTTTCGCACAAGCGAGATAAGAAACATCGGTATACACCTTGCGGGTATAAACCGGATAACCTTCAAGGCCGTCCATTTGCGCACGTTTGATTTCACTATCCCAGTACGCGCCTTTCACCAGGCGAATCATCAGACGGCGACGGCTGCGGGTGGCGAGATCAATCAGGTAATCGATCACCAGCGGGCAGCGTTTTTGATAAGCCTGAATAACAAAACCGATGCCGTTCCAGCCTGCCAGTTCAGGCTCGAAACAAAGCTTTTCCAACAGATCGAGGGAGATCTCCAGACGATCGGCCTCTTCGGCATCAATGTTAATACCAATATCGTACTGACGCGCCAGCAAGGTTAATGATTTCAGACGTGGGTAAAGCTCTTCCATTACCCGGTCATACTGGGCGCGGCTGTAGCGCGGATGCAGCGCCGACAGCTTGATTGAAATGCCCGGACCTTCATAAATGCCGCGACCATTGGAGGCTTTACCAATGGCGTGAATCGCCTGCTGATAGGAAACCATATACGCCTGCGCGTCCGCTGCGGTCAGTGCGGCTTCGCCAAGCATATCGTAGGAGTAACGGAAACCTTTCTCTTCCAGCTTGCGGGCATTGGCTAACGCTTCCGCGATGGTTTCACCAGTGACGAACTGCTCGCCCATCAGGCGCATCGCCATATCCACACCTTTGCGGATTAGCGGTTCGCCACTCTTACCGATAATACGATTCAGCGAACGGGAGAGGCTGGCTTCGTTATGGGTAGAAACCAGTTTGCCGGTAAAGAGAAGCCCCCAGGTGGCAGCATTAACAAACAGCGACGGGCTACGACCAATATGTGACTGCCAGTTACCGTTGCTGATTTTGTCGCGTATTAACGCATCACGGGTGGCTTTGTCGGGAATACGCAATAGCGCTTCCGCCAGACACATCAGCGCCACGCCTTCCTGCGATGACAGCGAAAACTCCTGCAATAATCCCTGAACCATGCCTGCGCGACCACTGGCATTTTTTTGATTACGCAGTTTATCGGCCAGTTGATACGCCAGTTTGTGCGCCTGTTCAGCAACTGGCTGCGGCAGGCGAGCTTGTTCCAGCAGCATCGAAACCGCTTCGGTTTCCGGGCGGCGATAGGCAGCGGTGATAGCCGCACGGGAAACCGACTGTGGCAAAATTTGCTCGGCAAAGTCGAGGAATGGCTGGTGTGGTTCCTCTGCCGGATTCGGTACTTCATCGCTCTCATTGGCCGCGCCAGAAAGCAGCGCAGGTAGCTCCGGCAGAGTATCGCTGTTTTCCAGTTGTTCAAGATAAGAAAAAATCGCCTGCTTAATTAACCAGTGCGGTGTGCGATCGATACGTGTCGCGGCAGACTTAATGCGTTCACGCGTCGCGTCGTCCAGCTTAACCCCCATGGTGGTGGTTCCCATGCCATTACTCCTGTTGTTCTGAAAGGTGCAACTTAACGTTATCGTGAAATATCCATGATGTTGCAACTTTGTGCAACCATGTTAAATGTGACCTGCGTAGCAAGCTTAAAAATGAATGAAATGTTAATAAAAGAAATCGATATGACAGGGATTAAAAAAATAACTCAGACTTTTTCTCTGCGGCAGTTAACATTTTTGAAAGGTGCAACCGAAAAAAATGTGAGGGAGTGCAACCTGATGAAAAATAGTATCGCTGAGCACTAAAATTTAATGTAAATGGTGTGTTAAATCGATTGTGAATAACCAGCGCTTCCGGCAGGATACGGTCGCCCTGGGAAAACATAAACTCTGTTACCCCGTTCCGGTGGCAGATATAACGGCAAGTTTCGACATTGCCGATAATAATTTTTTGGAGACTTTAGATGGCTATTAGCACACCGATGTTGGTGACATTCTGTGTCTATATTTTTGGCATGATATTGATTGGGTTCATCGCCTGGCGATCAACCAAAAACTTCGACGACTATATTCTTGGCGGTCGCAGCCTTGGGCCATTCGTGACGGCATTATCGGCAGGTGCGTCGGATATGAGCGGCTGGCTGTTAATGGGATTACCGGGTGCAGTCTTTCTTTCCGGGATTTCCGAAAGCTGGATCGCCATTGGCCTGACATTAGGCGCGTGGATTAACTGGAAGCTGGTGGCCGGGCGCTTGCGTGTGCATACCGAATACAATAATAACGCCTTAACATTGCCGGATTATTTCACCGGGCGTTTTGAAGATAAAAGCCGTATTTTGCGCATTATCTCCGCGCTGGTAATTTTGCTGTTCTTCACCATTTATTGTGCTTCGGGCATTGTGGCTGGCGCGCGTCTGTTTGAAAGCACCTTTGGCATGAGCTACGAAACGGCTCTGTGGGCGGGAGCTGCGGCGACGATCCTTTACACCTTTATTGGTGGTTTCCTTGCGGTGAGCTGGACTGACACTGTACAGGCCAGCCTGATGATTTTTGCCCTGATCCTGACGCCGGTTATCGTGATCATTAGCGTCGGTGGGTTTGGCGACTCGCTGGAAGTGATCAAACAAAAGAGCATTGAAAACGTGGATATGCTCAAAGGGTTGAATTTTGTCGCCATTATCTCGCTGATGGGCTGGGGGCTGGGTTACTTCGGTCAGCCGCATATTCTGGCGCGTTTTATGGCGGCGGATTCTCACTATAGCATTGTCCATGCGCGTCGTATCAGCATGACCTGGATGATCCTCTGTCTGGCAGGCGCGGTGGCGGTCGGTTTCTTCGGCATTGCATACTTTAACAATAATCCAGCGGTTGCCGGTGCGGTAAACCAGAACTCTGAGCGCGTGTTTATCGAACTGGCACAAATATTGTTTAACCCGTGGATTGCCGGGATTCTGTTGTCGGCGATTCTGGCGGCGGTGATGTCGACGTTAAGTTGCCAGCTGCTGGTGTGCTCCAGTGCGATTACCGAAGATCTGTACAAAGCATTTCTGCGTAAACATGCCAGCCAGAAAGAACTGGTGTGGGTAGGGCGTGTGATGGTGTTGGTGGTGGCGCTGGTGGCAATTGCGCTGGCGGCGAATCCTGAAAACCGTGTGCTGGGCTTAGTAAGCTACGCGTGGGCAGGCTTCGGTGCGGCGTTTGGTCCGGTGGTGCTGTTCTCAGTGATGTGGTCACGCATGACGCGTAACGGTGCACTGGCGGGGATGATCATTGGCGCGCTGACGGTTATTGTCTGGAAACAGTTCGGCTGGCTGGGTCTGTACGAAATTATTCCGGGCTTTATCTTCGGTAGCATTGGGATTGTGGTGTTTAGTTTACTGGGTAAAGCACCGTCAGCGGCGATGCAAAAACGCTTTGCTGACGCCGACGCGCACTATCATTCAGCGCCGCCGTCACGGTTGCAGGAAGGGTAAGGGAAGGCGTTTTACCGAAAATCCCACGTCATAATCAGAAGCAGGCAGAGGGCAATCAGTGATTGCCCTCTGCATTTTCTCTCAAAAAAAATTTACATTTCCTCATCATTATCACTACATTCCGCTTGTGTTTTTCTTCACCGTAATGATAATCGCTATCACTGCGATTTACTTTTCTTTGCATAGATTGACTCAGAAAAACGTTTAAGGGTGGGTGGCATGTTTGTTCCGTTTCTCATTATGTTGCGCGAAGGACTTGAAGCCGCGCTGATTGTCAGCCTGATTGCCAGCTATCTTAAGCGTACCCAGCGAGGTCGATGGATTGGTGTCATGTGGATTGGCGTGTTTCTAGCCGCTGCGTTGTGCCTGGGGCTGGGTATCTTCATTAATGAAACCACCGGCGAATTTCCGCAAAAAGAGCAGGAATTGTTCGAAGGTATCGTGGCGGTGATTGCCGTGGTGATCCTCACCTGGATGGTTTTCTGGATGCGTAAAGTGTCGCGCAACGTCAAAGTGCAACTGGAACAGGCAGTCGATAGCGCATTGCAGCGTGGGAATCATCATGGCCGGGCGCTGGTGATGATGGTCTTTTTTGCCGTTGCAAGGGAAGGACTGGAGTCGGTCTTTTTCCTGCTGGCGGCGTTTCAACAAGATGTCGGGATCTGGCCTCCGCTGGGTGCAATGCTCGGTCTTGCTACAGCCGTGGTGCTCGGCTTCCTGCTCTACTGGGGCGGTATTCGCCTCAATCTTGGCGCGTTTTTTAAATGGACCAGCCTGTTTATTCTCTTCGTCGCCGCAGGGCTGGCAGCTGGTGCTATTCGCGCGTTTCATGAAGCCGGGCTGTGGAACCACTTTCAGGAAATCGCCTTCGATATGAGCGCGGTGCTCTCAACTCACTCGCTGTTCGGTACGCTGATGGAAGGTATCTTTGGTTATCAGGAAGCGCCGAGCGTCAGCGAAGTCGCCGTCTGGTTTATTTATCTCATCCCGGCGCTGGTGGCATTTGCTCTGCCGCCGCGCGCAGGGGCGACAGCGTCTCGCTCCGCGTAACGAAAATGACGCAAACTCTTGCTTAGTTACAACATACTTTAAAGGGATAGTCTCGTCATGACCATTAACTTCCGCCGTAACGCATTGCAGTTGAGCGTGGCTGCGCTGTTCTCTTCTGCTTTTATGGCTAACGCTGCTGATGTTCCGCAGGTCAAAGTCACTGTGACAGATAAACAGTGCGAACCGATGACCATTACGGTTAACGCCGGGAAAACACAGTTCATTATTCAGAACCACAGCCAGAAGGCGCTGGAGTGGGAGATCCTCAAAGGCGTGATGGTGGTGGAAGAGCGGGAAAATATCGCCCCTGGTTTTAGCCAGAAAATGACGGCGAATTTACAGCCTGGCGAATACGATATGACCTGCGGTCTGCTGACTAACCCGAAAGGGAAGTTGATCGTCAAAGGTGAAGCAACGGCGGATGCGGCGCAAAGTGATGCGCTGTTAAGTCTTGGTGGTGCAATTATTGCATATAAAGCGTATGTCATGGCGGAAACCACGCAACTGGTGACCGACACCAAAGCCTTTACCGACGCCATCAAAGCAGGCGATATCGAAAAAGCGAAAGCACTGTATGCGCCGACGCGCCAGCACTATGAGCGCATCGAACCGATTGCTGAACTTTTCTCCGATCTGGATGGCAGCATTGACGCCCGTGAAGATGATTACGAGCAAAAAGCCGGCGATCCGAAATTCACCGGATTCCATCGTCTGGAAAAAGCCTTGTTTGGCGACAACACTACCAAAGGAATGGATCAGTACGCTGACCAGCTTTATACCGATGTGGCCGATTTGCAAAAACGCATCAGTGAACTGGCTTTCCCTCCGTCAAAAGTGGTCGGCGGGGCAGCCGGACTGATTGAGGAAGTGGCTGCCAGTAAAATCAGCGGTGAAGAAGATCGCTACAGCCACACCGATCTGTGGGACTTCCAGGCTAACGTTGAAGGCTCGCAGAAAATTGTCGATCTGCTGCGTCCACAACTACAAAAAGCCAACCCGGAACTGCTGGCAAAAGTCGATGCTAACTTCAAAAAGGTCGATACCATTCTGGCGAAATACCGTACTAAAGACGGTTTTGAAACCTACGACAAATTGACCGATGCCGATCGTAATGCGCTGAAAGGGCCGATTACTGCGCTGGCGGAAGATCTGGCGCAACTTCGCGGTGTGCTGGGGCTGGATTAAGCGTTATGCAGTATGAAGATGAAAACGGCGTGAATGAACCGTCACGCCGACGTTTACTGAAAGGGATTGGCGCGCTGGCACTGGCGGGAAGTTGCCCGGTAGCGCATGCGCAAAAACCACTAAGTGCGCCGGGGACGCTTTCACCGGATGCGCGCAGTGAAGCGCAGCCGTTTTATGGCGAACATCAGGCGGGTATTCTGACGCCGCAGCAGGCGGCAATGATGCTGGTGGCGTTTGATGTGCTTGCCAGCGATAAAGCTGATCTTGAGCGATTGTTTCGCTTGTTGACTCAGCGTTTTGCTTTTCTGACTCAGGGCGGAGCGGCACCAGAAACGCCAAATCCACGCCTGCCACCACGCGATTCCGGCATTCTTGGCGGCTACATTGCGCCCGATAATCTCACCATCACGTTATCGGTGGGCCACTCATTGTTTGATGAGCGTTTTGGCCTTGCGCAGCAGATGCCGAAAAAGTTGCAGAAGATGACACGTTTCCCTAACGACTCGCTTGATGCGGCGTTATGTCATGGTGATGTGTTGCTACAGATTTGCGCCAATACCCAGGACACGGTGATCCATGCACTGCGCGATATCATTAAACACACGCCGGATTTGCTCAGTGTGCGCTGGAAGCGGGAAGGGTTTATTTCTGATCACGCGGCGCGCAGTAAAGGCAAAGAGACGCCGATAAATTTGCTGGGCTTTAAAGACGGCACCGCCAATCCCGATAGCCAGAATGCGAAGTTGATGCAAAAAGTGGTGTGGGTGACGGCAGATCAGCAGGAGCCTGCCTGGGCTATCGGCGGCAGCTACCAGGCGGTGCGGTTGATTCAGTTTCGAGTGGAATTTTGGGACAGAACGCCGCTGAAAGAACAGCAGACAATTTTTGGTCGAGATAAGCAAACTGGTGCGCCGCTGGGAATGCAGCATGAGCACGATGTGCCGGATTATGCCAGCGACCCGGAAGGGAAGGTGATCGCGCTGGACAGCCATATCCGGCTGGCGAATCCCCGCACGACGGAGAGCGAGTCCAGTCTGATGCTGCGTCGTGGCTACAGTTATTCACTGGGCGTCACCAACTCCGGGCAACTGGATATGGGGTTGCTGTTTGTCTGCTACCAACACGATCTGGAAAAGGGCTTCCTGACAGTACAAAAAAGGCTCAATGGTGAAGCGCTGGAGGAATACGTTAAACCCATCGGCGGCGGTTATTTTTTTGCGCTGCCGGGGGTGAAGGACGCGAGCGATTATCTTGGAAGGGCGCTATTACAGGTTTGATCGACGCAAATATGCCCGATGCGCAGGTTTATCGGGCATGAGTTTTGTGTACAAATTATCAATCACTTGCAGGTCGGGTAAGGTGTTCGCGCCGCATCTGGCAAACACAAGGCACATTTTATCAGCCCTGCGAATCCTGCTGAAAGCACACAGCTTTTTTCATCACTGTCATCACTCTGTCATCTTTCCAGTAGAAACTAATGTCACTGAAATGGGTGTTTATCGTTAAATATAGGTGAATATATTGTTGCAATGAATGCGAGTTCTGTTGTAATTATTAGGTAGCAGCGGAAGTTCCCGGCAGTGATAGTCAGTCACTATGGAGATCGCGGATGGTAACGTCCTGTTCTGGACAATGTTTTGTTAAGCAACGCTCCACCACTCGCGGAGATTTCTCCTCCGGTAGCAACTTCGTCACTCTGTATTTTTCTCACTTCCTCTCTTTACTCGTGTTACCGACGCCGCAAACGGTGTGCGTAGCCGTTTTTCGGCATTTTATCCAACAGCAAACTATGGCTTACAAGGAAGCCAACCCTCTGATGTTCGTGCGCATAATCGCGCTGCCAACGGCGCGTGTGATGAATACAAACAACTCAAGGTGCTCTCCATGGGAAGACAAAAAGCAGTGATCAAAGCTCGTCGCGAGGCAAAACGTGTGCTGAGACGGGATTCGCGCAGCCATAAGCAGCGTGAAGAAGAATCGGTCACCTCGCTTGTGCAGATGAGCGGCGTAGAAGCCATTGGTATGGCCCGCGACAGTCGCGATACCTCGCCCATCCTCGCGCGAAATGAAGCGCAATTGCACTATCTGAAGGCTATTGAGAGTAAGCAGCTAATATTTGCCACGGGCGAAGCCGGGTGCGGAAAAACCTGGATCAGTGCCGCAAAAGCGGCAGAGGCCCTGATACATAAGGATGTCGACAGGATTATTGTCACCCGTCCAGTTCTGCAAGCCGATGAAGATCTGGGCTTCTTACCTGGAGATATCGCAGAAAAGTTTGCTCCCTATTTTCGCCCGGTCTACGACGTGCTGGTCCGGCGCTTAGGGGCTTCCTTTATGCAGTACTGTCTGCGACCAGAAATAGGGAAGGTCGAAATCGCGCCGTTCGCCTATATGCGTGGACGTACCTTTGAAAATGCAGTCGTCATTCTTGACGAGGCGCAGAATGTGACTGCCGCACAAATGAAAATGTTTTTAACCCGCCTCGGGGAGAACGTGACGGTTATTGTCAACGGTGATATCACGCAATGCGATTTACCTCGTGGCGTGCGCTCCGGATTAAGTGACGCGCTGGAACGTTTCGAAGAAGATGAAATGGTCGGGATCATCCGATTCGGTAAAGAGGATTGCGTACGTTCGGCACTTTGCCAACGTACGCTACATGCCTACAGTTAAGTGTGTTATAAGCGCAGAGCCCGGGCGAACCGGGCTTTGTTTACATTCTTCCCAACAATTTTTCGGCAATGACCAATTTAATTTGCCCGTGGTTATTAAAATGTACGCGCATTTTGCGGCTGTTCTGTATTTGCTGATACAACTCTTCTGATATCCCCAGGCTCTGGGCAAATTGCCGGGAATTATAATGAAGAGCCGCATTATACTGCTGCTTCTGAAAACGCAGCATATTATAGAACGCCCAGAGAATGAGCACGATGGCATTGGCGACAGCCAACATGAAGTAAAATTGCAATCTGTTCCTTGCTTCACTTTCCCAGAAAACACCACTTAGCATTGCATCAAGAAAATGAAAGATAAAAAATGCGAACAGAATCCATAATACAAAGGTCGCCAGATAATCAAATAATTTCCGTAACGGGCTGCGCTTAGTAGTAATAATCAAATTATTCATATTAACCTCGCATTATTCCACGATCCGGGCTTATCCAACGGGCGCGTTTCTTTTTACGCACCAGCATAACCCGGGTAAAAGACACCAGAGTCGTTGCCAGACTAAGCGTCCAGAAGACGACCGGGAACCAGATAATCCAGAACAATGATGAAGCCATATTTTGTTCATAGCGGTTTTCAATAATCAAACTCACTAAAAATTGCAGCAGACATAATGTGCATAGCAATATCCCGGCAGTGTGAGTCGCGGCAAGATGGCTAAGCTCAACATTTATAGGTACGCCAAGTTGTTGGGCAATAAAGATGAACAAACCAATCAAACAGGTAAAAGCCCAGGTGGTGGTCAGACAATATTCAAAAAATAGCGGCCACATCCGATGATTTTTCCATTGCCACAATTTATTTAAATTTTTCAGGAAGACTTCCGCGCCCCCCTGCGCCCAACGCAACCGTTGTTTCCACAGCCCTTTTAACGTTTCCGGCATTAATATCCAGCACAGCGCTCGTGGTTCGTAAAAAATTGTCCACTGATTCAGTTGCAGCTTCCAGCTAATATCAATATCTTCGGTGATCATATCGTCACTCCAGTAACCAACTTCTGCCAGTGCACTGCGACGAAATGCGGCGATAACACCGGAAACGGTAAAAACGTTACCGTAGACGCGCTGGGTACGTTTGATCAGACCAATAATTGATGAGAACTCGCCAACCTGAACTTTGCCAACCAGCGTGGATCGTGTGCGAATACGCGGGTTTCCGGTCACCGCGCCGACGCGCGGATTGTATAGCATGGGCTCCACTATATAGGCTGCCGCATCGCGATCCAGCAAGGCGTCGCCATCAATACAGACTAAATACTCACTTCTTGCCGCTGCTGCACCGGTTTTCAGGGCAATCGCTTTACCCTGGTTTTGCGCAAGGTGAATGACACGCAATTTGGGGTGTAGCGAGGCCAGCCGATCCAGTATCGCCTGAGTTTGATCTGATGAACCGTCATTAACGGCAATCACTTCAATATTTTCATATCGCTGCGCTAAAGCCGCATGAATAGTTTCCTCAACATTTTTCTCTTCATTAAAGCAGGGAATGATAATTGAGATCGGTGGATTATCCTTAAGTTGCGGTGCTGGTGCATTTTCCCCCCATTGCCAGTGGCGTTCGCGGTGAAACCAGAAATAGACACCACCAACGATCCACATAATGGACATAAAAAATGGCCAGAAGAACACGAATCTCATCATTAATTCGCCAGAGTGGAAGAACGCAACACTCAAGGGAATAAATAACACCAGACACAATATAAAAAACGATACGATGCGATTAGTCATTTTTTGGATACCAGGCTGTGGAGAACTGAGGACGAATGACCTTTATTTCAGGCTGATTGCGCAGAAAATCATCAGGGTAATAACCATAGTTTTTCACTCCATTGAGTTGTAGAAGGCTCATCCAGTGAGCGATTATTTGCGATTGAATAGCCTGATGTTGACCATTCACTTTCCAGTCTTGTGTCTGTAATTCTAAAATTGATTTATCTTTTGCCTGTGGAATCGCTTTAACATGATTCACCAGTTGAACCAGCCATTTATCCGCAGATTTCTCATCAACGCCTTCCATATAGGGCATTGCCATGATTGCCGTCCAGTCATAGCTTTGGAGAAAATCGACATAGTTTTGAGCAAACCATGCTTCACTTTCTGGTTGCATAACGGGGAGGGCAAAAATATTTCGCGCAGTCTTAATTTGTGGACCGCGAACCGCTTTGACTTTGGCACTTAGCGCTAATGTGAAGTCTGTTACTGCCTGGCGTTTAAATTGCGTCCAGCGTTTAAATTGCTCAGGATCCTCGCGGATTTCACGAATACTCGTCGAAAAACCTGCTTTCTTATAAGCGGCTATTGCAGGGGCACTGGCATCTTCATAATCTGACAACACGGCATCGTCATGAAACAAAATGCCGTCAAAAGACGCATGACCTGCAAGATCTTCATAAAGGGTACTAATTTGTTCACGTACCCGGTCATCGAAAGGGGAAAGACGACGGTATTGCGTCGGGTGAATTTGTGATGTTTGCTTATCAGTGGGCAAATATTCCACCCGGGGTAATGCAGGATCTAAATCCCAACTCAGCACCGGCATCCAGGCGTAAACGGCCACTCCGGCGCGAGTCCTTAATTGCCATGCAACACGGTTAAACAAATCCGCTTTCATGGGTAGCAGGCGATTAGGAAACCAGACCTCTTTAACCAGACCATCACCTGTCGGATCGGCAAAAGCCTGCAAATATACACTGGAAATTTGCATATCTTTCACCCGCTGAATCAACACATCGAGATTCCGCTCCTGTTGTTGGCGGTCAGCATCGTAGACATAATCGAGATCGATGTGCATAACTCGCTCTGGTGATGTTTCCTGCACACGAATAATTTGCTGAGCAAACTCTTTAAGTGATGGATTATTGGCGATTAATACACGCGGAATGGAATCTAACCGGGAAGTGTTTCCCAGCCCGGACTCTAGCGTAAAGAACATGTCATAGCCCAGTTTTTTTAATTCCTCAATCGCAATACCGTTTGCTTCACCGTAGGGCCAGACAAAGACCTGGGCAGTTACGCCAGCATTCTTTTGCAACTGCGTGGTCATTTTTATTGCATCCTGACGAATACGGTTGCGATATTCCGCTTCGGTTTCATACCGCCCATTATTTGATAAATACATGCGATTAACAAAAACGGGTAATTGGCTACCGGTGGGATTAGCCTCTATACCGTAGTGAGAATTCCAGGTGTGGGAGGCTATTTCAACCAGTTTCGAACGTGCTATTTCACGCACTTGTTGCCAGGTGGCAAAATAGTGTCGGGCAACCATTTCATCGCCAAATTTCACTTGCTGATTAGGTGGTGTATCGATCCAACTGCCGACCGGGGCCCATAATGCGGGCCACTGGAACGCTTTGAGGAGCGGATAAACACGGGTGTAAAAACTTTGGTAACCGTCATCGAAAGTCAGCACTACCGCTTTTTCAGGTAGCGGTTTGCCACCACGATGTGCCTCACGAATTTGAGCAATGCTGACAGGTTGATAACCGTTCTCACGTAACCAGGCGAATTGTTCACGCAGGGCAGAAGTACGCACCGACATAAAACGCTGATCGGCAGCTTCGTCTTCGACGTTATGCCATGAAATCGCCACAAAACCATTACGCGGCCATGGTTGCTCAGCCTGTAATGATTCACGTTGTTGTGGTGGCGTGAATTCATTTTTTTGCTGGCTCAGACATGCCGAAAGCATAAAAATGCTTACCAGCATAAAGAGAGATCTTTTTCCTTTGCGTAACATAATGATCCTTAAAATTTGAATGTCATATCAAATTCAACATATAAGTTATGTTCTCTGTCGCCGTCGTAAGGTCGTTTCTCATAGCGTAAGGTTGCTCCGGCATCAATGACGTCATTCCAGCTAATACGTTGCCCATAGCCGAGTTGCGTAATCACATCCGTGCCATAATCTTTTTGCCAGGACGCGCCCACACCAGCACTGAATATTTGTTGCCAGCTATTTTCATAATTACGCCAGAGCAAATGACTGGCCTCAAAAGCCGGAACAATATCGATCGTTTTTCGCGGGTTAAAGTAAGGGGTATCTGTTTCCGTATTCTGTTGGTAATAGACAGTTGGCTGGAAATCGATAATTAAATTTGCCGAAGACCAGATACGTTCTGATCCTTCTATTGCCGCTTCGTGCCGCTGGTTATTGTCGGAAAAATCAGTAAATGCCCAGGAGAGGCTGTACTGGCGGCGCTCATGTTGATACCAACGTACATATGCTTGTGCGCTATTGCCGGTAATGCCATTTTTCATTGCCCGCAACGGTACACGATGGGAGAGGCGTTGCAGCTCTGAGCCGACACGCCAGTTGTCGTTGAAATCGTACCAGCCTGATAATCTTGCGCCGGGTTTATGTTCATGATTGAAATAGCGTCCGGCGTATTCTGCTTCCAGCCAGAGATCACGTGAACGCCATTCAACCCCCGCCAGCCAGTCGCGGACAATGCCTTTTCCTTCGCTAAATTGCCCATCGGCATAGCCGAAACCGGCAAAACCGCGCCAATTATCATTCACCGGAGGTGAGTAAATGACGCTGGTAAAATTAACATCATGTTTGCCACTGTCCGGGCCTTCAGCATCCAGACCTGAGGCGCCCGCAATACGCAGTTCAGCAAGATTATGTACCTCAACGGCGCGTTTTAAACGTACAACGCCAGGATCTTGCGGATTACGGGCCACCACATCGTCAGTTAATACCGTAGCCTGTTGCCATTCTTGTAATGTTAAGGCATTCCAGGCTTGCTCAACCTCCAGATAAATATTACGCGGTTCGAGCACCTCGGCTTTTTTTAATTCCGTTTCTGCCGCATGCGGCCAGCCACGCGCCTGTAATACGCTGGCATAATCGATGCGTAAGCCCTGATTTCCAGGCGCATTGGTTGCCAGGTTGCGGGTTATTTTTTCCGCCTGAGGAAGATCATTGCCATATTGCGCCACGGAAGAGAGAAACGAATATCCCTGCAACCAGCTGTCATTTGGCAAAGTTACCGGTGAGCCCATTACCCGACGCCAGGCGGGTGTGTTGTTAAGCGTATGGCGGGTAACAGCCAATGCACTGGCGTAATTTTCACTCTCAAGATGGCTATAAAAAAGATCCGCACGTTCTTCTTCCGATAAAGTGCTGGCCAGAACTTCCTGATGGTAAAAAAGATCAGACATCATGGCCTGAGCTTTTTGTGGTTGGTGATCTCTGAGATAGGCCGATGCCACCCAATATTGCGCCCAGGACGGTACGGTTTGACCCGCTTGTTTTAATTGCTGATAGTATGCAATGACGTCTTTATAACGATCGCGGGTTAATAATGCCCCGAGATGATCTATCTGAATGCGTTGATATTGCAGGGTACGATCCGGGTTATCTTTCCAGAGGATCTCTAAAGCGGTGTATTGTTCCAGTGCACGATCGGCAATAGCGTAGCGTTCACTTTCACTTCTGGTTGGCATAAATGAGAGCCTGACCAGTTCCGCATGAATATCCGCGCGAATATCCGGGGTTAAACTGGCGTCATTAATTGCGGCGGACAGCTGATTATTACGTAACGCCTGGGCGTATTCCTGCGCAAGATTGTTGGACGATGATGGCGCCGATAAGGTTTCAGTAATTGCCAGTAGTTCATCCTGGTGGCGACCTGCCAGCTTGTAGATATACGCTGCAACCAGTGTGTTAGTTTTGTCTGGTGCTTCACGTTGCAGCTGTTCGAGTTTATTAAGCGCAATATCGTACTGGCCTGCATCGGCCAGGGTGAGAATTTGCCCACGACGATAATCGTTATTTTGTGGCGCTTTTGACACCGCCAGTTGCCAGAGCTGAAGCGACTTCTGCCACTGTTGTAAATTGCGATATGCCATTGCGACAGGAGCATAGCCACGCGCAGGTAATGGTTGATGACCAAAGCGGTTATAAATGGCAATAACCTTCTGGTCCTGACCGGCCCAGGAGGCAATCTGCAACCAGTCCGCAATCTGAGCACTATTGAGATCGGTATTATCCGCAAACCAGCTTAATGCTGGTTGGGTATTTCCCTTACGAGCTTCAATAATCAATGCATCATACTGGCTGGTAGTAGCGGATATAGCCGTGGGACTGAGTGTTAACAGCGTTGCGGTAAAAAAATTTAAGGCAAAGATTGCGCGGGTGCGCCTTTTACTGGTGTTTGAATACATCCTGTATTACCCCATTTGTAACAAGAACTCCTCAAGCGAGTGATTCCAGTCGCTTGAAAATAAAGAGTTCTGTACCTCAACATCCGTAAGGTTAATTGCGGAAAAATGAAGTGTGTAGTTGATAAAAAAGAAAAAAAAGAGAGTGTTTCATGTCCATTTAAAATCCTTTTTGTGACGCAAAACCCAGCAGAAGGGTTAATTAATTGGGTTTTGAGGCATAAATCCTTATGTACTATTAAAAATAGATAACCATAAAAAAAATTAAATCAGGAATTTTCGATGTTAGCTTTCGGATTTTTCGATAGTGCAGAGAACATGTGGTTTAGAGTCGTGTTTTGTTGTTTCATATTCCACAACCATCTATCTGAAGTTATATTTGCTCATTTGTACCATAAGCGGCAATGGAGATTAAGATTACAATTCAACTATAAATTATTCACAAACTATAGAATATTAAATAATTTCCATTTTAATTATTTCTTGTTTTATGTATTGGTTATGCGAAAATCATATTGACATAATGTGATTCTTATATTTCATTATGTAAAAATGGATATTGTCATCTTATGGATTATTAGAAATATGAAAAAGGAACATGTCAGGATAGGCAGCACGGTTATATTCAGCTTAATATTTGGCTTTGCTTTTATTTGGGCTAATAGCTGGTTTTTTCAACACCCCGTAGAATGGGGAGTACTACAATCGACTTATTTGATTGTTATGATTGCTCTGTTCTTTATTGATACCATTGCATTTATTTTTATGCAGTTGTATTTCATCTATAATAGACAGGAGTTTTCAAACTGTATTCTTAGTCTGGCTTTCTTAAGCTGCCTTATCTATTTTGTTCAGACGGTTATTACTGTGCAACAACCAGTAGATAGTCATGCCGACATATCCATTATCACCAATGATGTTGCTATTTACTATCTTTTTCGTCAGATTAATTTATGTTTACTAATTGTATTGGCATTGATTTGCAAAATTTTTGAAAATCGAAAGCAACGTGCTAATAGATTGAAAAAAACAATGTTAATCATTAGCTTGACATGTTTATTTATTGTGCCGTTTGTTTCGCATGTAGTCAGTAGCCATCATGAAATATTGAGTCTGGACCTCGTTGAATATGTCAGTGCGTATAAGAAAATTGATCTGGATACTATTCATATTACAGTGATTATTGTTATGTGGTTAGCCTTGCTTTTGGCAAATTTATATTATAATCGTTTTAGATATGATATCTGGAATGGGGTGTCAGTTATTGCTTTTTCAGCAGTGTTATACAATATGGCAATTTTGTTTTCGAGCGGAAACAGTGCTTTTGTTTGGTATGTCAGTCGTTCAGTTGAGATTTTTAGTAAACTCACGGTAATGTCGATTTTTATGTGTCATATTTTTCATGCCTTGAGAGTAACCAAAGATATCGCCCACCGGGATCCATTAACCAATATCTTTAACCGCAGCTATTTTTTCAATGAACTGAAAGGTCAGGTCAATTCTGGTGATAATAAACCGTTTTGCGTCATGATTATGGATATTGACCATTTCAAAAGCGTTAATGACACGTGGGGGCACCCGGAAGGAGATAAAGTGATTAAGGCCGTAGTGGATATTATCGGTAAAAGTATCCGCCCGGACGATGTGTTAGCCCGTGTTGGCGGCGAAGAGTTTGGCGTTATGCTGACTCATCTTGAGCGTAAAGAAGGTGAAGAATTAGCTGAGAGAATACGCAAAAATGTTGAGCAATTAACAGACAACAATCCGCAGTATGCAATAGCACAAAAAGTGACGATCAGTATTGGCGTAGTGGTGACGCAAGGAGATGTGCTTCATCCCAATGATATTTACCGGCTGGCCGACAATGCCTTGTATAATGCTAAAGCAACCGGAAGAAATAAAGTCATCGTGACAGATGGCCGCCTGCCTGATGCTTACGCATAACAGTTCCTTTCATGTTGCATATTTGACCATCCTGCAGGATGGTTTTTTTTTGCCTGTAAGTATGTGTTATGTGCACTTAGCCACACATTTTGAATGGATAATTTATCAGGTATTGATTATGTAAATGAATCGTGACCATAGGTATGTGATTTTTATCAAATGACCTGGCCAGTGAAAATATCTACAGAAATATTTATTCACATGCGCGCATGTTGATAAAATGTTGCATAAATAGGTTAAAACAACACTCATATAAATTGTTTGCTGGCTATTGATAGATGGTAAAAATAGGTGAGGGCAATTATCATTGCGCCAGTCCCTTTTCGAATGAGTTTCTATTATGCAACAACCTGTAGTTCGCGTTGGGGAATGGCTTGTTACTCCGTCGATAAACCAAATAAGTCGCAATGGACGTCAGCTTACCCTGGAGCCTCGGTTAATCGATCTTTTGGTTTTCTTTGCTCGCCATAGTGGAGAAGTACTTAGCAGAGATGAACTTATCGATAATGTCTGGACGAGAAGTGTCGTTACCAATCATGTCGTGACGCAGAGTATTTCAGAGCTGCGTAAATCGCTTAAAGATGGTGATGAAAATAGCCCTGTCTATATCGCTACTGTACCGAAGCGCGGTTATAAATTAATGGTGCCGGTTATCTGGTGTACAGAGGAGGAGAGCGAAGAAATAATGTCGGCGTCACCTCCCGCACTACCAGAGACAATACCTGATTCCGCTTCGCCTCCTGCCATTGCTGAAACCACGACACCGCCACCTCAGACAACCACAGTTAAACGCAAACGATTCACTACCTTTTGGGTATGGTGTTTCTTTCTTCTTGCCCTGGGAACTTGCGTGGCGCTGGTGGCATTGTCGAGTTTTGAAACACGTCTTCCTGTTAGTAAATCGCGTATTTTGCTCAACCCACGCGATATAGATATCCATTTGGTGAATAAGAGTCCATGTAACAACTGGACTTCACAACGCTCTTACGCGGTAGGGCTGGGTAGCCTGGTAACAACCTCGCTTAACACCTTCTCCACCTTTATGGTGCATGACAAAACGAACTACAACATTGATGAACCGAGCAGTTCCGGTAAGACGCTGACCATTGAGTTTGTTAATCAGCGTCATTACCGCGCGCAACAATGCTTTATGTCGGTAAAACTGGTGGACAATGCTGATGGCTCAACCATGCTGGATAAACGCTACTTCATTACTAACGATAATCAGTTATCGATTCAGAATGATTTACTGGCGAGCTTGTCAAAGGCATTGAATCAACCGTGGCCACAACGAATGCAAGAGATGTTTCAACAATTTCAACCTCGCCGTGGGGCATTATTAACCAGTTTTTACCAGGCGCATGATTATTTAATGCGGGGTGATGTGGAATCATTGAGTCGAGCCAGTGAATTGTTAGGTGAGATTCTTGAGGAAGCTCCAGATTTTATCTACGTGCGGGCAGAGAAAGCATTGGTTGATGTATTACGCCATTCTCAGCATCCTTTAGACGAAAAACAATTAGCGGCTCTGTATGAGGAAGTTGATAAAGTAGGAGCGATGCCTGGCATGAATGATATGTCTATTTTCTATCAAATTAAAACAGTCAGTGCTTTGGGAAGCGGGAAAATAGATGAAGCGTATCAGGCGATCAATACCGGCATTGAACTTGAAATGTCGTGGTTAAATTATGTATTGCTGGGCAAGGTTTATGAAATGAAAGGCATGAACCGTGAAGCCGCTGATGCATATCTGACAGCATTTAATTTACGCCCTGGTGAAAATACACTTTACTGGATTGAAAACGGCGTATTTCAGACTTCTGTCTCTCATGTTGTTCCTTATCTCGATAATTTCCTCGCTTCAGAATAAGTAAACATCAGGCATACTCAGTTATGGGTATGCCTGATGTTGAATCCATGTATATTTTATCAATTTAATATGTTGCGACAATGTATTTAATTGGCGTGTTTTGCTACATATGTATAACCTAATCAGTGTGATGTAAGTTACTGTATATTATCGATGTTTATCTTTTCGTGATATCAACTTGCGATCCTGATGTGTTAATAAAAAACCTCAAGTTATCACTTACAGAAACTTTTGCGTTATTTCACCTAATCTTTAGGATTAATCCCTTTTTCGTGAGTAATCTTATCGCCAGTTTGGTCTGGTCAATAAATGGTTCTACATCATGATCCGGACTTCCAAAATGAACTTAGGAGAAAAGAAAGCATGAGTTCTGCCAAGAAGATCGGGCTATTTGCCTGTACCGGTGTGGTTGCCGGTAATATGATGGGGAGCGGTATTGCATTATTACCTGCGAACCTCGCAAGTATCGGTGGTATTGCTATCTGGGGTTGGATTATCTCTATTATTGGTGCAATGTCGCTGGCTTATGTATATGCCCGACTGGCAACCAAAAACCCGCAGCAAGGTGGCCCAATTGCTTATGCCGGGGAAATTTCTCCTGCATTTGGTTTCCAGACGGGTGTTCTTTATTACCATGCTAACTGGATTGGTAACCTGGCGATTGGTATTACCGCCGTGTCTTATCTTTCCACCTTCTTCCCGGTATTAAATGACCCGGTTCCGGCAGGTATTGCCTGTATTGCCATTGTTTGGGTATTTACCTTTGTAAATATGCTCGGTGGTACCTGGGTAAGCCGTTTAACCACAATTGGTCTGGTACTGGTTCTTATTCCGGTAGTAATGACCGCTATTGTCGGCTGGCACTGGTTTGATGCTGCTACTTATGCAGCTAACTGGAATACTGCACAAACCACTGATGGTCATGCGATCATTAAAAGTATTCTGCTCTGCCTGTGGGCCTTCGTGGGTGTCGAATCCGCAGCGGTAAGTACTGGTATGGTTAAAAACCCGAAACGTACTGTTCCGCTGGCAACCATGTTGGGTACTGGTTTAGCAGGTATTGTTTACATCGCTGCGACTCAGGTGCTTTCCGGTATGTATCCGTCTTCTGTAATGGCAGGCTCCGGTGCTCCGTTTGCAATCAGTGCTTCTACTATCCTGGGTAACTGGGCTGCGCCGATGGTTTCTGCATTCACCGCGTTTGCGTGCCTGACTTCTCTGGGCTCCTGGATGATGCTGGTAGGTCAGGCAGGTGTGCGTGCCGCTAACGACGGTAACTTCCCGAAAGTTTATGGTGAAGTCGACAGCAACGGTATTCCGAAAAAAGGTCTGCTGCTGGCTGCAGTGAAAATGACTGCCCTGATGATCCTTATCACTCTGATGAACTCTGCTGGTGGTAAAGCATCTGACCTGTTCGGTGAACTGACCGGTATCGCAGTACTGCTGACTATGCTGCCGTACTTCTACTCTTGCGTTGACCTGATTCGCTTCGAAGGCGTTAACATCCGCAACTTTGCCAGCCTGATCTGCTCTGTACTGGGTTGCGTGTTCTGCTTCATCGCACTGATGGGGGCAAGCTCCTTCGAACTGGCTGGTACCTTCATCGTCAGCCTGATTATCCTGATGTTCTACGCTCGCAAAATGCATGAGCGCCAGAGCCACTCAATGGATAACCACACAGCGTCTAACGCCCATTAATTAAAAGTATTTTCCGAAAGCGCCTCCTTTCATTTGTCCCATGTGTTGGGAGGGGCTTTCTTTACCTGGAGATATTACTATGAACGTTATTGCAATATTGAATCACATGGGGGTTTACTTTAAAGAAGAACCCATCCGTGAACTTCATCGTGCGCTTGAGCGTCTGAACTTCCAGATTGTTTACCCGAATGACCGTGACGACTTATTAAAACTGATCGAAAACAATGCGCGTCTGTGCGGCGTTATTTTTGACTGGGATAAATATAATCTCGAGTTGTGCGAAGAAATTAGCAAAATGAACGAGAACTTACCGTTGTACGCGTTCGCTAATACGTATTCCACACTCGATGTAAGCCTGAACGATCTGCGTTTACAGATTAGCTTCTTTGAATATGCGCTGGGTGCTGCTGATGATATTGCTAATAAGATCAAGCAGACCACAGACGAATATATCAACACTATTCTGCCTCCACTGACTAAAGCGCTGTTTAAATATGTACGTGAAGGTAAATATACTTTCTGTACTCCTGGCCACATGGGCGGTACTGCATTCCAGAAAAGCCCGGTAGGTAGCCTGTTCTATGATTTCTTTGGTCCGAACACCATGAAATCTGATATTTCCATTTCAGTATCTGAACTGGGTTCTCTGCTGGATCACAGCGGTCCACACAAAGAAGCAGAACAGTATATCGCTCGCGTCTTTAACGCAGACCGCAGCTACATGGTGACTAACGGTACTTCCACTGCGAACAAAATTGTCGGTATGTACTCTGCTCCGGCAGGCAGCACCATTCTGATTGACCGTAACTGCCACAAATCGTTGACCCATCTGATGATGATGAGCGATGTTACGCCAATCTATTTCCGCCCGACCCGTAACGCTTACGGTATTCTTGGTGGTATCCCACAGAGTGAATTCCAGCACGCTACCATTGCTAAGCGCGTGAAAGAAACACCAAACGCGACCTGGCCGGTACATGCCGTAATTACTAACTCTACCTATGATGGTCTGCTGTACAACACCGACTTCATCAAGAAAACTCTGGATGTGAAATCCATCCACTTTGACTCCGCGTGGGTGCCTTACACCAACTTCTCACCGATTTACGAAGGTAAATGCGGTATGAGCGGTGGCCGTGTAGAAGGGAAAGTGATTTACGAAACCCAGTCCACTCACAAACTGCTGGCGGCGTTCTCTCAGGCTTCCATGATCCACGTTAAAGGTGATGTAAACGAAGAAACCTTTAACGAAGCCTACATGATGCACACCACCACTTCTCCGCACTACGGTATCGTGGCTTCCACTGAAACCGCGGCGGCGATGATGAAAGGTAATGCAGGTAAACGTCTGATCGACGGTTCCATTGAACGTGCGATCAAGTTCCGTAAAGAGATCAAACGTCTGAGAACGGAATCTGATGGCTGGTTCTTTGATGTATGGCAGCCGGATCATATCGATACCACTGAATGCTGGCCGCTGCGTTCTGACAGCTCCTGGCACGGCTTCAAAAACATCGATAACGAGCATATGTATCTTGACCCGATCAAAGTCACTCTGCTGACTCCGGGGATGGAAAAAGACGGCACCATGAGCGACTTCGGTATTCCGGCCAGCATCGTGGCGAAATACCTCGACGAACATGGCATCATTGTTGAGAAAACCGGTCCGTATAACCTGCTGTTCCTGTTCAGCATCGGTATCGATAAGACCAAAGCACTGAGCCTGCTGCGTGCTCTGACTGACTTCAAACGTGCGTTCGACCTGAACCTGCGTGTGAAAAACATGCTGCCGTCTCTGTATCGTGAAGATCCTGAATTCTATGAAAACATGCGTATTCAGGAACTGGCTCAGAATATCCACAAACTGATTGTTCACCACAATCTGCCGGATCTGATGTATCGCGCATTTGAAGTCCTGCCGACTATGGTAATGACCCCGTATGCTGCGTTCCAGAAAGAGCTGCACGGTATGACCGAAGAAGTTTACATCGACGAAATGGTAGGTCGTGTTAACGCCAACATGATCCTTCCGTATCCGCCGGGAGTTCCTCTGGTAATGCCGGGTGAAATGATCACCGAAGAAAGCCGTCCGGTTCTGGAGTTCCTGCAGATGCTGTGTGAAATCGGCGCTCACTATCCGGGCTTTGAAACCGATATTCACGGTGCATACCGTCAGGCTGATGGTCGCTATACCGTTAAGGTATTGAAAGAAGAAAACAAAAAATAATTAGTTAGTACAAGGGAAGTGGCTTGCCACTTCCCTTTTTCGCTCGTAAGGAGAACACATGAAAACACCCTCACAGCCGCGCGCGATATACTATATCGTGGCGATCCAAATCTGGGAGTACTTCAGTTTTTACGGCATGCGTGCCTTACTCATTCTCTATCTCACCCATCAGCTTGGTTTTGATGATAACCATGCCATCAGCCTGTTCAGCGCATATGCATCTCTGGTTTACGTTACCCCTATTCTCGGCGGCTGGCTTGCCGACCGCCTGCTCGGCAATCGTACTGCGGTAATTGCCGGCGCGTTGTTAATGACCCTTGGCCATGTGGTGCTGGGCTTCGATTCGAATTCAACGTTTAGTCTGTATCTGGCGCTGGCAATCATTATTTGTGGTTACGGTTTATTCAAATCAAATATCAGTTGTTTGCTTGGTGAGCTCTACGACGAGGATGATCATCGGCGTGATGGCGGTTTTTCGCTGCTCTATGCCGCGGGCAATATCGGCTCTATCGCCGCGCCGATTGCTTGCGGTCTGGCTGCGCAGTGGTATGGCTGGCATGTTGGCTTTGCCCTGGCGGGTGGGGGAATGTTTATCGGCTTGTTAATTTTCTTAAGTGGCCATCGTCATTTCCAGACTACCCGCGGTATCGATAAAAAAGCGCTCGCCACCGTGAAGTTTGCCTTACCGGTATGGGGCTGGTTGGTGGTGATGCTCTGTATTGCCCCGGTCTTTTTTACCCTGTTGCTGGAGAATAACTGGTCAGGCTATTTACTGGCGATCGTTTGCCTTATTGCCGCACAAATCATTGCCCGCATGATGATCAAATTCCCCGAACACCGCCGTGCTCTTTGGCAAATTGTATTGTTGATGTTCGTCGGGACATTGTTCTGGGTACTGGCACAACAGGGCGGCAGTACCATCAGCTTGTTTATCGATCGTTTTGTGAATCGTCAGGCATTCAATATTGAAGTACCAACAGCATTATTCCAGTCGGTGAATGCGATTGCGGTGATGCTTGCAGGAGTTGTACTCGCCTGGCTGGCATCGCCGGAAAGCCACGGCAACTCAACATTACGTGTCTGGCTGAAGTTTGCCTTTGGCTTACTGCTGATGGCTTGTGGCTTTATGTTGCTGGCATTTGATGCCCGACATGCAGCGGCAAACGGGCAAGCGTCAATGGGCGTGATGATCACCGGGTTGGCGTTAATGGGCTTTGCTGAACTCTTTATTGACCCGGTGGCGATTGCGCAAATCACACGCCTGAAAATGTCTGGCGTATTAACCGGGATTTATATGCTGGCAACCGGGGCCGTCGCCAACTGGCTGGCAGGTGTCGTGGCACAACAGACGGCAGAGTCGCAAATTAACGGCATGGCGATTGCGGCGTATCAGCGGTTCTTTTCCCAAATGGGGGAGTGGACGTTGGGTTGTGTCGCGATCATCGTGGTATTGGCCTTTGCTACCCGGATGTTGTTTAGCACATCAACCAATGTGGCCCAGACATCTCGCGACTAACAGTTTGAAAATTGGGGTGAAAAATGTGATTTCACCCCGGAGATAATGGTGGTGATGAATCGGAATTTGTCAGGCTGATGACCTGATAAATCAGAATTTGTTAGCTATATAAACTGGCTGGCAGATGATTTCTCAGTGATATCAGCTTGAACCTTGGGCCGGCTTCGATAAGATAATTCGAAGCCGGGGTAGTTGAGTCGGGCTATATCTGAACGTGCTCAGACTCTTTATCAACGCTAAATCGAAAGCAGGGTTAAGAGGAACCAAAATGTCTGAACGAGAAGCACAGGGTGCCAATGAGGCAATTGATCTTAATGATGAACTGAGAAATCGTCGCGAAAAACTGGCGGCGCTGCGTCAACAAGGCGTAGCTTTTCCAAATGATTTTCGCCGCGACTCTACCTCTGACCAGCTGCACGCTGAATATGATGAAAAGGATAATCAGGAACTTGAATCCTTAAACATTGAAGTTTCGGTTGCTGGTCGAATGATGACCCGTCGCATCATGGGGAAAGCTTCCTTTGTAACGTTGCAGGATGTCGGAGGACGTATTCAACTGTACGTTGCGCGGGATAGCCTGCCAGAAGGTGTTTATAACGATCAGTTTAAAAAATGGGATCTGGGGGACATTATCGGTGCCCGCGGTACGCTGTTTAAGACGCAAACCGGTGAACTTTCCATTCACTGTACTGAGTTACGTCTGCTGACTAAGGCACTGCGTCCATTGCCGGATAAATTCCATGGTCTGCAAGACCAGGAAGTACGTTATCGCCAGCGTTATCTGGATCTGATCGCGAACGATAAATCACGCCAAACTTTTGTCGTACGCTCAAAAATTCTGGCGGCTATCCGCAAATTCATGGTCGCCCGTGGGTTTATGGAAGTAGAAACCCCGATGATGCAGGTCATCCCGGGTGGGGCATCTGCTCGTCCGTTTATTACCCATCACAATGCCCTTGATTTGGATATGTACCTGCGTATTGCGCCGGAGCTGTATCTGAAACGTCTGGTTGTTGGTGGTTTTGAACGGGTATTCGAAATCAACCGTAACTTCCGTAATGAAGGTATTTCTGTTCGCCATAATCCAGAGTTCACGATGATGGAGCTCTACATGGCGTATGCGGATTATCACGATTTGATTGAGCTTACGGAGTCGCTGTTCCGTACCCTGGCACAGGATGTACTGGGTACCACTAAAGTCACTTATGGTGAGCATGTGTTTGATTTTGGCAAACCGTTTGAAAAACTCACCATGCGCGAGGCAATTAAAAAATATCGCCCGGAAACCGATATGGCCGACCTGGATGATTTTGATGCCGCTAAAGCATTAGCTGAATCTATCGGTATTACGGTAGAGAAAAGCTGGGGGCTGGGGCGTATCGTCACGGAGATCTTTGACGAAGTGGCAGAAGCACATCTGATTCAGCCAACCTTTATTACGGAGTATCCGGCAGAAGTATCGCCGCTGGCACGCCGTAATGATGTTAACCCGGAAATTACCGACCGTTTTGAATTCTTCATCGGTGGTCGTGAAATCGGTAATGGTTTTAGCGAATTAAATGACGCAGAAGATCAGGCCGAACGTTTCCAGGAACAGGTTAATGCTAAGGCCGCAGGTGATGACGAAGCCATGTTCTACGACGAAGATTACGTTACTGCGCTGGAATATGGTCTGCCGCCAACCGCGGGCCTGGGGATTGGTATCGACCGAATGATTATGCTGTTTACTAACAGTCATACTATTCGCGACGTTATTCTTTTCCCGGCAATGCGCCCACAGAAATAATCGTCCTTTCTTAATATAAGAAAAAGATAATGCCGCTTCGCTTTGGTGGAGCGGCTTTTTTTTGTAGCAGGAAGGGCAACTCGTACTTTCAAATATGGCGGAGAGGGGGGGGATTGACTCGCTTCGCTCGCCCTGCGGGCAGCCCACTCACTGCGTTCGCGGTCTGTCCAACTGTCTGCGCCAGTTGTCGAACCCCGGTCGGGGCTTCTCATCCCCCCTGGCGTGCAATATGCGAAAAAAAAGCTCGCACTTTCGTACGAGCTCTTTCTTAAATATGGCGGTGAGGGGGGGATTCGAACCCCCGATACGTTGCCGTATACACACTTTCCAGGCGTGCTCCTTCAGCCACTCGGACACCTCACCAAATTTTCTCTCCAGCATCGCTGGAACGGGCGCTAATTTAGGGAAATCAGCGCTTAAGGTCAACAAACTTTTTTTAAAAATCGATCGTTTAGACAATTTTCAATCAAAAAGTTTGTTTATCAATCAGTTATTGCTTTTTTTGCCACCGGCAGTGAATTTGTTATGCTGATGGCTCTAAATAATTATGACAATAAGTGCGAGTAAGTTTTGCACAACAACCCTCAGGAGTGAGTTATGGATATCCTTTTTTATCACCCAACGTTCGACACCACATGGTGGATTAATGCCCTGAGAGAGGCGTTGCCTGAGGCAAAAGTGCGTGAGTGGAAATGCGGCGATCACGATCCAGCTGATTATGCGCTGGTCTGGCATCCGCCCGTTGAGATGCTGGCTGGGCGAACACTGAAGGCTGTGTTTGCTCTCGGTGCCGGTGTCGATTCGATTTTGAGTAAGTTACAGGCGCATCCTGAAATGTTAGCCCCCTCCGTCCCACTGTTTCGACTCGAAGATACCGGGATGGGCGAGCAGATGCAGGAATATGCCGTAAGCCAGGTGTTGCACTGGTTTCGTCGATTTGATGATTATCAGGCACTGAAGAATGAATCTCGTTGGGAACCCCTGCCAGAATATCGCAAGGAAGATTTTAGTATCGGGATCATGGGCGCAGGTGTGCTGGGCAGTAAAGTAGCAGAAAGCCTGAAAGTCTGGGGATTCCCGCTACGTTGCTGGAGTCGTAGCCGAAAATCCTGGCCAGGCGTCGAAAGTTTTGCCGGGAAAGAGGAGTTGGGCGCTTTTCTGCGTAAGACGCGAGTATTAATTAACCTGTTACCCAACACGCCAGAAACCGTCGGTATTATTAATCTGCATTTGCTCAACCAACTGCAGGACAATGCATACCTGCTTAACCTCGCGCGGGGTGTACATGTTGTCGAAGATGACCTGCTGATTGCCCTGAATAACGGCAAACTGAAAGGTGCGATGCTGGATGTTTTTAGTCGGGAACCTCTGCCAGCCGAAAGCCCGTTGTGGAAACATCCGCGCGTGGCGATGACACCACATGTCGCAGCAGTAACACGTCCGGCTGAAGCTGTGGCGTATATTTCAAAAACGATTAACCGTCTTGAGAAAGGTGAACCTGTTACCGGTCAAGTTGATCGTATCCGTGGCTACTGATGACAACCCGGTGAAAGCCGGGTTTCAACTAATAAACACCTGCGATTCCTGCTATCCTTGTCGCAAAATGACTACCGGAGAGAACTATGTATCCCGTCGATTTGCATATGCACACTGTTGCCAGTACTCATGCATATAGCACTATGAGCGATTATATTGCGCAAGCCAAACGCAAAGGCATTAAGTTATTTGCCATTACTGACCACGGCCCTGATATGGCCGATGCTCCACATCACTGGCATTTTATTAATATGCGAATTTGGCCTCGTATCGTTGATGGAGTAGGGATCTTGCGTGGCATTGAGGCCAATATCAAAAATACCGAAGGTGAAATTGACTGCTTTGGTCAGATGTATGATTCTCTGGACCTGATTATTGCAGGCTTCCATGAGCCTGTGTTCGCACCTCATGATAAAGCCACCAATACCCAGGCGATGATTGCCACCATTGCCAGTGGCAACGTGCATATTATTAGCCATCCCGGCAATCCCAAATATCCTATCGATATCATGGCAGTTGCCGAGGCGGCAGCTAAACACCAGGTTGCGCTGGAGATCAATAACTCCTCATTTATACACTCGCGTAAAGGTAGTGAAGATAATTGTCGGGCAGTAGCTGCGGCAGTCCGTGATGCAGGTGGCTGGATCGCTCTGGGATCTGACTCGCACACCGCCTATACCCTTGGCGAGTTTGATGAAGCGCTTAAAATTATCGAAGCGGTAGATTTTCCTGAGGATCGTATCCTCAACGTTTCGCCTGCACGTATGTTGGGATTCCTTGAATCTCGCGGTATGACGCCAATTGCTGAATTTGCTGAACTTTAATTACTGGTTACTGGAATATATTGATGAACGAGTTTTCTATCCTGTGTCGTGTTCTTGGCTCACTTTACTATCGTCAACCGCAGGATCCGTTGCTGGTACCGCTGTTTAACCTGATTCGGGAAGGTAAACTGGCAGCCAGTTGGCCGCTGGAGCAGGATGAGTTGCTGGCGCGTTTACAAAAAAGCTGCGATATGACGCAACTGGCTGCTGATTATAATGCGCTGTTTGTCGGGGATGAGTGCGCTGTTTCGCCATATCGTAGTGCCTGGGTCGAAGGTGCTACAGAGGCTGAAGTGCGTGCATTCCTTTCCGGGCGCGGAATGCCGCTGGCAGATACCCCTGCTGATCATATCGGTACACTGCTACTTGCTGCATCCTGGCTGGAAGATCACTCAACAGAAGATGAAAGCGAAACACTGGAAACACTGTTTGCGCAATATATTTTGCCGTGGTGCGGTACTTTCCTCGGAAAAGTGGAAGCACACGCAACTACGCCGTTCTGGCGGACGATGGCTCCACTTACGCGTGATGCCATTGGTGCGATGTGGGACGAACTGGAAGAAGAAATCGAAGAGTAAATGTGATCTAAATCACTATGCAATGCAACATGAGTGTTGCATTGCATAAAATGTGTGCGCGATCTCATTTGTTGCGCACTTTTCTGCTATCATGCGCCGCATGAACATACTTATCTCAATTGCAATAACAACTGGCATTCTCTCCGGTATTTGGGGATGGGTGGCAGTTTCGTTGGGTCTGCTAAGCTGGGCGGGTTTTCTGGGCTGTACAGCCTATTTTGCCTGTCCGCAAGGAGGCCTGAAGGGGCTGGCGATCTCTGCATGTACGCTGTTAAGTGGAGTGGTGTGGGCGCTGGTAATCATTCATGGTAGTTCGCTGGCACCACAGCTGGAAATAGTCAGTTATGTGCTGACCGGTATTGTGGCATTCCTGATGTGTGTGCAGGCTAAACAGCTACTGCTTTCTTTTGTACCAGGCACCTTTATTGGCGCATGTGCCACGTTCGCCGGGCAGGGCGACTGGAAATTGGTGCTGCCATCTCTGGCCCTGGGGTTGGTGTTTGGATACGCAATGAAAAATAGTGGATTGTGGTTAGCGGCTCGCCGTGAAAAAAATATCTCCCAGGCTGTAACACCAAAATAAAAGCGTGCGGGGTAACCGCACGCTTTTATACATCACATCAGGATTCTGGGGGAACAGACATATGACGGTATTTCACCAGAATGTCGTTTTGTCTGTCGGCTTTATTTTGTAAATCCCACAAACCACGATCAATACCATCGTTAATCAGGAAGATAACACCTGTTTCAATGGCTGACATCAGGCACAGCATCACAGGTTCGTTAGAGGTATAGCCAATTTCCCCTTCCAGTAACCGCTGGTAGTCGATAAAGCGGAATACACCTGCCTGTACTTCATAAGACAGAATGGTTTTACTGGTATTCACGGATGACAAAATCTCCCCCGTGCTGACATTGACGACGCGCAGGTTCACTGCAATTTGGTCGAGTTGATACTGCGTATCTGCGCCAATACCGAAATACCTGGCCCCCACACCACCAGATTTCACGTTGCTTTCATAGCCGATAATTGAGCCTTCAACCATGATATTCGCCGCTGTCAGTGACTGGAGCGGAATGCGGTTATTTACCGCCACTGTTCCGTTTTCCTGAGCTGCACGAATAATTTTGCGTTCATTCAGCAGGTTTTGCAGGCCCTGGCGCTCCAGCGGCACAAACCAGCGTGAATCTTTTAGTGCCGTAACCAGCATCGCGGTGGCGCTTTGCGGAACAGCGGTAGAGAAGTTACTGGCCGGGTAGGGTTTAAACTGCCCGGTTTCGTCCTGAATATTGTAAACCGAAACAAAGATCTTACCTGTTGGCGAAGGCAAATGCGTTAAGTCCTTATAACTCTGCGCCCGCGGCATTAATGTCGGCTTTGCCCCTTCTTTTGGCGGCGCGGTTAAGCATCCGCTCAATAAAATAACGGCCACTAAAACAAATAAGCGCTGCATGATGTTGGTCCTTACGTTGCTGTGGCTTAAAAATCGGTAGAGTTTGTTTGCAAACCAGAGACTTCAATAGTTGATGTTTTGCCAGTTTTTCTGTCCGTAATGTTTAATTGCAATTGGCCATCACGGTTAGCAATATCAACAATAAAATCACTGGTGACCAGTCTGCCTGGTTTGCCGGTATTTATATTGGTCAGTAAGCCGCCTAATATTTGCGACTGGATCGCCTGGGTAAAGTTATCCAGTGCTGAGGGCGTTTCTATACCAAAATCGTCGTCATAGCTGGGATCTTTATAGGAGTTTTGTGCCTGGGCACTATTCAATAAAAAAGCACCATTATTGGGATTACCGCCAAAGTTAGGATTACGGAACTGGAATGTCATATTTCCGGCCCAACTGAGTGGCGAAATAAGCATAAGCAGTACTACCGCATGTTGGACACGCATTATAGCCTCCGGACTGATTAGTATTAAAATTCATCGTGCGCCAAATCACCGGTGCCTAACAGCGCCTGATCTATTTGCCGACGTTTTAACGCTTCTTCGGTTTGCAGCAGCGCAAAGACTACCGTTTTTTCAAAATCACGTTTCATGGGGAATAAAAAAGTCTGGAAGATAACGTCCTGATTAACCGTTATCGTTATCCAGCTTCCCCACCGCGCGCTGGGTCTTTCATTAATGGATAAGTTTCCTGTGTACTCACTTTCCCATTTATCACTAAAGGCGCGATAAAAATCATGGCCAATTGAGGACACGGTATGGTCAGTTAATAATCCAGGAACCTCTACTTCAACGGCGTGAAGGTTACCGGCAGCAAACATAAGTTGTGCTGCTAACATCCAGTTTAAATAGCGCTTCATGGCTCTATCGCCTGAGGTTATCGTTTGCCCATGAGACAGCTTGAGTACGGTTTTTAACAGATATCTTCTTGAAAAGATTATAAAGATGTGTCTTGACCGTATTTTCACTGATAAACAGAGAACGCGCGATCTCATTGTTGGAGGCGCCGATACGCAGTTTATTAAGGATCTCTTTTTCCCGATGAGTGAGTAATGCTGATTCCGTGCTGTTGTAACGATAATTACCAGAATGGGTAATCAGGTAGCTGGCCAGTTTTTGCGAGAAATAACACTCACCACGCAAAACGCCATGTAATCCATTTACCACGCATTCCTGATCTTCTGCTGCGTAAAAAACACCATTGATGTGCGGCCAGTTTTCAATTTCCCGATAGGGATAGTCGTCAGGAGTATTTAACAATAACGTTTTGATATTGTTATTCTTCCGACTTAAGTTGTCCTGCCAGTAGTGAATCAGTTTTCTGTCTGCTTCCATCATATCAAGTAAAACAATACAACTGGAGGATATATCGTCCAGAGACCGCTGAATATTATGCAGTTTTCCAGGTATCGCCAGTGATTGCTTTAAATGCTGCAGTAATGCCGTTGCCTGCAGAGATGGTTTGGTAATCAATAACAGTGTATGTGTATGAATACTATGGTCTTCACTGAACATGATGAAACCCCACTTTTTTATTTGTCACACATCCAACAGCTGCCTCTTGAAAAAAAAGGCACCAGAAGTACTGAAAGATGTGGCACTGCTGTGTGTAGAATAAATACTACTTAAATAAGTAAAATATAAAACTAATGAACTACATCTGATTTCAATCTAGTCATTACAAATCTTAAAGCAAGCGTTAAACTTGTAACAAAATGTAATTCTATATATTTAAATGTTAATCTTAAGCTTTTCTTAAGTTCGAATTTAATAGAAAAGTTGTACATCTGATAGTTGTTGTACAGATTTAAAAAATCATACAAATATATGTAACTAATTGATATTTAGATATATTAATATTATTTGATGAAGTTTTCTGTCCTGGTGAATTACTGGAAATTTATCTTCCTGCTTCTGGACAAATTTTTGCGACAAAAAGACGAGGTTTGTCACGTCATGCTCGAGCACTCATCAAAAAATGCCTTGCAGACATGGAAAATAGCCATAAAAATATTTTTAACTAAATTGTGAAACGATAAATATCACAATCATTTATAAGCAAATAAAAGCCATGTCTGGCAGCATGATTATGCGTTAATTAATACTTTGGTGTGACAAAGGTAATAAAAATACAACTGGCGGGTGAGTTATTAAAAATGTTTCCGCAGACATACTCTTCATCGTAACTCGGCGTTAACAAAAAACGATTCGGGTTAACATAAAGTGGAACTTAAATGTATGTCCAGGTCCAGGGTGACAACATGAAAAACAAATTGTTATTTATGATGTTTACAATACTGGGTGCGCCTGGGATTGCAACCGCAACTGATATGGCTAACTCAGAATATAATTTTGCGGTTAATGAATTAAGCAAGTCTTCATTAAATCAGGCAGCCATTATTGGTCAATATGGTACTGACCACAGTGCACAAATACGCCAGGGAGGCTCAAAACTTTTATCGGTTATTTCTCAAGAAGGTGGAAGTAATCGGGCGAAGATTGACCAATCAGGAGATTATAACCTTGCTTATATTGATCAGTCAGGCAGTGCGAACGATGCCAGTATTTCGCAAGGTTCATATGGTAATACAGCGATAATTCTCCAGAAAGGTTCTGGGAATAAAGCAAATATTACGCAGTATGGTACTCAAAAAACGGCAATTGTAGTGCAGAGACAGTCGAATATGGCTATTCGCGTGACACAACGTTAATACCTTAGCGACTATTAAATCAATCCGATGGGGGTTTAAGATGAAACTTTTCAAAGTAGCAGCAATTGCAGCAATCGTGTTCTCTGGTAGCGTTTTGGCTGGTACTGTTCCTCAGTTTGGCGGCGGTGGCGGTCATAACCCGGGTAATGGTAATAACAACGGCCCGAATTCAGAACTGAACATTTATCAGTACGGTGGCGGTAACTCTGCTGTTGCCTTGCAAACTGATGCTAAAAACTCTGATCTGACAATCACTCAACACGGCGGCGGTAACGGTGCTGACGTTGGACAAGGTTCTGATGACAGCTCAATCGATCTGCTGCAGCGTGGCTTTGGTAACAGTGCTACTCTGGACCAGTGGAACAGCAAAGATTCTATTATGAAAGTTAAACAATACGGTGGTGGCAACGGCGCCGCTGTTGACCAGACTGCTTCTAACTCTCAAGTAAATGTTACCCAGGTTGGCTTTGGCAACAACGCTACTGCCCATCAGTACTAATACATAATCTGTATTACAGAAAACAGGGCGGAAGCCCTGTTTTTTTTCGGGGGTATACAATGAACACACTCTTATTACTGGCGGCACTTTCCAGTCAAATTACGTTTAATGCCCAGCAACAGGGGGATATTTACACTATTATTCCTCAGGTCACACTCACAGAGTCTTGTGTATGCCAGATAAAAATAATGTCATTACGCCAGGGAAGTGGTGGGCAAAGTCAAACTCAGCAACAACAAACACGCTCAATACCGGCCAATCAGCCAATTGATTTAACGACGCTTAAGCTAAATATTTCACCTGAAGACACAGTTAAAATAGTTGTTACTGTTTCTGACGGAAAATCACTGCATTTATCACAACAATGGCCGTCCTCTGCAAGTTCTTCATAACCGGAGAATTTATTCTTTGCTGACTGGCAGGAAATGCAGACCGCTGTCATAACTATTGTGACCCTTTTCGCGCAAAACTCGCACTTAAGGATGAGTCCTTATTAAGGATGCATTTATGTTGGCAAAACATCATTTGAGAATCTGTCTGGCTACCATAGCTATTATCTCTTACCCGGTACTGGCAGGCAGTAATGTTACTGGTGGTGTGATCCAGTTTCGTGGACAAGTCGTCGAACCACCCTGTGATTCATCTGTTGATAATCAGCATGTGGTTATGAGTTGTCTACAAAACGGTCAGATCAAAACATCACGTTTTACTCTCCAGCAACTCACTAAAACATCACCGCAACTGGCAGCGACAGCAAATGTAAATATGCATTATCTTGATAAAGACAAAAAATTGGCAATTATGACTATCGAATATCGTTAGCACTGGCGTGAGGATTATCTTAACAGCGAATAAAAACTGCGATTTTAGCTAAAACCCTGCTGTACACTTACAAGACAAGTTGCAAGGAGGAGTTATGAAATCGCGAATTCATGTATTGCAGGGCGACATTACCCAGCTCGCAGTTGATGTGATAGTTAATGCTGCGAACTCATCATTAATGGGCGGCGGTGGGGTCGATGGTGCGATTCATCGTGCTGCGGGGCCGGAACTCCTCGAAGCCTGCCAGAAAGTTCGCCGCCAACAAGGGGAATGTCCCACGGGTCATGCGGTGATTACTATTGCCGGAAATCTTCCTGCCAGGGCGGTGATTCATACTGTAGGCCCTGTGTGGCGTGATGGTGAGCACAACGAGGATCAATTATTACATGATGCCTATCTGAACAGCCTGAAGCTGGCGCAAGCCAATGGCTATAAGTCAATCGCCTTTCCTGCCATTAGTACCGGGGTATATGGATTTCCACGAGCAGCTGCGGCAGAAATTGCTGTAAAAACAGTTTCAGATTTTATAACCCGTCACGCCTTACCGGAGCAGATATACTTTGTCTGTTATGATGAAGAAAACGCCCGCCTTTATAACAGACTCCTTACCCAACAAGGAGATGAGTGATTTGCCCCGTCTGGCACTAGCGGTAGAACCGTTGTGCGCACAACATCCGGGGCAGTGTGGATTGCTGCCCCTTGATGATAGCCTGGATGCTTTTGCTGCCCGTTATCGATTGACCGAAATGGCAGAGCGTACCCTGGATGTGCAGTATTACATCTGGCAGGACGATATGTCTGGTCGTTTGCTATTTGCAGCGCTCCTTGCTGCGGCGAAACGTGGAGTGCATGTGCGCTTGCTGCTGGATGATAATAATACACCTGGTCTTGATGACACCTTGCGGCTGTTGGATAGCCATCCGAATATTGAGATTCGGTTGTTCAATCCTTTTTCTTTTCGCCTCTTGCGCCCATTGGGCTATTTGACGGATTTCGCCCGTCTTAATCGCCGGATGCACAATAAAAGTTTTACTGTTGATGGTGTTGTCACGTTGGTGGGTGGGCGCAATATTGGCGATGCGTATTTCGGTGCAGGGGAAGAACCTCTGTTTTCGGATCTTGATGTGCTGGCTGTTGGCCCAGTAGTCAGCGATGTGGCAGATGATTTTGAACGTTACTGGCATTGTGGATCTGTCGCTTCGTTGCAACAGGTGCTCTCGCTTTCTGAGCAAGAGATCTCAGAACGGATTGTTGTACCAGACTCCTGGCAAAACGATCCGATGGCTCAGCGCTATATGCATATACTGGAAACCAGTCAGTTTATGACTCATCTTTATAATCGCTCATTGCCACTGATTTGGGCAAAAACACGTTTGTTAAGTGATGATCCGGCAAAAGGTGAGGGCAAAGCGCAACGACATTCTCTGTTGCCGCAACGTTTGTTTGATGTAATGGGCTCGCCCGCCGAGCGCGTGGATATCATATCCTCCTATTTTGTCCCTACTCGTGCCGGTGTTGCGCAGTTACTCAGGCTGGTGCGAAAAGGGGTGAAAATCGCCATCCTGACTAATTCACTTGCCGCCAATGATGTGGCAGTGGTGCACTCAGGTTATGCCCGCTGGCGTAAGAAACTGTTGCGTTATGGAGTGGAGTTATATGAGCTAAAACCAACTCGTGAGCAACCGAGCGTTATTCGTGATCGCGGAATTACCGGTAACTCTGGTGCCAGTTTGCATGCCAAAACTTTCAGTATAGATAGTAAAACAGTATTTATCGGTTCGTTTAATTTTGATCCTCGCTCAATACAACTTAATACGGAAATGGGATTTGTCATTGAAAGCGAAGCTTTGGCTTCGCTGATTCACAAGCGCTTTTTACAAAGTTTGCATGATGCTGCCTGGCAGTTGCGCCTGGATAAATGGGGGCGAATTAACTGGATCGAGCACCAACAAGACAGGGATGTTGTGCTAAAAAAAGAACCCGCGACCACATTGTGGAAACGGGCTCTGGTGAAACTGGCGAGGCTTTTGCCGGTTGAATGGTTATTGTGACCTGTACTTAGCGTGCCACCGCATTATTATTGTCACGCTTCATTGCTGGTTTGCCGGAGAATAAAAACTTCAACAGTGGGATGCGCAAATGAATTTCGTACAAAATAATGGCAATACCCACCACAAAAATCATCCCGCTAATGAATCCTAACCAGTTTGAGCTGATATGGGGTGTGATATAAGCACCAAAAAATAGCGTTAATGGATGGTGAACTAAATAGATGAACAGTGAGGCATTGACGAAATAAGTCACCCGCGCTGACTGAAAGTTTAATAAACGATGACCAAGAGAAAAGACCACATTGACCATCCACAGGCCCATAACCATGGTGATCACCGATTCAGTTTCATACATCCACGCATCACCACTGCCATATTGTTGGTTTAAGCGATAAGCAACAAATGCCAGCGCTGCGGCAATTGTGCAACCTTTCGATGGCGTGGTGAATAATGCTTTAAGTTTGGGATAAATAAACGCCAACGCGCCCAGAATAAAAAAAGGCATATAAAACAGCGTTTGCATGACAATAAAATTGAACATCCCGTCGCTGAGAATTGGCGGGTAAACAAGAAAAATAAGCCGACGAATCGCCGCATAACCAATGCCGAGTAACAAAAAAATGAGTGATAGCTTACTCATTGAACACCACCCTGGCGTGCTATCAGGTCGATCCTCCAGGCTTTTTCTGATACGGCCAAAAATCCACACACTAAGTGATGTCATCACCACCAGAACTAACAGAAACCAGAGGTGGGAAATTAATTCCCAGGCCAGCGTGTTATATTTTTCATATAACGACAACGTATGCCACGTTTCCGCTTTACCTTTTACATATTGCAACATAACAAATTGCGGTAAGGTTAACAAAGGTATAGCGGTTAACATCGGAATACCGACACGTTCTACGCGAACTTTCCACCAGCGTCTAATGGGATAGCGTAAAAATAACATGTACGAAAAATAGCCCGATATAACGAAAAACACCTGCATACGAAATGAATGGATAAAGTCGTTAAACAGTGTCAACAGCCAGGATGGTTGAGCGCTATTTACATGCCAGGTGTGCCCTGAATAAATCAGGGAAATATGAAAAGGGATCCCTAACAACATCAGCCAGGCGCGGATGGAGTCGAGAAAATATTCACGCTGTGTGGGTACTGGATTCATAGATGATTATGGTATCTCGGACTATTCGTCTTATCCGTAAGCAGGATAATGGTTACATTGCGGTGGCAACCCTACACGAACTCTGGCGATCTGTCTCCAGGATAATTACACAAAGACGCCAGGGGGTCCGAAAGGTGCTTAATCCATGAGCCAGCACGCTGAACGTTGCCGGGATTCAGTTGTCGTAATGCCTGCTTATCCATTAAAATAGATCGGATCGATATAAGCACACAAAGGGGGAAGTGCTTAGAAATTATGAAACATAAACTACAAATGATGAAAATGCGTTGGTTGAGTGCTGCAGTAATGTTAACCCTGTATACGTCGTCAAGCTGGGCGTTCAGTATTGATGATGTGGCGAAGCAAGCTCAATCCTTAGCCGGGAAAGGCTATGAGGCGCCGAAAAGCAACTTGCCCTCCGTCTTCCGCGATATGAAATATGCGGACTATCAGCAGATCCAGTTTAACAGTGACAAAGCATACTGGAGCAACCTGAAGACTCCATTCAAGCTCGAGTTCTACCATCAGGGGATGTACTTCGACACGCCTGTTAAAATAAACGAAGTTACCGCAACTACGGTTAAACGCATTAAATATAGCCCTGATTACTTCAATTTTGGCGATGTTAAGCATGATAAAGACACCGTAAAAGATCTTGGTTTTGCTGGTTTTAAAGTGCTTTATCCGATCAATAGCAAAGATAAAAACGATGAAATTCTCAGCATGCTCGGCGCCAGCTACTTCCGTGTGATCGGCGCAGGTCAGGTCTATGGTCTTTCTGCTCGTGGGCTGGCAATAGATACAGCATTACCATCAGGTGAAGAATTTCCCCGCTTTCGCGAGTTTTGGATCGAACGTCCAAAACCGACCGACAAACGCTTAACCATTTACGCATTACTTGATTCCCCTCGTGCTACGGGTGCTTATCGTTTTGTGGTAATGCCAGGCCGTGACACGGTAGTAGACGTGCAGTCAAAAGTTTATCTGCGCGACAAAGTAGGCAAACTGGGTGTTGCGCCATTGACCAGTATGTTCCTGTTTGGTCCGAACCAGCCTTCTCCGGCAACCAACTATCGCCCGGAATTACATGACTCAAATGGCTTGTCAATTCATGCTGGCAATGGTGAATGGATTTGGCGTCCGCTGAATAATCCGAAACATCTTGCTATCAGCAGTTATGCGATGGAAAACCCGCAGGGATTTGGCTTACTGCAACGTGGGCGCGATTTCTCTCGCTTCGAAGATCTGGATGATCGTTACGATCTGCGTCCAAGCGCCTGGGTCACTCCAAAAGGTGAATGGGGTAAAGGCAAAGTAGAGTTGGTGGAAATTCCAACCAATGATGAAACGAACGACAACATCGTGGCTTACTGGACTCCTGACCAGTTGCCGGAACCGGGTAAAGAGATGAATTTCAAGTACACCATCACCTTTAGCCGCGATGAAGACAAACTCCATGCACCGGATAACGCCTGGGTGCAGCAAACCCGTCGCTCCACGGGGGATGTCAAGCAATCGAACCTGATTCGTCAGCCTGACGGAACTATCGCATTTGTGGTGGACTTTACGGGCACAGAGATGAAAAAACTGCCTCAGGATACTCCAGTTACGGCGCAAACCAGTATTGGCGATAACGGTGAGATTGTTGAAAGTTCTGTGCGTTATAACCCGGCCATCAAGGGCTGGCGTCTTACCATGCGTGTAAAAGTAAAAGATGCCAAGAAACCTACTGAGATGCGTGCAGCGCTGGCCACTGCCGATAAAACGCTGAGTGAAACCTGGAGCTACCAGTTACCTGCCAATGAATAAGACAACTGAGTACATTGACGCGATGCCGCTTTCGGATATCGAAAAAGCGGCATTGCCGAAAACTGATATCCGCGCTGTACATCAGGCGCTGGATGCCGAGCATCGCGACTGGCCCCGAGATGATGACTCTCCGCAAGGTTCGGTAAAAGCTCGTCTTGAGCAGGCCTGGCCAGATTCCCTGGCCGATGGTCAATTGATTAAAGATGATGAAGGTCGTGATCAGCTCAATGCTATGCCGAAAGCGAAACGCTCATCAATGTTTCCTGATCCCTGGCGTACAAACCCGGTAGGGCGTTTTTGGGATCGCTTGCGTGGCCGTGATGTTACCCCGCGTTACCTTGCAAGGTTGACCAAAGAGGAGCAGGTCAGCGAGCAGAAGTGGCGTACCGTGGGCACGATTCGTCGCTATATTCTGTTGATCCTGACGCTGGCGCAAACGGTGGTAGCCACCTGGTACATGAAGACAATTCTGCCGTATCAGGGCTGGGCATTCATTAACCCGGCAGATATGCTTGACCAGGATTTGTGGGTCTCCTTTATGCAGCTTCTGCCTTACATGTTGCAAACGGGGATTCTGATCCTTTTTGCTGTCCTCTTTTGCTGGGTTTCGGCAGGCTTCTGGACAGCATTAATGGGCTTTCTGCAACTGCTGATTGGTCGCGATAAATACAGTATTTCTGCATCAACTGTCGGTGATGAACCGTTAAATCCTGAGCATCGTACTGCACTGATCATGCCTATCTGCAACGAAGACGTTAACCGTGTGTTTGCGGGGCTGCGTGCAACATGGGAATCAGTAAAAGCCACAGGCAATGCGAAGCACTTTGATGTGTACATTTTAAGCGATAGTTACAACCCCGATATCTGCGTGGCAGAGCAAAAAGCGTGGATGGAGCTGATCGCTGAAGTGGGTGGCGAAGGACAGATTTTCTATCGCCGCCGCCGCCGCCGTGTGAAGCGTAAGAGCGGTAACATTGATGACTTCTGTCGCCGTTGGGGTAGCCAGTACAGTTATATGGTGGTGCTGGATGCTGACTCCGTGATGACCGGTGATTGTTTGTGTGGTCTGGTACGCCTGATGGAGGCTAACCCGAACGCCGGGATTATTCAGTCATCACCGAAAGCATCCGGGATGGATACGTTGTATGCTCGTTGTCAGCAGTTTGCTACCCGTGTGTATGGGCCGCTCTTTACTGCCGGGTTGCACTTCTGGCAGTTAGGGGAATCGCACTACTGGGGACATAACGCGATTATCCGCGTGAAACCGTTTATCGAGCATTGCGCGCTGGCGCCATTGCCAGGTGAAGGTTCATTTGCAGGTTCAATTCTTTCACATGACTTCGTTGAAGCGGCATTAATGCGCCGTGCCGGATGGGGCGTATGGATTGCATATGACCTTCCTGGTTCTTATGAAGAGTTGCCGCCTAACCTGCTGGATGAACTGAAACGCGACCGCCGCTGGTGTCATGGTAACCTGATGAACTTCCGTCTGTTCCTGGTAAAAGGAATGCACCCGGTACATCGCGCTGTATTCCTGACAGGGGTAATGTCTTATCTCTCCGCGCCGTTGTGGTTTATGTTCCTTGCGCTCTCTACCGCGTTGCAGGTGGTACATGCGCTGACAGAACCACAATACTTCCTCCAGCCGCGTCAGTTGTTCCCGGTCTGGCCACAGTGGCGACCTGAACTGGCAATCGCGTTGTTTGCCTCGACGATGGTGCTGCTGTTCTTGCCAAAACTACTGAGTATTATGCTCATCTGGTGTAAAGGCACCAAAGAGTACGGCGGTTTCTGGCGCGTCACATTATCGTTGCTGCTGGAAGTGCTGTTTTCTGTCCTGCTGGCTCCAGTGCGTATGTTGTTCCATACCGTGTTCGTGGTCAGTGCTTTCCTTGGCTGGGAGGTAGTATGGAATTCGCCGCAACGTGACGATGACTCCACTTCATGGGTGGAAGCGTTTAAACGTCACGGCTCACAGTTGCTGCTTGGATTGGTATGGGCAGTTGGCATGGCGTGGCTGGATTTACGCTTCTTGTTCTGGTTGGCGCCGATTGTCTTCTCGCTGATCCTGTCGCCATTTGTGTCGGTGATCTCCAGTCGTGCAACTGTTGGACTGCGTACCAAACGCTGGAAATTGTTCCTTATCCCGGAAGAGTATTCACCACCGCAGGTGCTGGTAGATACCGATCGCTTCCTTGAGATGAATCGCCAGCGTGCGCTTGAAGATGGCTTTATGCATGCCGTGTTTAACCCGTCGTTTAACGCACTGGCTACAGCAATGGCGACTGCACGTCACCGTGCCAGCAAAGTACTGGAAATTGCTCGTGATCGCCATGTTGAACAGGCGCTCAATGAAACGCCTGAAAAACTCAATCGTGACCGTCGTCTGGTCTTGTTGAGTGATCCAGTGACGATGGCTCGCCTGCATTATCGGGTCTGGAATTCCCCGGAGAAATATTCATCCTGGGTCAATTACTACGAGACACTGACGTTGAATCCTCTGGCATTACGTAAGCCAGATGAAGCTTCTCAGTAACGGCAAAATAGCCTGATGTGCTGTGCTTATCAGGCCTGCAATCTTCCTGCAACGTGTTAAATTTGCATGATTTTGTTGGCCGGATAAGGCATTCATATCGCATCCGACATATACCGGCGTAACGCCGGTATTTTTTACGGAGCAGGTATCCAATGCGTTTCATTGCGGTAAGCATCATGATCACCCTGCTTAGCGGCTGTGGCAGTATTATTAGCCGTACCATTCCGGGGCAGGGGCATGGCAACCAGTATTATCCCGGCGTGCAGTGGGATGTACGTGACTCTGCATGGCGTTATGTCACAATCCTCGACCTGCCGTTCTCACTGGTTTTCGATACCCTCCTGCTTCCGGTTGATATTCATCACGGGCCGTATGAATAATTAACGCTCATCCCATTCATCAGCCGCTGCCCGGCCTTCTTCGGTGTCCAGCGGTGGTTCCAGTTGAAACTCGCCTTCATCCCATTCGTGAAGTGTGTTCTCTTCCTGCCATTCCTGACGGATCTCGATCTCATCATAATCGCCGTCAAAAACACTTTGTGCTGCTTCACCGCTTAGCATAGGCAAACATTCGCCTTCTTCCCCTTCGTCGGCAAAAAACTCAACCTGCCACATGATGTCGCCATCCTGTAGAACATACTTTTGCGCATTGAACTGTTGCACATTCGCTTCTTCGGCTTCGATACCTGGATTATCCGCAAGAAACTCTTCACGTGCAGCGTCAATTGCTTCTTCAAGTGTTGCGTACATGGTCATCACGTTTCTCCCTTTAATTTGATGAGGTTTCAGGGAAAAGAATAGCTGATTCTCCAGTTTTGCAAGTCTGAATGGGTAAAAATCAACCTAATACTTGAGGTTCGCGGCGGCGACGTAAACTATTCCAGGAATAAATTATGTTAAACAGCACGACACATGCAGTGACCAGAAAAACTGCGCGGAAACCATAGTTAGCCGATATCGCGGCCCCCATTAACGGGCCGGTAACGTTACCGATGTCGCGAAATGACTGGTTATAACTGAAAATACGCCCGGCAATTTGGTTAGAGGAGTTATACACCAGCAATGTTTGAACAGCGGGAAGTAATGCACCGTCAGCAGCTCCCAGTAAAAAACGAAGGATGCCGAGTTGCCACGGTGTCTGAACAAACGACATCGGGATCAACAGCAGAACAGAGAAGATCAGCGCAGCAATCAGGATCTTATCCGGCCCGATGCGATCTCCAAGTTTACCAAGACGTGGGGCGCTAAGAAGAGCAGCAACACCAGGTACAGAGGCGATCATGCCGCTGATAAAAGCGATATTGCCGACGTTACCGGCCAGTTCACGGACATAGAGCGTAAGAATGGGGGCGATGGAGCCGGAAGCTATCTGAATAATCATCGTGGTAACAAAAAGACTCAACACCAGCCTGGGATTCTTCAGCGAGAACACGACCTCGCGCACATGCAGCATTTCTTTCTTACTGACGGGCTGAAACTTCTCTTTGATACACAAGAGCGTTACCACGAAGCAGAGCATTAGCACGCTGGCTGTTATAAAAAACACCGGGCGTAAACCGTAGTGATCAGCCAGTAAACCGCCAGCTAAGGGACCAAGTAGTGCGCCACTTACACCACCGGTTGAGAGTGTGCCCAGCGCCCAACCACTTTTGTTGCGGGGCACTTGTGTTGCGATCAACGCATTCGCATTAGGGACAAAGCCACCCAGCAATCCCAGCAGTGCACGCAGGATCAAAAACTGCCAGATATTTTGTGCCATCCCCATTAAAATCATGACGATCCCCATTCCCAGGGCTGAGCGCAATAGCATGATTTTTCGACCTTTACGGTCAGCCAGTCCACCCCAAAACGGTGATGCGATCGCGGAGAAAAGGAAGGTAATGCTGAAGACGATCCCGGACCATAAGTTCAGGGCACTGTGACCAGTGACACCGAGTTCTTCGACATAGAGAGGTAAGAAAGGCATGACCAGACTGAACGCAGCGCCGGTGAGAAAACAGCCCAGCCAGGCAACAATAAGATTTCGTTTCCAGTTTATAGCGTCGTCAGATTCAGAAGGAGACATAGTAATCCACAGTTTGTAAGCAGGGGGTACTTGTATTTACAGGAGAAAAAGGTAAGCACACTAATTATGCGCCTGACATATAGATGCTGCAATGTGGAGAGCTTTTATCGCTAAATTACGGCAGAGCGGTTGTTGCCGGATAAGATGCGGGTTGCATCTTATCCGATTTACGAGGAAATGAATTAATAACGCGAAGGAACACCTTGCGGGCGCGTTTTAAAGCGACGATGCAGCCACATATATTGCTCAGGGGCCATCATGATGCATTTCTCGACGACTTTGTTCATCCACGCAGCGGTCGTTTCGGCATTATCCAGCGGTGGTGAGCATTCTGGTGGCAGCATAATCAGTTCGTACCCCTTACCATCAGGTTTGCGGCGGGGAACGAACGGTACCAGGCAGGCACCTGACATTTTCGCCAGCATCCAGGTGCCAGAGGTGGTGGCGGCTTGTTCTACAGCAAACAGCGGTACAAACACACTGGCCCGTGGACCGTAATCATGATCGGGGGCATACCACACGACTTCCCCCTTTTTGAGCGCCTTGATCATGCCTTTCAGATCCTTACGATCAAGCATCGATTTATTGGAGCGCAAGCGACCCCAGGTTTGTAGCCAGTCGATCAGCGGATTATCATTCGGGCGATAAACACCAATCCCTGGTTCCTGCATACCAAACTGGCGAGCACCAAGTTCAAGTGTTAAAAAATGAATGCCGACCAGTAAGATACCGCGCTTTTGCGCCTGAACTTCACGGATATGCTCCATACCAATCACATCTGTCCAACGCGCAATACGACGGTCTGGCCAGAACCATGCCATTCCGGTTTCCATCAGCCCCATGCCTACGGATTCGAAATTTTTCACGACCATCTCATGGCGCTCTTGCTCACTCATTTCTGGAAAGCAAAGCTCCAGATTGCGATAAGCAATTTGGGCGCGTCGTTTCATAACATGTAACGCCAGACGCCCCATCGCGCAGCCCAGACGATAGATAATCGGGTAGGGTAACTGCACGACCAACCAAAGTGCGCCAATACCCAACCAGGTTAACCAGTAACGTGGATGAAGTAGAGCTGAGGAGAACTTGGGTATATTCGTCATGTCAATCCTGTGTTTGAACCTATAACTGGCAATTCTATGTATTGTTGCACTTTTTCGTCCGTAACTAAAATATACGCTATCAGAATGGGTGAAATTACCACAATTGTAAGCTACTGATTAATTTTAAGATGCAAATGTAGCGTAAAATGTGTGGATGTTACTGTGAAAGAATTGCTATATCATGCGGCCGATTTTACTTCCCATTCAGGAACCGTACACCATGCCAGTGTTACATAACCGCATCTCTAATGACGCGCTGAAAGCCAAAATGCTCGCCGAGAACGAACCGCGTACTACTATTTCGTTCTATAAATATTTCACCATTGCCGATCCACAAACCACGCGTGATGCACTGTACAAATTATTTACTGCGCTGAATGTGTTTGGCCGGGTTTACCTGGCGCATGAAGGGATCAATGCACAAATTAGCGTTCCCGAGAGTCATGTTGATAAGTTTCGCCAACAGTTGTATTCCTTTGATCCGGCATTAAATAATCTGCGTCTTAATATTGCACTGGATGATGATGGGAAATCATTTTGGGTGCTGCGCACTGATGAATCCCCTAATGATTTTGGTAAAAATCATTAAGTTAAGGTGGATACACATCTTGTCATATGATCAAAT
>NZ_JAEOHX010000014.1:0-98045 GCF_019366485.1 Escherichia sp. GZ89 | reverse complement strand
TCCGTGTCAGTGGTGGCGCATTATAGGGAGTTATTCCGGCCTGACAAGAGGAAATTTAAAATAATTTTCTGACCGCGCATTTTTTATTCTTTATGCTTATTTCAGCGTCGGTTTGTCGGTTAAATGGGCGATTTCTCGGGCGAAATTCGCCACCTGCTCCCAATCGGTATAGACAACTTCTTTGCGCGTATCCGTTTCACCGCCTGACATCTTCATAATCAGCTTGATCATAAAGCGGTCGTACCAGCGGTAACGTGGATAACGCAGCGCCCCGGCAATGACGGCACAGCGATCGGGACGCCATTGTGAACTCATCAGAAACTTCCGCGCGTAGCTGTTGGTCTGTGGAGTACGCTTCTCCGGTTTACGCGCCACCAGGTTTACGGAGTAAAAGGCGCTCGGCATCGAGTTCAGCCGCGTCGCATGCTTTTTGACAAATTCCTGGAACGCAGAATGGTAGTGACCGTAGCGAATAGAAGCGCCAATGACCACGCGATCGTAGTTTTCCCACTGGGGTTCTTCAATGCGATGCACATTAGCGACATCTGCCTGGATCCCCAGTTCTTTCAGTTCCGAAGCCAGGTAGGCGGCAATCTCGCGCGTTTGTCCGTCCCTTGTTGAGAAAAGAATTAATGTTTTCACGTATTACTCCATCATTCACGCCAGAAAGTCGGGGTAAAGAGCACCAGCAATGTAAAGACCTCGAGACGACCAAACAGCATATTGGCAATCAGGATCCATTTAGCCACCGGGTTCATACTGGTAAAGTTATCAGCAACCACGCCAAGCCCTGGCCCCAGGTTATTCAATGTCGCAACAACCGAGGCAAAGGCAGAAAAGTCATCCACACCCGTGGCGATAATCGCCAGCATACTGACAATAAACACCAATGCATAGGCAGAGAAAAATCCCCAAACAGCTTCGAGGATACGTTCCGGCAGTGCGCGATTCCCTAGCTTAATGCTGTAAACGGCGTTCGGATGCACCAGTCGTTTCAGCTCACGGTTCCCCTGCTTAAACAGCAGCAGAATGCGGATCACTTTCAGGCCACCGCCCGTAGACCCGGCGCAACCGCCAATAAATGCTGAACATAAAAGCAGTACCGGCAAAAAGAGCGGCCAGCGGGCAATGCTATCTGTCGTAAATCCGGCGGTCGTCGCCATCGACACCACCTGGAAAAACGCCTGGTTAATTGTCATCAGCGCCGAACTGTAGACATTATGAAACCACAGCACGAGGGTACAAATAACCACCAGCGTAAACTGTACGCCGATAAACATGCGAAATTCCGGATCGCGCCAATAAACCTTCAGACTACGCCCACTTAACAGTGAAAAGTGCAGACCGTAGTTACAGCCGGAGATCAGCAGGAAGATAGCAATGATGGTGTTAATAGTCGGGCTGTCGAAATAACCGATACTGGCATCATGTGTCGAGAAGCCGCCAATAGCGATAGTCGCAAAGCTATGGCCGATGGCATCAAAGGCATCCATTCCGGCAAACCACAACGCCAGCGCACAGGCGACGGTCAGCAAGACATAAATCAACCACAGGGTTTTCGCCGTTTCCGCAATTCGCGGGCGCATTTTGTTATCTTTCAGCGGGCCGGGCATTTCTGCGCGATAGAGCTGCATCCCACCCACGCCGAGGATAGGCAGTATCGCAACCGCCAACACGATGATCCCCATCCCGCCAAACCATTGCAGCATCTGGCGATAAAAGAGGATGGCGTGAGGGAGCGAATCCAGCCCCACCAGCGTAGTGGCTCCCGTGGTGGTCAGGCCAGAGAAAGATTCAAAAAACGCATCGGTAATCGTGAGGTTTGGGCTTTCCGAAAAGATAAAAGGGAGCGCACCGACGCTACCCAACACGGTCCAGAACAGCACCACTATCAGAAACCCTTCACGGGATTTCAGTTCGCCCTTTTCTTTACGGTTCGGCCACCACAGCATAGAACCAATGGCAAGGGCGACAAAAAAGGTCTGGGTAAAGGCGCGGCCCGCACCATCCCGGTAGATGAGTGCTACCAGTCCAGGGATAATCATGGTCCCTGAAAATAAGATGACCAGTAGTCCAACGATTCGGGTAATGGCGCGAAAATGCATCTCTGCCGCTTCCTTAGTTCTGCAAAACGAAGTGGGGATTATTCTTCAATCGCTAACAATTGCAATGAACCACGGCTAAAATCCGCCAGTTTTGCGGAAAATTCAGCCACTTTCGCTGCCGGAAGCGCCACCCGCAGCAGAACGAATGCCTGATAATCACTGTTGATAATTTTGCCGCCACACTGCCCCAGCAACGCTTCAATGCCGGTTAACTGACTATATTCACATTGCAAAGTATATTCGGTTAATGGCGTCTTGCGTTGGGTCGTTAGCTGGCGCAGTGCCTGATTCACGCCGCCGCCATACGCTTTCACTAACCCACCGGTGCCCAGCAATATGCCGCCGTAGTAGCGCACCACCACGGCGGTAATTTCCCCGACGCCGCTGCCCATAAGTTGGGCGAGCATCGGTTTACCTGCCGTTCCCGCCGGTTCCCCGTCATCAGAGAAACCCAGCTGTTGAGAATCATCCGGTGCGCCAGCTACCCACGCCACGCAATGGTGGCGGGCATCAGGGTGTTCTGCCCGCACCGATTCAACAAACGCTTTCGCCGCCTCGACGCCATCGGTATGCGCCAACAGCGTAATGAAGCGGCTTTTTTTGATCTCTTCAACAACCGTGACCGGTGCCGCAGGAATTAACCAGCTTTCCATCACGCCAGTTTCAGATCCCGGGTCATGTTTTCCACGTTGTTTTCGTGGATCACCACGTTGTCTTCGATACGAATGCCACCAAACGGTTTCAGTGCTTCAATTTTCTGCCAGTTGAAGTGTTTGCTGAACTGCCCTTCACGCCACGGCGCCAGCAGCGATTCGATGAAGTAGATACCCGGTTCGATGGTTAACACCATGCCCGGCTGGAGAATACGAGTGCAGCGCAGGTACGGATATTTTGCCGGTGCCGCGAGGTGCGTACCGCTATCATCCTGCATAAAACCAGCGACGTCATGCACCTGCAGGCCCAGCGGATGGCCGATACCATGCGGCATAAACGGTCCGGTAAGATCATTTTCGACCATCGCCTCTTCACTCATATCAGTGATAATTTGATGCTTACGCAGCAGTTTGGCGATGCGCTGATGGAACTGGATGTGGTAATCCACATAGCTGACGCCTGCTTTCATGGTGGCGATCAGCGCCAGTTGTTCATCATTTACGTCTTTCACCAGCTGTGCATAGTCGTTGTCGCTTTTTGCCGACCAGGTACGAGTCAGGTCAGCCGCATAGCCGTTATATTCGGCCCCGGCATCCAGCAGGAAGCTGCGCATCTCTTCCGGTGCCTGATGATCCAGTTTGGTGTAATGCAACACCGCAGCGTGTTCGTTGAGCGCCACAATGTTGCTGTAAGGTACGTCGGTATCACGATGACCGGTCGCGGTCAGATAGGCGATGTTGATATCGAACTCGCTCATGCCAGAACGGAACGCTTCTTCTGCCGCGCGATGACCGTTGACCGCCATTTTCTGCGCTTCACGCATACAGGCCAGTTCGTACTCGGTTTTGAAGGAGCGATAGTAATGCAGGTAGTCGATCACCCCTTTCGGGTTGATGTTGCTGGCCTCAATACCCAGTTGCAGCGCACGTTCCGGCACCGGACCGATATAACCGATATTGCCGCGCGCAGCAGGCAGCAGGCTACCAATGCCATCGGCTTTCGGCAGCGCGATCACTTCCACATCCTCAGTCCAGAAAGAGGTCGGCAAAGGTTCGACGTTGTGCCAGTAATCAACCGGCAGATAAAACCACAGTTTCGGCTTATTCACGCCATCCACCAGCAACCAGCAGTTTGGCACCTGGGTTACCGGCACCCACGCTTTAAATTGCGGGTTCACTTTAAACGGATAGGGATGATCGTCGAGAAAAACGTTGAACAGTTCGCCGGAGTGAATAAGTAACGCATCCAGCTTGAAGCGCGCCAGCGCATCGCGAGCCCGTTCCTGCAAGGTAGCTATATGATTTTTATAGAGTGAGGCCAGTGATTCCATTTTTTACCCTTCTGTTTTTTTGACCTTAAGTCTCCGCATCTTAGCACATCGTTCATCCAGAGCGTGATTTCTGCCGAGCGTGATCAGATCGGCATTTCTTTAATCTTTTATTTGCATATTTTTAACACAAAATACACACTTCGATGCATCTGGTACGACCAGATCACCTTGCGGATTCAGGAGACTGACATGCTTTACAAAGGCGACACCCTGTACCTTGACTGGCTGGAAGATGGCATTGCCGAACTGGTATTTGATGCCCCAGGTTCAGTTAATAAACTCGACACTGCGACCGTCGCCAGCCTCGGCGAGGCCATCGGCGTGCTGGAACAGCAATCAGATTTAAAAGGGCTGCTGCTGCGTTCGAACAAAGCAGCCTTTATCGTCGGTGCTGATATCACCGAATTCTTGTCCCTGTTCCTCGTTCCTGAAGAACAGTTAAGCCAGTGGCTGCATTTTGCCAATAGCGTGTTTAATCGCCTGGAAGATCTGCCGGTGCCGACCATTGCTGCCGTCAACGGCTATGCGCTGGGCGGTGGCTGCGAATGTGTGCTGGCGACCGATTATCGTCTGGCGACGCCAGATCTGCGCATCGGTCTGCCGGAAACCAAACTGGGCATCATGCCGGGCTTTGGCGGTTCTGTACGTATGCCACGTATGCTGGGCGCTGACAGTGCGCTGGAAATCATTGCTGCCGGTAAAGATGTCGGCGCGGATCAGGCGCTAAAAATCGGTCTGGTGGATGGCGTAGTCAAAGCAGAAAAACTGGTTGAAGGCGCGAAGGCGATTTTACGTCAGGCTATTAACGGCGACCTCGACTGGAAAGCGAAACGTCAGCCGAAGCTGGAACCGCTAAAACTGAGCAAGATTGAAGCCACCATGAGCTTCACCATCGCTAAAGGGATGGTCGCGCAAACGGCGGGGAAACATTATCCGGCCCCCATCACCGCAGTAAAAACCATTGAAGCGGCTGCCCGTTTTGGTCGAGAAGAAGCCCTAAACCTGGAAAACAAAAGTTTTGTCCCGCTGGCGCACACCAACGAAGCCCGCGCACTGGTCGGCATTTTCCTTAACGATCAATATGTAAAAGGTAAAGCGAAGAAACTCACCAAAGACGTTGAAACCCCAAAACAGGCCGCTGTGCTGGGTGCAGGCATTATGGGGGGTGGCATCGCTTACCAGTCTGCGTGGAAAGGCGTGCCGGTTGTCATGAAAGATATCAATGACAAGTCGTTAACCCTCGGTATGACTGAAGCCGCAAAACTGCTGAACAAGCAGCTTGAGCGCGGCAAGATCGATGGTCTGAAACTGGCTGGCGTGATCTCCACGATTCATCCAACGCTCGACTACGCCGGGTTTGATCGCGTGGACGTTGTGGTAGAAGCGGTTGTCGAAAACCCGAAAGTGAAAAAAGCCGTGCTGGCAGAAACTGAGCAGAAAGTACGCCCGGATACCGTGCTGGCTTCCAATACTTCAACCATTCCTATCAGCGAACTGGCCAACGCACTGGAACGCCCGGAAAACTTCTGCGGGATGCATTTCTTTAACCCGGTCCACCGAATGCCGTTGGTAGAAATTATTCGCGGCGAGAAAAGCTCCGACGAAACCATCGCAAAAGTCGTCGCATGGGCGAGCAAGATGGGTAAAACGCCAATTGTGGTTAATGACTGCCCCGGCTTCTTTGTTAACCGCGTGCTGTTCCCCTATTTCGCCGGTTTCAGCCAGCTGCTGCGCGACGGCGCGGATTTTCGCAAGATCGACAAAGTGATGGAAAAACAGTTCGGCTGGCCGATGGGTCCGGCATACTTGCTGGATGTCGTGGGCATTGATACCGCGCATCACGCCCAGGCAGTGATGGCAGCAAGTTTCCCGCAGCGGATGCAGAAAGATTATCGCGATGCCATCGACGCACTGTTTGATGCCAACCGTTTTGGTCAGAAGAACGGCCTTGGTTTCTGGCGTTATAAAGAAGACAGCAAAGGTAAGCCGAAGAAAGAAGAAGATGCCGCCGTCGACGACCTGCTGGCAGAAGTCAGCCAGCCGAAGCGCGATTTCAGCGAAGAAGAGATTATCGCCCGCATGATGATCCCGATGGTCAACGAAGTGGTGCGTTGTCTGGAGGAAGGCATTATCGCCACTCCGGCAGAAGCGGATATGGCGCTGGTCTACGGCCTGGGCTTCCCTCCGTTCCACGGCGGCGCGTTCCGCTGGCTGGACACCCTCGGTAGCGCAAAATACCTTGATATGGCACAGCAATATCAGCACCTCGGCCCGCTGTATGAAGTGCCGGAAGGTCTGCGTAATAAAGCGCGTCATAACGAACCGTACTATCCCCCGGTTGAGCCAGCCCGTCCGGTTGGCGACCTGAAAACGGCTTAAGGAGTCACAATGGAACAGGTTGTCATTGTCGATGCAATTCGCACCCCGATGGGCCGTTCGAAGGGCGGTGCTTTTCGTAACGTGCGTGCGGAAGATCTCTCCGCTCATTTAATGCGTAGCCTGCTGGCGCGTAACCCAGCGCTGGAAGCGGCTGCCCTCGACGATATTTACTGGGGCTGTGTGCAGCAGACGCTGGAGCAAGGTTTTAACATCGCCCGTAACGCGGCGCTGTTGGCAGAAGTGCCGCATTCTGTCCCGGCGGTCACCGTCAATCGCTTGTGCGGTTCATCCATGCAGGCACTGCATGACGCAGCACGGATGATTATGACTGGCGATGCACAGGCATGTCTGGTCGGTGGCGTGGAGCATATGGGCCATGTGCCGATGAGTCACGGCGTCGATTTTCACCCCGGCCTGAGCCGCAATGTCGCCAAAGCGGCGGGCATGATGGGCTTAACGGCAGAAATGCTGGCGCGTATGCACGGTATCAGCCGTGAAATGCAGGATGCCTTTGCCGCGCGATCACACGCCCGCGCCTGGGCCGCCACGCAGTCGGGCGCATTTAAAAATGAAATCATCCCGACCGGTGGTCACGATGCCGACGGCGTCCTGAAGCAGTTTAATTACGACGAAGTGATTCGGCCGGAAACCACCGTGGAAGCCCTCGCCACACTGCGTCCGGCGTTCGATCCAGTCAGCGGCACGGTAACGGCGGGTACGTCTTCCGCGCTCTCCGATGGCGCTGCAGCCATGCTGGTGATGAGTGAAAGCCGCGCCCGTGAATTAGGTCTTAAGCCACGCGCCCGCGTACGTTCGATGGCGGTCGTTGGTTGTGACCCGTCGATTATGGGTTACGGCCCGGTTCCAGCCTCGAAGCTGGCGCTGAAAAAAGCGGGGCTTTCTACCAGCGATATCGGCGTGTTTGAAATGAATGAAGCCTTCGCCGCGCAGATCCTGCCGTGCATTAAAGATCTCGGGCTACTGGAGCAGATTGACGAGAAGATCAACCTCAACGGTGGTGCGATCGCGCTGGGCCATCCTCTGGGTTGTTCCGGTGCGCGTATCAGTACCACGCTGCTGAATCTGATGGAACGCAAAGACGTCCAGTTTGGTCTGGCGACGATGTGTATCGGTCTGGGTCAGGGTATTGCAACGGTATTTGAGCGGGTTTAAAAGCAACAGACTCCTGAAACGGCGTGAACGCCTTGCCCGACCTGGCTATATGCAGGACGGGCAAGCGAAGCGCCCCTGGCTAAGAAGTTCGAACAGTTTATTTCAAAGCCATTGTTGCCAATGTCGATGAAAGAAAATTTAGTTGCCGTTCTTCCCGCCTGTCAGGGGCGGGTTTTTTATCTTCTTTATTCAGTGAATGCTTTAGTTAAACTGAAAGGCATTGCCTGATAACCACGAGTACCATGCAGTTGCATTTCAACGGCGGGTTCTTTTTCACCCCATTTGAACTCTTGCAAATATGGGTTCGGCAAGCTGGTGAATGCCCCAACTGTCAAATCAAATTCCCCACCGGCTGTTGCCGAGTAGACAAAAACGGAGTTTTTATCGTTCTGGAATTCGGTAATTGACGTAACCGGACTAAACCACTCATTGCCACGTTCTTTGCCGTATTCCCAGATTTGCTGCACCGTTTTATTTTTTTGGTCGATTTTATAGATCACCGAGCGACTGTATTTCATGCTCTGCATCGCAGGTTGTTCCAGACCACGCCCGTCGCCGTTATCGAAAGCGGAGAGATAGAGAATGTCGCCTTTACTCTTACTGTCGATTTTGAACGCTGTGTGTTGCGTCCATGTCCAGTCAAAGTCGCCTTCGCAGGTGTTATTCTCACAAGCGATTTTTTGCCCTTTACCATCAACCGGCGTTAACACGGTAGCATCAAACGGTGCTTTCCAGCCTGCTGGTGTGCCCAGTATCCATTTCACTTTCTTGTCACGACCGATTTTTATGATCGCACTTTGGTGACGGGAACTAATAATAATGGAGTCATCTTCACTATCGTAATCGACGCTGTTTACATGCGCCCAGTTGCGGCCAGGGCCGCTACCTACGATATCGCCGAATTTATCTGAGGAATCCAGTGCCGCGAGATCTTCTTCATTAAGCGTATGACCCGCCTGGCTGGCATCAATGTTCAGGCAAACAGCTCCCTGATCCAGGGTTTTCATAACCACATCGCGATAAGGATCAAGAATATCGAACAAACGCCATTCATCGACCACTACGCCGTTCTCATCTACTTCGGCAATAACATCGCGCACGGTACGCACATTTTTGCCATCAAGCCGCTTGTGGTTTGAACTGGCAACACGCAGGAAATAGTGCCCATTTGCGGCATTATCCATGGAGTGGGAGAAATCATTGTAGTTATCAGGTAAGCGACGATTAAATATCTCGCGTCCCATAATATCGTACTTCACGTAACGTTGACCGTAGCCCCAGGTAAGTGCGCCATCATGGTTTTGTTTAAAGCCCATCATTACGCCAGCGTTATAAATAGACTTTAGATCATAAATAGGGCTTGCGTTCATAAACCAACGAATATCGCCCTTCGAGTCAATAATTGCGTTGACAGGATAGAAGTTCCATTCCAGTGCGCCACCCACCGGGTTATTCCAGACAGTACGCGTTCCATTACCTGATTTATCTTTCAGATTGTTGAGTAAATACAGACGGTCCTGGAATTCTGGGGAGGTTTTCTTAACATCGACAGTAAAGAATGCGGAGGTTTCTTCTTTGGTTCCTGCTGATTCGTTATAGGCAGGCGGGGCGTACATCTTATAACTTTCTTTGATATTTTCGATCTTGCTGCCATATATTCGGGTGTATGCCACTTCAACAGTATTTAGATAGTCAGGGTAAAGACCGAAAACCGGGATACCGCCATAGGTTAAAAGGTATTTATTATTCACCTTATAGGCAATTTCCTGACCATTCTCTTTTGGCACGATACGCACTGATACATCACGCAGCTGATACCCACCATTACGAATCACAGCTGTCAGTGGCGCAATATCGTAGGGGTTCATAACGACTTCGCCAAGTTGCCCCTGGCGTTGATAATCAATTTTGGCGCCACTGGCACCACCAATTGCAAAAGCGGTATCAGGTATAGAGGTAATTGCTGCTACAGATAAAGCGAGAGAAGTTAACGCATATTTAAATTTCATAACACTCTCCATCAGTTTAATTAAAATACTTATTCCATTTTATTTTTCTGTCATAGCATCAGCGCTTTATTACAAGAATCCGTAAAATGAATATTTTAAAACTAATATTATTGATTGGATGAATACAACCGGAGAGATTTCATCCCGTCTGGTATAACACAGGATGGTAGACATTGCGATTAAGAAATAATTAATAGAAAATTAAGCCACTCTACATTTTAAATAATTAGGATTGCAGACACAGGACATATATCAGGGGCAATATGCCCCTGATATATCATTTAAATAAACGCAAAAGCATCACCAAACAGGCGATCTTCTCGTGCATTGCGCTCATTACAGAACAGGTCACGAGCAATTTTCGCCATCTCGAAACGCCCGGCGATATAGATATCATGTTCCGCCAGCGTACCATGATCCTGCAACACTGCAGTTAACACCGTTCCGGTACGACCACGCCAGCCAGGCTCCGGTTGCTCAACAACAGGTTCGACGCGCAGACCTGGATACTGAAGCGATAACGCTTCCAGTTCAGAGAGATCATAAAGGTGTTTTTCTTCCCGACCGCCCCAGTAGATAGTGACATCACGATTGGGATTACGCGCTAGTGCAGTCAGTAAAATAGAACGGGCGTAGGAGAATCCAGTACCACCGGCGATCAGAATCAACGGACGCTCTTCATCGTCACGCAACCATGCCTCACCGTGGGGAATATCTACCTCAATTTGACGATCTTTTAGAATTCGATCCATCACTGCCATGGCATAGAGATTGAGTTCCGAAGCGCCAATATGCAACTCAATAAACCCTTGTTCATTTGGTGTTGAGGCCATTGAGAATGGGCGCTTATCGCGCTCATCCATCACAACCATCAAATATTGGCCAGCACGAAAAGAAAAGGCCGCATCTGGCACTAAACGAACGCGGTATACGGTATCAGTGATAGCTTCTACCGAGGTCACTTTACAGCTTAAGGTTGTCATGCGCTTTCTCTGTCGGATCGATAAATAGGGCAAAACAAACGCGCATCAGGCGTTTTTACCGTTGTTGAAGATGGCCAGTTCATCCCAGATGGCGTCAATATGCGCGACAACATCCGGATCTTTTTTGATGGGACGCCCCCACTCACGCTGAGTTTCCCCCGGCCATTTATTCGTGGCATCCAGCCCCATTTTTGAACCCAGCCCGGAAACAGGCGAGGCAAAATCCAGATAATCAATGGGCGTGTTTTCGACCAACACCGTATCCCGCGCCGGGTCCATACGGGTGGTAATCGCCCAAATCACATCGTTCCAGTCGCGTGCGTTGACGTCATCATCACAAACGATCACAAATTTAGTGTACATAAACTGGCGTAAGAACGACCAGACGCCCATCATGACGCGCTTCGCGTGTCCGGCGTACTGTTTTTTGATTGTCACTACCGCCAGACGATAAGAACAGCCTTCCGGCGGCAGGTAAAAATCGACAATTTCCGGGAACTGTTTTTGCAGAATCGGCACGAACACTTCGTTCAACGCCACGCCCAGTACCGCGGGTTCATCTGGCGGACGCCCGGTATAGGTGGAATGGTAAATCGCATCTTCACGCTGGGTAATATGCGTTACGGTAAATACCGGGAAACTATCGACTTCGTTATAGTAACCAGTGTGGTCGCCATACGGCCCTTCCGGCGCAGTTTCGCCTTGTTCGATATACCCTTCCAGCACAATCTCCGCACTGGCAGGCACTTCAAGGTCATTGGAGATACACTTCACCACTTCGGTCTTGGTGCCGCGCAGCAATCCGGCAAACGCATACTCTGAAAGCGTATCCGGAACGGGGGTGACTGCACCGAGAATCGTGGCGGGATCAGCACCCAGCGCCACAGAAACCGGGAAACGTTCGCCCGGATGCGCCGCGCACCACTCCTGATAATCCAGCGCGCCACCGCGATGCGACAGCCAACGCATAATCAGTTTGTTTTTACCAATCAGCTGCTGGCGATAAATGCCCAAATTCTGCCGCTCTTTATGTGGGCCGCGCGTTACGGTCAGCCCCCAGGTAATCAGCGGCGCGGCATCTTCCGGCCAGCAGGTCATAATGGGAATGCGATTGAGATCGACGTCATCGCCAGAGACGATTTTTTGTTGGCAGGGCGCACCACGCAGTCGCTTTGTCGGCATGTTCAATACTTGCTTAAACTGCGGCAGTTTATCAAACAGGTCGCGGAAACCTTTTGGCGGCTCCGGCTCTTTCAGAAACGCCAATAATTTACCCACTTCACGCAGCGCCGAAACATCTTCCTGCCCCATGCCCATCGCCACGCGCTTTGGCGTACCGAACAGGTTGCACAGCACCGGCATTGAGTAGCCTTTAGGGTTTTCGAACAACAACGCAGGCCCACCGGCACGCAAAGTGCGGTCAGCAATTTCAGTGATTTCCAGATGCGGATCCACCGGGAGCGTGATACGTTTTAGCTCACCCTGCTGTTCAAGCAGCGTCAGGAAGTCGCGTAAATCGTTATATTTCATGGCGTCCATTGTAGCCTCTTAATCTGCGCCCATTATACGGCGTTCATCTTTGCGATGCTGTAAATTTGTTAAATTAGCGTGAACTCTGACGGTATAACGCAAACCGGGGAATATAATTAACTTAGCGCAAAGCTTTTGCTATCCTTGCGCCCCGATTAAACGGATAAGAGTCATTATGCAATCCTGGTATTTACTGTACTGCAAGCGCGGGCAACTTCAACGTGCCCAGGAACACCTTGAGAGACAGGCGGTTAATTGCCTGGCTCCGATGATCACCCTGGAAAAAATCGTACGGGGTAAACGTACCGCAGTCAGTGAACCGTTATTCCCTAACTACCTGTTTGTGGAATTTGATCCAGAAGTGATTCATACCACGACTATCAATGCTACACGTGGCGTCAGCCACTTTGTGCGCTTTGGTGCCTCACCTGCGATAGTCCCATCAGCGGTAATCCATCAGCTTTCTATCTACAAACCCGAAGGTATCGTTGATCCGGGAACGCCGTACCCAGGCGATCAGGTGATCATCACCGAAGGCGCTTTCGAAGGTTTTCAGGCCATTTTCTCCGAGCCTGATGGTGAAGCTCGTTCAATGCTATTGCTTAACCTTATCAATAAAGAGGTTAAACATAGTGTGAAGAATACCGAATTCCGCAAAATCTAGAACGAAATCCCAAACAGTGTTTTGACGTTTGTATCTGTTGTAGCGGCCAGACACGCGGCATCTTCTCCACGCCATTGCGCAATTCGTTGCAGAATATGGGGCAAATACGCAGGTTCATTGCGCCGGGATGTTGGCTTCGGCGTGAGATCACGTGGGAGCAAATAGGGCGCATCGGTTTCGATCAGCAATTTCTCCGCCGGAATCAACGGTAACAGCTCGCGCAATTCCAGCCCACGTCGCTCATCACAGACCCAACCGGTAATACCAATATAAATCCCACGCGCCACGCACGCCTGCATCTCTTCGCGCGTTCCGGTAAAACAGTGCAGCACCGCACCAGGTAGTTTCTCCAGCCACGGTTCCAGCAGGGTGATAAATCGCTCGTGGGCATCACGACAATGCATAAATACCGGCATGTTTAATTCAGCGGCAATGCGCAACTGGGCGACAAAGGCACGTTCCTGCTCTTCCGGTGTAGAAAAGTTACGGTTAAAGTCGAGGCCACACTCACCAATCGCCACCACTTCTGGCTGCGCGGCCAGCTCAATAATTGCTTCTTCGGTCTCAGCTTGCCACTGGCTGCTGTCGTGAGGATGCACACCCGCCGTTGTCCAACAGTGCGGGTAATGACGCGCCAACTTTTGCGCCTGCTGGCTTTCGCGCAGGTTAGTGCCGGTGATGAGCAGCCCATTAACGCCCGCAGCAAAAGCGCGCGTTACGATATCATCACGATCTTTCGCAAATTGCGAGCTGGTCAAATTAACGCCAATATCAAACATCCTGCTCTCCATATGACAACCGCCCTGACGGGCGGTTGAATTTATTCAGTTTTTTCGCTTTCTGCTTCAGCGTCGTTTTCTTCTTCCCGGTTTCGACCCTTACCAACATAAAAGCGTGAGAAGAAGACACCGATTTCAAACAAGCAGTACATCGGGATCGCCAACAGCGTTTGCGAGAAAACATCTGGCGGTGTCAGCAGCATCCCGACGACGAATGCGCCAACCAGCACATACGGACGTTTTCTACGCAAGTCTTCTGGTGTGGTGATTCCCATCCAGCACAGCAGCACAATCGCCACAGGCACTTCAAAGGAAACACCAAACGCCATAAACAACGCCATGACGAAACTCAGATAGCTGGCGATATCGGTAGATACCTGAACCCCTTCTGGCGCGGTATTGGCGAGGAAGCCAAATGCCAGCGGAAAGACAACGAAATAGGCAAATGCCATACCGATATAAAACAGCAGAGAGCTTGAAATCAGCAGCGGCACCACCAGGCGTCGTTCATGCTTATACAGCGCAGGAGCGATAAACGCCCATACCTGATAGAGAATCACTGGCGCAGACAAGATCAGCGACACCATAAAGGTCAGCTTGATCGGCGTAAAGAACGGTGATGCCACGTCGGTGGCGATCATCGTTGAACCTTGCGGTAACTGCTTGATCAGTGGCGCAGACACCAGGTGATAGATGTCATTGGCGAAATAGACCAGACACAGGAATATCACGATTACCGCGATAATGCAGTTCAGCAGACGCTTACGCAGCTCAATCAGATGCGTGATAAGCGGTTGAGTATCTTCTACAGACATGTTTACGGTTTATCACTCGACGAAGGGGAAGGCGCAGCGGTTTTCAGTTCAGCGTCCGGCGCATCCGCAGCAGATTTTACCTCTGGTGCAGGCTTTGTCTCAGGCTTTTGTTCCGGTGAACTGGCCTGATGCTCTGCAGCAGCTGGCGTGACGCCCTCGTGGGCAGTTTCATTGCCTTTCACCACCGGATTATGGATGGTATGCGCTTCATCGCTCGCCTTTTCAGGATCGTTAACGCTATAAGAACGTTTCATCGATTCCGCAGCCTGACGCAGTTCATCCATAGACGCTTTCAGTTCTGGCGTCAGGTTGGTCAGACTCGCTTTTTCAACCTTTTTCAGGCTGTCCTGAAACTCCTGGAGTTTTAACTCCTGGGTCAGTTCGTTCTGCACCGTCGTTGCCAGTGAACGCAACGCGCGAACCCAGCCCGCTACCGTTTTTACTGCCACAGGCAAACGTTGCGGCCCCAGTACCACGAGGCCGATGATGAATACCAATAGCAGTTCGCTAAAACCGATATCAAACACGGATTACACCTGCTCTTTATCGTGGCGCTTCGCGTCTTCTGTTTTAGCCTGTTCCTGTTTGACATCAGCCTGCTTATCAGTAATAGATTTTGCAGTAAAATCAGCGTCCTGACTGGTTTTGTCCTGCTTTGGCTCATCATCGCTCATAGCTTTTTTAAAGCCTTTGATCGATGCACCAAGATCGGAACCGATGGAGCCGAGCTTTTTGGTGCCAAAAAGCAGTACAACGATGACGGCAATAATCAACAACTGCCAAATACTGATACCACCCATACATGTTCCTCTGTGGTAGATGATGAATTAATAAAGCCGCATTATACGTTACACGGCCCGCCTTGAGCGATGAAAAAATCAGCGTGTTTTGCGCCAACCGACAAACCATGCGACCAGACCAGCTGCCATTAACCAGCCGGGCATCATGCCCCATTCAGGTCGGCTAACCAGCAAAAATGTGCCACTTAATACTAAAGTCGCGCCAATCCCTAATAAATAGCGAGATTGCCCCTGACGCACATGATTGGACTGTAACTCGCGCGCAATCTTATCAACACTGTGCTGCAAATACTTGCCCTGGCGCAAACTGTCGTAAACCAGTTCAGGCAGTTCTGGCATTTTTTCGACCCAGAACGGTGCTTTTTCCTTTAATGCTCTCACCAGCGCAGGAATACCGACCTGATCTTTAATCCACGACTCCAGGAAGGGCTTCGCCGTTTTCCATAAATCGAGCTGCGGATAAAGCTGGCGGCCTACCCCTTCGATATAGAGCAAGGTTTTCTGGAGTAACACCAATTGCGGCTGCACTTCCATATTGAAGCGACGCGCCGTATTAAACAGATTTAACAGCACATGTCCAAACGAAATTTCGGCCAGCGGTTTCTCAAAGATAGGTTCACAGACCGTACGAATGGCAAATTCGAACTCTTCAACATTGGTATCTGGCGGCACCCAGCCAGAATCGACGTGTAGCTCAGCCACTTTGCGATAGTCGCGATTAAAGAAGGCGATAAAGTTTTCTGCCAGATAGCGTTTATCTTCTTTGTTTAGCGAGCCGACAATCCCGCAATCAATGCCGATATATTTTGGGTTTTCCGGGTGTTCATAGCTTACGAAGATGTTGCCAGGATGCATATCGGCATGGAAAAAGCTGTCGCGAAAGACCTGAGTGAAGAACACCTGCACGCCGCGTTCCGCCAGCAATTTCATGTTGGTGCCGTTTTTCTCCAGCGCCGCGACATCAGAAACCGGAATGCCGTAAATACGCTCCATCACCATCATCCCTTCACTGCAATAGTCAGGGTAAACTTCCGGGATGTAGAGCATCGGGCTGTCTTCAAAATTGCGCCGAAGCTGAATGGCGTTGGCAGATTCCCGCAGCAAATTCAGTTCGTCGATCAACGTTTTTTCGTACTCGCGCACCACTTCGGTTGGGCGTAGACGACGACCATCCGGCAGCAAACGCGGTACCCAACGAGCCAGACGGTAGATAAGTTTCAGGTCTGCTTTAATGACCGGCAAAATATCCGGGCGGATGACTTTAATTACCACCTCTTTGCCATTCGATTTCAGCCGTGCAGTATGAACCTGGGCAATAGAAGCCGAAGCCAGCGGCTTAATATCAAAATCATCAAACCAGGCTTCCACCGGCAGGCCGCCCATTGCTGCTTCAATCTGTTGCTTCGCCAGTCTGCCATCAAATGGCGCAACTTTGTCCTGCAATAACGCCAGTTGATCGGCAATATGTGGCGGGAACAGGTCGCGGCGGGTAGATAACATCTGCCCGAACTTAATCCACACCGGCCCCAGTTCTTGTAGAGCCAGTCGTAGTCGCTCACCTAATGGTTTGTCTTTATGCCGATTCGGCATCCAGAATAATGAGTATCGCCATAGCCGTAACGGCAGGGTGATACGCATTTTGGGGATCAGTTCATCAAGTCCGTAGCTTAAAAAAGTGCGAATGATGAAATATAGGCGCCGTACTTCACCTGGCGTCATTTAGCCTCCAGTTTTTCCAGCCGTTTGGTCAGGGAATCCACGGCACGTTCAACGGCTGCCGTTTCTTCCGCAAACCAGGCTACTTCAAGTGGACCTGGCGCCATACGCCACTCTTCGGTAATGGCTTCCGCCACGTAACGTTGCTGGCGTTTAATGCCGTGATGCAAGAACTTCGCGCCTCCGCGCAAGGCTTTGCTGATACCTTCAGCGGCGATATCACCAGTATAAGGCGCCAGCAATTCTGCTGGGTCAAACTCGGCCAGATCTGCCAGTGCAACGAAGTTCTGCACCACCTGAATATCGCCCTGTACTTCCAGCTCACCGCTGCGAATTAACGCGGCAAGCTGCTGGCGATCGCGAAGTTTCGGCAACACGCTGGCGTAGGCGATAACGGTACAGTCAGCATCGCCCGCCCATTCGCCCAGCACATCAACCTGGCGTTCGCTGAACACCAGAATCAATGATGTCGAAAAGCCTTTTACCTCCACGCGCAGCACTTTGCCCAGCAGACGCGAGCGGGCCGTTTTCAGCGCGGGTGAGCGATACAGGAAGGTGTTGAGCAGACTTTCAATTCCTGCCGTCACTAAAGGTTTAAAAGGCATTTCCGGTCTCCTGTCAGAACTTATAACCACGATGCAGCGCCACAACACCTGCCGTCAGGTTGTAATAGTCAACGCTTTCAAAGCCTGCGTCTTCCATCATTGCTTTCAGAGTATCCTGATCAGGATGCATACGGATGGATTCCGCCAGATAACGGTAGCTATCGGCGTCATTGGCGACCAGCGAACCGATACGCGGCAGGATATGGAATGAATATGCGTCGTAGGCTTTGCTTAACGGTTCAATAATCGGTTTGGAGAATTCAAGCACCAACAGGCGACCGCCTGGTTTCAGCACTCGATACATGGAACGCAGCGCTTTCTCTTTTTCGGTAACGTTACGCAGCCCAAAAGAAATAGTAATGCAATCAAAGGTGTTATCCGGGAATGGCAGCGCTTCGGCGTTTGCCTGCACATATTCCACATTCCCAATTACACCGATATTGCGCAGCTTTTCGCGGCCCATTTTGAGCATCGATTCGTTGATATCGGCAAGGACGACTTTACCGGTTTCGCCCACCATGCGGGAGAATTTAGCTGTCAGATCGCCCGTACCGCCTGCCAGGTCGAGGACAGTTTGTCCACGGCGTACGCCACTGCAATCAATCGTGAAGCGTTTCCACAAACGATGTATGCCAAAAGACATCAAATCATTCATGACATCGTATTTCGATGCCACGGAATGGAAAACATGGGCGACCATATCCGCTTTTTGTTCCTTCGCGACGGTCTGAAAACCAAAGTGCGTCGTTTCTTGTGACTTATCCACCATCTCAGTGCCTGCTCATCAAAAAATTGTTCCAGAAGTGTAACAGATTGGGCGTCATTGCCCTACATTTCCGCCCGGCCTCACTACCCCCAAAGAGCTAGTGCGACTGTTGATTATATTCTTCATCGCGTTGATAAGCTTCATCATTCGGCTGCTCCGGAACTGATCGTAAACGGTACTCCTCATCCTGGTTTACCGCCTGATCAGTCAATTCAGGATTAATCTCGCGTTTAATTTCTACCCCTAAACCGCGAAACGCTTCTGCCTGCGCCAGCACATTTCCGCGACCTGAAGAGAGTTTTTTCATTGCCTGGCGATAGTTATCCTGCGCTTTGTCGAGACTTTGACCAATCGCGGACATATCATCGACAAACAAGCGCATTTTGTCGTACAACTTGCTGGCGCGATCGGCTATTTTCTGAGCGTTGCGGCTTTGATGCTCATAGCGCCAGAGGTTGGCGATAGTGCGCAGCGCCACCAGCAGCGTGGTCGGGCTAACCAGCATGATATTGTTTTTCAACGCTTCGGTGATCAGCTCCGGCTGGCGGTCAAGCGCCAGTAAAAAAGCGGGTTCAACAGGGATAAACATCAGCACGTAATCCAGGGTTCGCAGCCCCGGCAGTTGTTGATAATCTTTGCGCCCCAGTAAGCGGATATGGTTACGCACCGACGCGATATGCTCCTGTAGCGCGCTTTCACGTGTGTAGTCATCTTCAGCGTTGAAATAACGTTCATAGGCAACCAGCGTCATTTTGGCGTCGATCACCACATCTTTGCCCTGCGGCAACCGCACAATGACATCTGGTTGCATTCGCGAACGCGTGTCGGTTTCGATGCTCACCTGAGTCTGATATTCATACCCTTCACGCAGACCAGACGCCTCCAGTACGCGGGTTAGCACCACTTCGCCCCAGTTGCCCTGGGTTTTATTGTCGCCTTTCAGGGCGCGAGTGAGGTTAATGGCTTCCTGGGCCATTTGCGCATTAAGCTGCTGGAGATTGCGGATTTCATGCGCCAGCGTATGGCGTTCTTGTGCTTCTTTACCAAAGCTCTCCTGAACCTGACGGCGAAAACCGTCCAGTTGTTCACGTAGCGGCGACAACAGGCTGTTCAGACTCTGACGGTTTTGCTCATCAACCCGGCGATTGCTGTGCTCGAAAATACGGTTGGCGAGGTTTTCAAACTGCTCACTGAGGCGCTGTTCGCTGTTGATCATTTGGCGAATTTTATCGTCAGCATGTTGCTGCGCAGCTTCCATCCGCGTGGTGACTTCACGCAGATCCGCCTCCAGCGAGGTGTTAATGCTTTGCAGACTGCGCACTTCATTATTGAGTAACTCGCACTCAGCACGCCAATGTTCGCTTTGGGTAATTTGTTGTTTTGCCGCACTTAACTCCGCGACCATCTCTTCACGTTCAGCGAATTGCTCGGCTTTTTGCTGCGCATGCTGATAACTGGCAATCAGCCAGCCAATCGCCACGCTCACCAACGCAATAACTGCGTAAACCATGATTGAGATATCCACAACGCCTCCAGCCTCATTACTTACCCGCACAACATAGAATTGTGCTGTACAAACGTCCAGTTTGAAAGAAGTTTCCTGCGAGGCGCTACGCAAAACGATCGTTAATTTTCATTATTTTATCCCACAATATGAGATGAAGTTTATATTGTGGGATATATCACCTTTTCCCCACGTCATTATGTGGAACACTTCAGCAATATCATCAGGAGAAACGTATGGCAGAAACCTCTTCAACCACCGCAGGCGCACAAACGTTATTACGCGGACTGGCGGTTCTTAATGCTGTTTATAACGGCTGCCATGACCTGAAAAGTATCGGCGAGTTCACCGGCACGACCCGGAGCACAACCCATCGTTTAGTCACCGTTCTGGTGGAACAACGCTACCTGCGCCATGTCCCAACGCAGGGCTACCAACTGGGTGCCAAACTGATCGAATTCGGTGCCAGAGCACTGGAAAGCACCTCGCTGTACGAAGTTGCCCAGCCCGTTTTGCAACGCCTTGCCCGTTACACCCTGGACACCGTGCATCTGGGGATCGTTGAAGGCGACGAAGTGCTGTATCTGGAGAAGATCAACAGCCAGCGCGGGCTGGAAATGCGCTCACGCCCAGGCCATCGCATGCCACTGGCAATCACCGGCATCGGCAAGGCATTGATCCTCAACCGAACAGAAGAAGAGTGGCGCACGCTGTTTAAGACCTGTGGTGATGAAACAAAACTGGGCACATTTATTCAGAACATGCGTCGTTATGCCGCCAGTGGTTTTGCTTTTGATCTGGAAGAGAACGAGCCGACTATCCGTTGCGTTGCAGCGCCGGTTTACAACGCCCGGGATGAAATTGTGGCGGCTATTTCTGTCGCCAGTACCACTACGTATATGTCACTGGCGCGTCTGGAAGAACTGGCACCTTACGTCAAATCCTGTGCAGAAGAGATATCCGCTGAACTGGGCTGGGGTAAGCACGTCCACAAAAATAAATAAACCATGACTAAAGGAAACGGCTAATGTCGGGAAACACCTCATTTATTGCCCTGGACTGGGGAACGTCATCGCTTCGGGCATGGCGTTTTGGCGACTCACCAAATCCACAAGAAAAACGTGAATTCCCGTGGGGGATCATGAAATTACCCTCCCAGGCAGCAACACGTGAGGACGCTTTCCACGATACGTTTTTACGTGTCTGCGGCGACTGGCTGGCACAATCCCCATGCCCGGTTCTGGCTTGCGGCATGATCGGCAGTGCGCAAGGGTGGCAACCAGCAGCTTATTTACCTTGCCCGGTCACTCTTGAGGGTCTGGCAAAGCAGTTGACGCCTGTTATCCACCAGCAGCAGACAATGCTGCACATCATTCCTGGCGTGATTAAAGAAGGTGAAATGCCCGAAGTGATGCGTGGTGAAGAGACACAAATCTTCGGTGCTATCTCGATGGAACCGGCCCTGCAAAACGCAATCCATCAGGGTATGCCTGTGCTGATTGGCTTACCTGGCACACATGCGAAATGGGCTGTAGTTGAAAACAACACCATTACCGATTTCCGAACCTTTATGACTGGCGAGTTATTTGATGTTTTATCCCGCCATTCGATTCTCGGTGCCACCATGTATCCGGGAGATGAACCGCACTGGGATGCCTTCGCCCACGGGCTGACAGCAGCACAAGAGCATCATCAGACCGGATTATTATCGACGCTATTTTCGACCCGTTCGCGCCTGCTGACCAGTAATCTTACGCCGTCCTCACAGGGGGATTATCTTTCAGGATTACTGATAGGCCATGAATTATGCGGTCTGGCATCCAGTTTGCTACGTGATTTACCCGCCACAACACCGATCGCCTTAATTGGTAGCGCCACCCTGAACAGCCGCTATTCACGGGCGTTCAGCCACGTTTTTCCCGACAGACAGCTACACGCCATTCCTAATGCCACTGAACAGGGGTTATGGCGAATCGCCCACGCTGCCGGGCTACTCTCCACCAACGCCAGGGAATGTACTCATGCCATTTAATACGCTTTTGCAAAAAACCGGGTTAGTCGCCATTTTACGCGGCGTGAAACCGGATGAGATTGTCGCCATCGGTGAAAAGCTGTATGCCGCTGGATTTCGCCTGATTGAGATTCCCATGAACTCGCCGGAGCCGTTGCAAAGTATCAGTTTACTGCGCGACGCCCTGCCTAAGGACTGCCTGGTCGGAGCCGGAACTGTGCTTTCGGTGGAGCAAGTCGTCGCGGTTAAAGAGGCTGGAGGCCAGATTATCGTGATGCCGCATTGCGATACTGCGGTGATCCGTCGTGCCCGTGCGCTGGGTATGTATTGTGCGCCTGGCGTCGCTACGCCCACCGAAGCTTTTGCTGCCATTGAACATGGCGCCAATGCCATCAAGCTGTTCCCGGCTGAACAAATTACGCCTGAAGTCACCAAAGCCTGGCGTGCGGTTATTCCACAATCCGTTCCGATGTTACCGGTTGGCGGTATCACTCCAGACACAATGGCGCGTTATCTGAGCCACGGCGCAAACGGCTTTGGCCTCGGTTCTGCGCTATATCGCCCCGGCATGACGCCAGAGCAAGTCTATGAAAATGCAGTACTGTTTATGAACGCATGGAACAATTTAAATAGCAACTAACTGATAAATAAGGATATAAAAGCAATGATAAAACATCTTACCTTACCGAAAAAAATGGCTGCAATGGTACTTCTTGCCGGCGCTGCCCTCAGCACTGCGCCTGTGCAGGCGGCCTCCTGGCCAACCAAACAGATCGAGTTAGTCGTCCCCTACGCGGCCGGAGGCGGTACGGACCTGGTTGCCCGAGCCTTTGCAGATGCCGCCAAAAACCATTTACCCGTCAGCATCGGGGTTATCAATAAACCTGGCGGTGGCGGCGCTATCGGCCTGAGTGAAATCGCCGCTGCCCGCCCTAACGGTTACAAAATTGGTTTAGGCACGGTTGAACTGACCACCCTTCCCAGCCTCGGAATGGTGCGTTTTAAAACCAGCGACTTTAAACCCATTGCCCGTCTGAACGCGGATCCGGCTGCTATCACCGTCCGTTCTGATGCGCCGTGGAATAGCTATGAAGAATTTATGACTTACGCCAAAGCGAATCCCGGAAAAGTACGCATTGGTAACTCAGGCACCGGAGCAATCTGGCATCTGGCGGCAGCTGCACTGGAAGACAAAACGGGCGCGAAGTTTTCTCATGTCCCGTATGACGGCGCAGCCCCTGCCATTACAGGCCTGTTAGGCGGGCATATTGAAGCGGTTTCCGTAAGCCCAGGTGAAGTTATCAACCATGTGAAAGGCGGCAAGCTGAAGACACTGGTAGTGATGGCGGATGAACGTATGAAAACCATGCCTGACGTCCCGACGTTAAAAGAGAAAGGTGTTGATCTCTCCATCGGCACCTGGCGCGGCCTGATTGTGTCGCAAAAAACGCCGCAGGATGTGGTGGATGTTCTGGCAAAGGCAGCAAAAGAGACGGCTGAAGAGCCTGCATTCCAGGATGCACTGCAAAAGTTGAATCTCAACTATGCATGGCTTGATGGTGCCAGCTTCCAGACCCAAATCAACGAGCAGGAAAAGTACTTTGACGAGCTGCTGACTCGCCTGGGCCTGAAAAAATAATCCCGAGGTACGGTCGATGAACACAAAACAATCTGTTGCTCAACTCGCCGTACCGCACCGCAAGCGCCTTTCATCCACTGTGGTGGTGGCGCTGTTACTTTGTGTGGTTGCTGGCGCGGTGATAATTAATGCCGCTGATTTTCCAGCAACTGCCATTGAAACGGATCCCGGTGCAAGTGCCTTCCCTACCTTCTATGCCTGTGCCCTGATTGTGCTCGCTGTCTTACTGGTGATACGCGATCTTTTACTGGCAAAACCAGCCCCTTGCGCCAACACACAGGAAAAACCGACATTCAGGAAAACGGCAACAGGAATTGCGGCAACCGCGTTTTATATCGTGGCAATGAGCTACTGCGGTTATCTCATTACTACTCCTGTTTTCCTCATCGTCATTATGGCATTGATGGGCTACAGGCGATGGGTACTCACACCGGGTATTGCGCTGCTGTTAACGGCAATCCTCTGGTTGCTGTTTGTCGAAGCGTTACAGGTGCCATTGCCTGTCGGCACATTTTTCGAATAACAGGGGCCTGCAATGTTTGAAAGTGAACTTTTAACTCAGGGGTTTTCGACATTACTCAGTAATCCTCAGGCGCTACTGTTTGCCACGTTTGGAGTGATGCTGGGTATTATGATTGGCGCTCTGCCTGGCCTGACAGCGACCATGGGTGTGGCGATTTTGCTGCCTTTCACCTACGGCATGGAGCCTGTTTCTGGCTTGTTGATGATTTGCGGTGTCTTTTTTGGTGGTGTGTATGGTGGTTCTATCACCGCAATTTTGCTCAAAATTCCCGGTACACCTGCCGCCGCTGCCACCGCCATTGACGGTTATGAGTTAACGAAGCAGGGAAAAGCCGGGCTGGCGTTAAGTGCCGCCACGTTCTCTTCTTTTAGCGGTGGAACGCTCAGCATTATCGTATTGATGTTTCTCTCTCCGGTCCTTGCCAGTTGGGCGTTGAAATTTAGTGCCTCGGAGTCCTTCGCCCTGGCAACCTTCGGACTGAGCATTATTGCCAGTATTTCCGGTGAGTCGCTGATTAAAGGGCTGATTGCCGGGGTTGGCGGATTACTGATCGCAACGATAGGCCTTGATCCAATGGGCGGTTTTCCACGCTTTACAGGTGGATTTGTGGAGCTGATGAATGTGCCATTTATCCCGGTGATGATTGGTTTATTTGCTGCTTCAGAAGCATTCCGCTCTATGGAGCAAAACCAGCAAATTCGTCAGGGGGCGAAGGTGGCTATCGGCAGTCTGTTACTGCCCTGGCAAACACTACGCCGCATCGCATTAACCATTTTGCGCTCATCAGGATTAGGGGTTTTTATCGGCATGATCCCCGGTGCGGGGGCGGATATTGCAGCTTTTGTTGCCTATAACGAAACTCGTCGTTTCAGTAAGACGCCTGAAAACTTTGGTAAGGGTGAGATTAAGGCGGTGGCCTCCTGTGAGGCAGGCGCGAATGGCTGCACCGGTGGCGCATTGTTACCTATGCTGACGCTGGGGATCCCAGGCGATGCGGTAACTGCCATCATGCTGGGCGCGTTAACGTTACAAGGGATGCAGCCAGGCCCACTGATGTTTACCGACCACGGCGATATGGTTTATACGCTGTTTGTCGGCATGATCTTTTGTTACTTCATGCTGCTAGTTCTTGGACTGCTCTCTTTGAAAGTCATCGGTAACGTGGTGAAGATCCCCGGCAATATTCTCACGCCGATGATCCTCGCGCTTTGTGTTGTTGGGACTTATGCGCTGAACAACAGCCTGTTTGATGTTGGCATTATGCTGATTGCAGGCGTGGTGGGCTATTTCATGCAAAAAGGGGGGTATCCGGCGTCACCCGTAGTGCTGGCATTGATTATGGGGCCAATGGCGGAAAGTAATTTCCGCCGTGCGCTGTCGCTTTCAGGGGGGTCACTCGACTTCCTGTATACCCGACCGATAACCCTGGCATTGCTGACTCTGGCAGCCTTTACGCTACTGACGCCAATAATCCGCAAAATTATGCGCTTACGGCGTCAGTAACTGATATCGCTCCCCGACGTTGGGGAGCGTTTTTTTATTTCAGCAGACGACGCGCCGCTTCCACCACGATTTTCACCGCATGGCTTTCGGTTTGTTTCATCGTCTCAGCATTCGGGATCTCTTGCTGGGTACGATTGACGATAACGCCCGCCACCATACCCGCACGCAGGCCCTGGCTTGCACACATGGTCAGCAGGGTTGCAGATTCCATTTCATAGTTCATTACGCCCATCGCCTGCCACTCTTCCATCGAACCTTTAAAGTGGCGCACAACACGACCAGAGTAAGTGTCGTAGCGTTCCTGGCCTGGGTAGAAGGTGTCGGAAGAAGCCGTCACGCCAACGTGAGTGGTTGCACCAATTGACTTCGCCGCTTCAACCAGCGCGGTCGTACATTCGAAATCAGCCACAGCCGGGAACTCCAGCGGAGCGAAGTGCAGGCTCGCGCCATCCAGACGAACAGACGCAGTGGTCACCAGCACATCGCCGACATTGATATGCGGCTGAATTGCGCCCGTAGTACCAATACGCAGGAAAGTACGGATACCCAGCTGTGCCAGCTCTTCAACAGCAATAGAGGTGGAAGGACCACCGATACCAGTAGAACAAACAATGACAGGTTTACCATCCAGCTCAGCACGCCAGGTGGTGAATTCGCGGTGAGATGCCAGCTTAACTGGCTTTTCCATCAGCGTTGCAATTTTTTCCACGCGATCCGGGTCGCCAGGAACGATGGCAAGCGTAGCCCCTTGTAAATCGTTTTTAGTGAGGCCGAGATGAAAAACATCAGACTTGGACATAAACAACTCCTCTGTGAATCGGTTTAGTCAGAAGAAGCAAAAAGACACTTTACCGAAGGGTTTAACATTTTTTCGTGACACTCATCACCTTGATGTAAATGCGTTGCATAAATTTACCCACCAAAAGTGATGTGAATCACATAAATCACTCTTCATTCTGCATGACTGCATAAAAGATGAGCCGATTCAGGCAATGTGATTTGTTGCATGCTGACTATAGTTAACATTGCGCAACATTTTTATAAGGGTACGGAGAATACCATGGCAACAACACAACAATCTGGATTTGCACCTGCTGCATCACCTCTCGCTTCGACCATCGTTCAGACCCCGGATGACGCGATTGTAGCAGGCATCACCTCTATCCCTTCCCAAGGGGATAACATGCCTGCTTACCATGCCAGACCAAAGCAGAGCGATGGCCTACTACCAGTGGTCATTGTAGTGCAGGAAATTTTTGGCGTGCATGAACATATCCGCGATATTTGTCGCCGTCTGGCGCTGGAGGGGTATCTGGCTATCGCACCTGAACTTTACTTCCGCGAAGGCGATCCGAATGATTTTGCCGATATCCCTACGCTGCTTAGCGGTCTGGTAGCAAAAGTGCCTGACTCGCAGGTGCTGGCCGATCTCGATCATGTCGCTAGTTGGGCGTCACGCAATGGCGGCGATGTTCATCGGTTAATGATCACCGGATTTTGCTGGGGTGGACGTATCACCTGGCTATATGCTGCGCATAACCCGCAACTGAAAGCGGCGGTGGCATGGTACGGCAAGCTGACGGGCGATAAGACGCTAAATTCACCGAAACAGCCTGTTGATATCGCAACCGATCTTAACGCGCCAGTTCTCGGCTTATATGGCGGCCAGGATAACAGCATTCCGCAAGAGAGCGTGGAAACCATGCGTCAGGCGCTGCGGGCAGCAAACGCGAAAGCAGAGATTATCGTCTACCCGGATGCCGGGCATGCATTTAATGCTGATTATCGCCCGAGCTATCATGCCGAATCTGCGAAAGATGGCTGGCAGCGAATGCTGGGGTGGTTCAGGCTGTATGGTGGGAAGAAGTCGCTGTAATGAGAAAAGACCGGGTGGTATTACCACCCGGTTTGGATTTTACCCCCGACGCAAATTCTGCGCCGCCTGCACCATGTTCGCCAGTGCCGCGCGGGTTTCTGGCCAGCCGCGCGTTTTCAGACCACAGTCCGGGTTGACCCACAGACGCTCTGCCGGAATGCGTTTTGCCGCTTTCTTCAGCAGGGACTCAATCCATTCCACACTCGGTACGTTTGGCGAGTGAATGTCATAGACGCCAGGACCGATTTCATTCGGATAATCAAACTCTTCAAACGACTCCAGCAACTCCATGTCGGAACGCGAGGTTTCGATTGTGATGACGTCAGCATCCAGCGCCGCAATCGAATCCATGATGTCGTTGAACTCGCAGTAACACATGTGAGTGTGGATTTGCGTGTCATCTTTCGCTACGGCAGCGTTGATACGGAAAGCCTCCACGCCCCACTGAAGATAGGCATCCCAGTCGCTGCGACGCAGCGGTAAACCTTCGCGTAGCGCCGGTTCATCAATCTGGATGATGCCAATTCCAGCCGCTTCCAGATCGGCCACTTCATCACGAAGCGCCAGCGCAATTTGTTTGGCGATGGTTTCACGGCTGACATCTTCACGCGGGAACGACCAGCAGAGAATGGTCACCGGACCAGTCAGCATCCCTTTCACCGGTTTGTCGGTCAGCGATTTCGCATACTTTGCCCACTCCACGGTAATCGGTGCCGGGCGGCTAACGTCACCAATAACAATCGGTGGCTTCACGCAACGGGAACCGTAACTCTGTACCCAACCGTTTTGCGTAAAGACAAACCCGTCGAGGTGCTCGCCAAAGTATTCCACCATGTCATTACGCTCGGCCTCACCATGCACCAGCACATCCAGACCCAGACGTTCCTGCTCAACAATGGCCTGCTTGATATGTTCTGCAATGCCCGTACGATAGTTGTTGGCGTCGAGATTACCCTTTTTGAAATCCAGACGCAGGGTACGGATTTCTGTGGTTTGCGGGAAAGAGCCAATCGTGGTAGTCGGCCAGGCTGGCAGTTTAAAACGCGCACGCTGGGCTTCAGCACGCACTTCATAAACGTTTGCACGCTGACTGTCCTGGGCAGTGATCGCCGCCAGACGCTTTTCTACCGCCGGATTATGTACACGAGTAGAGTGACGACGCGCCTGAATCGGAGCACTCCACTCTGCCAGAGCTGCCGTATCACCACTGTTCAGCGCATCGCGCAGCAATGCCAGTTCATGACATTTTTGCAGGGCGAAGGCAAACCAGCTTTTCACTTCTGCATCAAGACGCGTTTCCAAGCTCAGGTCGATAGGGCTGTGCAGCAATGAGCAGGAAGATGCCACCCACAAATCACGTTTGCCGACAATGTCCTTAATTTGCGCATATTTCTCGGTAAGATCGGCGCGCCAGACGTTACGACCATTGATAAGACCAGCAGATAGCAGCCAGTCAGAAGGCAGACGCTTGTGCAGTTCAGCAACGTCATCTTTACCATGTACGAGATCGACATGCAGACCCTGAACAGGCAGCGCAGTAATGGTGTCGAGATTTGGCGTTACGCCTTCAAAATAGGTAGTCAGCAGCAGTTTCACCTGGCCCTGGAGCGCGTCGTAAGCGGGTTTATAGGCGTCCAGCCACGCCTGCGGCAGTTCCAGTACCAGAGCCGGTTCGTCGATCTGTACCCACTCAATGCCGCGTTTTGCCAGTTCTGCCAACACTTGCTGATAAACCGGCAGAATGTCGTTCAGCAGGCTCAGGCGATCAAACTGTTCACCTTTCACTTTACCCAGCCACAGGTAGGTAACCGGCCCCAGCAGCACGGGCTTGACCTTGTGGCCCAGCGCCAGCGCCTCGTCCACTTCCTCCAGCAGCTGCGTCCAGGTCAGTTTGAACTGTTGGCCTTTAACGAACTCCGGCACCATGTAGTGATAGTTGGTGTTAAACCATTTGGTCATTTCCGCTGCCGCCGCAGGTTCGCCAGTCGGTGCACGTCCACGACCAATACGGAACAGGGTGTCGATATCTACCGAACCATCTTTGTTCTGGTGACGAGCCGGAACGTTACCCAGCAGCAGGCTGGTGGTCAGGACATGATCGTACCAGGCAAAATCACCCACCGGCAGCAGGTCGGTACCTGCTTGCTTTTGTTGATCCCAGTGACGAGCACGCAGTTCACGCCCTACCGCCAGCAGTTCTTCACGCGTGGAGTTCCCCGCCCAATAACTCTCTTGCGCTTTTTTCAGCTCGCGACGCAGGCCAACGCGAGGGAAACCGAGGGTGTGATTAAGAATTGTCATTATATGCCCCTTATGGAATTTTTAGTATTTAGCCGTCCAGATGTTTACACATCCATAATTGGCGGTTACTGTATATTCCTCAAGCGCAAATTATTCATGCCGAAGTGAAGGACTTTCATGATCGAAGTAAAACACCTGAAAACGCTACAAGCGTTGCGGAACTGCGGCTCACTCGCAGCCGCTGCGGCGACGTTGCATCAAACGCAATCCGCCCTGTCTCACCAGTTTAGCGATCTGGAACAACGCCTTGGCTTCCGGCTATTTGTGCGTAAAAGCCAGCCGCTTCGGTTTACACCGCAGGGAGAAATCCTGTTGCAACTGGCGAATCAGGTGCTGCCGCAAATCAGCCAGGCACTGCAAGCCTGCAATGAACCGCAGCAGACGCGCCTGCGCATTGCCATTGAGTGCCATAGCTGTATTCAGTGGCTGACGCCCGCGTTAGAAAATTTCCATAAGAACTGGCCGCAGGTGGAGATGGATTTTAAATCAGGCGTAACGTTTGACCCGCAGCCTGCATTGCAGCAGGGCGAGCTGGATCTGGTGATGACCTCCGATATTCTGCCGCGCAGTGGCCTGCATTATTCGCCGATGTTCGATTATGAAGTGCGTCTGGTGTTAGCACCTGACCATCCACTGGCGGCGAAAACGCGAATCACGCCGGAAGACCTCGCCAGCGAAACGCTGTTGATTTATCCGGTGCAGCGTAGCCGACTGGATGTCTGGCGGCATTTTCTTCAGCCAGCAGGCGTCAGCCCGTCACTGAAAAGCGTCGATAACACCTTATTGTTGATTCAGATGGTTGCCGCACGGATGGGTATTGCCGCACTACCGCATTGGGTGGTGGAGAGTTTTGAGCGCCAGGGTCTGGTCGTAACCAAAACCCTGGGCGAAGGATTGTGGAGCCGACTGTACGCCGCCGTGCGCGATGGCGAGCAGCGTCAGCCGATTACAGAAGCGTTTATTCGTTCAGCGCGCAATCACGCCTGCGATCATCTGCCGTTTGTGAAGAGCGCGGAGCGACCCACTTACGATGCACCCACAGTGAGGCCAGGATCACCAGCGCGCCTGTAATAAACGTTGGCCAGTGCGGCTGTTGGTGCCAGATAGCCAGGTTAACCAACAGCCCTGCCGGAACGTGCATATTATTCATAATGCCCAGCGTTCCGGCGTCCACCTGAGTCGCGCCGTAGTTCCACATAAAGTAGCCAATACCGGAAGCCACCACGCCAAGAAACACCAGAATGCCCCATTGCAGCGTGGTTTGCGGCATTTTCTGCGCATTTCCCAGCAAGAACCATGCAATCACCGCCACCAGGAACGCGCCAAGATAGAACCACGCAAAGGCGTTATGCTGCGGCATCGGGCGAGTTTCCATCAGGCGTTTGTAGCCCACCATGCCGATGGCAAAAGTGATATTGGAGAGTTGCACCAGCAACAGGCCGGTCCAGAAGTGGTCGGTGACCTGATCATAGCGAATAATCCCGGCACCAATCACCGCCAACAAGGCGCTAAAAGCATAGCCCCAGCGCAGACGGCGCTTACTCATGATGTCATAAATCAGCGTGATGTAGAGCGGAGTCAGTACGGTGAACAGCAACAGTTCGGAGACCGTCAGGTAGAGATAGGCGCGAAAACTCAGCATATACATCACGCCAAGCTGCATCGCGCCCACCAGCATATACAGGCCGACCGTTTTCAGGCTATTGCCACGGGTACGCAGAAACGGCAGAAAAACCAGTGCCGCCAGGCCAACGCGCACCAGCACTGCAAAATAGCTATCGACGTGCCCCGCAAGGTACTCGCCATAAAAGCTAAAGGAGAAGGCCCACAGAATCGTGGTAATGATAAGTAGCGCCACAATGGATGTCTCTTTGTTTATCGGGTATCCATTGTAGCGAAGTATCAGGTTGACAACTGACTAAATAAAGAACGATTACGATAAATAGAGCTTACGCAGATAATGCGGCACCGCATCTTCGGCGTTAGTACCAATCACTTCCAGCTCCGGATGCAGATCTTTCAGACGCTGGTGCGCACTGCCCATAATGCAGCCTTTACCTGCCATCGACAGCATTTCGGCGTCGTTCATCCCGTCACCAAAGGCAATACAATCTTTCAGACTGTAGCCCAGTTTCTTCGCCACCGCTTCCAGGGCATGGCCTTTTGAAACGCCACCCGCCATCACTTCCAGACAAGTTAGGGTAGAGAAGCTGACGTTGACGCGATCGCCCCAACGAGCGTTGATTGCCTGCTCCAGCGGCAGCAGTTGTTCATGAGAATCACAGGTGAAGAACACTTTGCTGACACCTTCCGGCTCCAGTAATCCTGGCTCATACAGCGCATATTTGAACACCGCCTCTTTAAAAAAGCGCATCTCTTCCGGGCGGTGGCGATTCATAAACCATTCGTCGTCGCGATAAACGTTAGTAATGATGTCCGGGTTGTCGTTGACCACGCCAAACAGGTCGCTGGCAATGTCGCGATCCAGGTTATGAGCAAAAATCAGATTGCCATCCAGATCGTGAACGCGCGCGCCATTGGAGGTAATCATGTAAGACTTAATCTCCAGATTATCGCGAATTTGCCCCACATCAACGTGATGGCGACCGGTCGCAAACACAAAGTTAATGCCGCGCGCGGTGAGCAGCTTCAGAGTTTCTTTGGCGTAAGGGGATAACGTATGGTCGGGAGAAAGTAACGTGCCATCTAAATCAGACGCAACAACCTGGTACATAAGAAATTTAAACCTCTGTAGAGCGGTTTCCGCTGGGTGAGTTATGCCTGTTGAAAAAATCAACAATGGCGTGGAGCGCGACTGAGCGCATTGCGTCCTTTTCAAAAAGGATCTCATGGTACGCACCTTTAATTACCAGCGGTCGTCCCCCTTCGACAGGATGGCCCGCAGCGGTGCGGAGTTCACAAAAACGGTCGTGCATGCGGTTATCCACCACGCGTTCCTCTTCAGCCTGTAAGAGAAGCGTTGGCGTGGCGTCATCACCCGCTCCGGCTAACACCTGTTCGCCAGCCAGAATACTTTCGCGTACCCAATGGTAGGTCGGCCCACCGACGCGAATCGTTGGGTCATCAGCATAGAAGCGTAAGTTACGTCGATATCGCTGTCTGCTGTGGGTCAGTACGTTGATAGCAAACGGCAACGCGCGCCAGCGCCCGGTGCCTATTGCATAGCCATCACGGAAACGTGGATGTGCTTCGGCCCAGTTAAGGATCTGCCGCGCCATAAATGACGGCATACGAATCACAATCCCAAACATTGGTGCAGTTAGCGCAATGGCGTCACATACACCTGGATGGCGTTGCAGAAATAACGTGGAGATCGCACCGCCCATCGAATGTGCCAGTATATAGCGCTTACGCCACGGACCGGGCTGGACCTCCTGTTGCCAGAATGCCGCCAGGTCATCGACATAATCATTAAAGCGATTTACGTGGCCAAGGTGAGGATCGGCTAACAGACGCCCGGAACGCCCTTGTCCTCGATGGTCGATGATTAATACATCAAACCCCAGATGAAACAGATCGTAGGCCAGTTCCGCATACTTTACATAGCTCTCAATACGTCCTGGGCAGATAACAATAACGCTATCATGCTGAGCAGCACAAAAACGGACAAAGTGTACTGGAATGTCATCAACGCCGATAAATTCAGCTTCATCGCGCTGACGCCAGAAGTCTGTCAGCGGTCCCATGGTAAAAGCAGCAAACGCGTTTTCTCTTGTTTCCCACTCTTTTTGCTGCTGAAACATCGGGTATCCTGCCTCATTAACCACGTAAAATCGTTTTTTCAGGCGTGTCTGACACAACACAGTGACAGTAGCGTATTGTGGCATAAAAACAGACACACCGGGAGTTTGTCATGACCTTTGAATGGTGGTTTGCCTATCTATTGACGTCAATAATTCTTAGCCTTTCGCCAGGCTCTGGTGCGATTAACACCATGACGACTTCACTCAATCACGGTTATCGTGGTGCGATGGCGTCTATTGCCGGTTTGCAGACGGGGCTGGCAATTCATATTGTGCTGGTTGGCGTGGGTTTAGGAACGCTATTTTCCCGCTCAGTGATTGCGTTTGAAGTGTTGAAGTGGGCAGGCGCAGCTTATTTGATTTGGCTGGGTATCCAGCAGTGGCGCGCTGCTGGCGCAATTGATCTTAAATCGCTGGCCTCAACCCAATCACGCCGACATTTGTTCCAGCGCGCAGTTTTTGTGAATCTCACCAATCCCAAAAGTATTGTGTTTCTGGCAGCACTTTTTCCGCAATTCATCATGCCGCAGCAGCCACAACTGATGCAGTATATCGTGCTCGGCGTCACCACTATTGTGGTCGATATTATTGTGATGATCGGTTACGCCACACTTGCTCAACGGATTGCGTTATGGATAAAAGGGCCGAAACAGATGAAGGCATTGAATAAGATTTTTGGCTCGCTGTTTATGCTGGTAGGAGCGCTGTTGGCATCGGCGAGGCATGCGTGAAAAATAATGTCGGATGCGGCGTAAACGCCTTATCCGACTTACTCTGATGAAGCGTTTGGCATCAACGAGAAATAATCAAATGAATGCCAAATCCGGCAAATAACGCCCCGGCAAAACCATCAATCCACTTCGCCAGACGTTGATAACCACGGCGCATTTGCGGTAGAGCAAACAGGCTGGCAACCACCGTAAACCACGCCAGCGTTTCGACAATAATCAACGCGAAAATGCCCCAGCGCTCAGTGGTGCCGACGTTATCACCAACAAACAATGAGAATACCGAACCAAAGTAGATAATCGCTTTCGGATTGGCGAGATTGGTCAGTAAGCCTTTCAGGAAACTGCGTCCGCTTTTCGCCAGCTCAACCTGTGGCGCAGGTGCAGATACAGCCTCTTTTTTCAGCGCACCGCGTAGCATCTGGTAACCCATCCAGCAGAGATACAGGCCACCGCCAACCATAATCAGCGTATGCAGCCAGGCCATTTTTTCGATAATCAAATGCAGGCCAAGCAGCGCGATACCTGCCCAGACCATTACGCCGCAGGTAATGCCCAGCACGCCCATCATCGCTTCTTTGCGCGAACGGCTAACGGCAGTCTGGGAGACAAAAAAGAAATCGGGACCGGGGCTCATAAGCGCCACGATATGAACCATGGCGACGGTGAGGAATAACATCAACATACAATTGACTCGCGGGGAAATCGTTTACGGAGTCTTCATCCTGGCACTTTTTTATGCTGCTGACTACTCTTCGTCATCGCCATCGACATGCGCACGAATCAGCGCCATAAACGGTTTGCCAAAGCGTTCCAGTTTGCGCATCCCAACGCCGTTAACGCTGAGCATTTCGCTGGCGGTGATTGGCATCTGTTCCGCCATCTCAATCAAGGTCGCGTCGTTAAACACCACGTACGGCGGGACATTGCTTTCATCGGCAATCGATTTACGCAGTTTGCGTAATTTGGCGAACAGTTTGCGATCGTAATTGCCACCGAACGATTTCTGCATCGCTTTCGGTTTGAGCGCCACAATACGCGGCACGGCAAGTTGTAAAGAGGATTCGCCGCGCAACACAGGCCGTGCGGCTTCTGTCAGTTGTAATGCCGAATGCTGGGCGATATTTTGCGTCACAAGGCCGAGATGAATCAGCTGGCGGATCACGCTGACCCAATGTTCATGGCTTTTATCACGGCCCATGCCATAGACTTTCAGTTTGTCATGACCATAGTCGCGGATTCGCTGGTTATTGGCGCCGCGAATCACTTCCACTACATAGCCCATACCAAAACGCTGATTCACACGACCAATGGTGGAAAGCGCAATCTGCGCATCGGTTGAACCGTCGTACTGTTTCGGCGGATCGAGACAGATATCGCAGTTCCCGCACGGCTCCTGCCGCCCTTCGCCAAAGTAGTTCAGCAGCACCAGACGACGACAGGTTTGCGCCTCAGCAAACGCGCCCATCGCATTGAGTTTATGGCGTTCGATATCCTGCAACTGCCCCTGCGGTTTTTCTTCCAGGCAACGGCGCAGCCACGCCATATCGGCCGGATCGTAAAACAGCATCGCTTCCGCGGGCAGGCCATCACGCCCGGCGCGACCGGTTTCCTGATAATAGGATTCGATATTGCGTGGAATATCAAAGTGAACCACGAAGCGGACGTTAGGCTTGTTGATGCCCATGCCGAACGCTACCGTCGCCACCACAATTTGCAGGTCATCGCGCTGGAATTTTTCCTGCACGTCCGCACGGACATCGTTTTCAAGCCCGGCGTGATAAGCCGCTGCGCTGATACCCTTGCTTTGCAGACGCGCGGCGGTGTCTTCTACTTTCGCACGACTATTACAGTAAATAATCCCCGACTTACCGCGCTGTTCCTGCACGTAGCGCATCAACTGATCGAGCGGTTTGAATTTCTCCATCAGCATGTAGCGAATGTTCGGGCGATCAAAACTGCTGATTTGAATCAGCGGATCGTTCAGCCCTAGCAGGCGCACGATATCCTGCCGCGTGGTGTCGTCGGCTGTGGCGGTCAGCGCCATAAATGGCAGCGTCGGGAACCGCTGGCGCAGCTGACCGAGGGCAGCGTATTCCGGGCGGAAATCGTGGCCCCATTGGGAGATACAGTGCGCTTCATCAACAGCTAATAACACCGGATTCCAGTGCGCCAGATGCTCAAGGAAGTTATCCAGCATCAGGCGTTCCGGCGCGATATACAGCAGGCGGATTTGCCCGGTGCGGCAGCCTGTCATTACTTCAAGCTGCTGCTCGCGGGTTTGCGTCGAGTTAAGGCACGCCGCCGCCACGCCGTTGGCCTGTAGCTGGTCCACCTGATCTTTCATCAGTGAAATCAGTGGTGAAACAACCACGGTAAGACCGTTTAGCAGTAAGGCAGGAATTTGATAGCAAAGGGATTTTCCGCCACCAGTGGGCATGACGACCAGGCAATCGCGACCGGAAAGCACGGTGTTGATAATCTCTTCCTGGCCGGGGCGAAACTGTTGGTAGCCAAAGGTTTCTTGTAAAACCTGTTTAGCTCCGGACTCCAGATTCAACACTTCCGCCTGCGCCACATTAACCCCGATTACCTGAAATAAAAACAGGCGCTATTTTCAGCGCCTGCGCGAGAAACTGCAATGCTTTTAGCGTCTGGCTGGATAATGTTGGATGTAAGATTCCAGTTTTGCCAGAATGTTGAAGAAATCATCCTCTGTCAGATCGAACCAGACACTCCATTCTTCACCATCCAGTTCTTCATCCAGCCACTCGTCGCGTCCTGCATCTCTTGCCCGGAGTAAAAATGGAGGGCGAAGTTCACAAGCAAGATTCACGGCAATTCTGACTCGCCCGTCCCAGTGCCCATAACATTCAAGTCCCAGACATGGTTCGGTGAACCACAACCGCACACTGGAGGGTAAACGGCGCTCAGACAATGCAGAGAACCATTCGTGGATCCTCTTAATATCAATGCACTCAAGTGCCGGATCGATTCTGTCGAAGCGTTTATCAGCCTGAGTCAGATTCACCTTCAATAAAAGCCAGTTATCGCTTGCCTCAGGAGACTCATATCCGACGACATCCAGTGTCAAAGTAACGGCCAGCTCACTATTGCTTAACGTAATCATAGCATTTGATTTTTAAACAAAAATTAGGTGCTGGCACTCTACCATGCATTAAAACAGGTCGTTCAGCATAACCCCCACACCCACACGGGTCTGGTTAAAGTTATAGTCGATGAGCGATTCGCCGTAACCGCTGTAAACCTGGGTATAAAGGCGCACATGCCTGGTGATCGGGTAACTTAAGCCTAACTCCGCACCACCGTAACCGGTGTTCCAGTTGTACTGTCCTTTCGCACTCAGCACCGCATCACCCAGGTGATAGCCGATTTTAAGCTGGTAGTAACCCATATATTTGGTGATGTCCGGATTATCGTCCGTATTACCCACCACATACCACGGCTTCACTTCCACCAGCCAGTTGCCGTTTTCTGCCATCAGGCGGGTGTAGATACGGTTCCAGCTACGGGAAGTGGGATCAGAACGCCCGTTAGAGTCGTGGTTATACCCCATCTCCACATCGCGCAACGTCCAACCAGCAAAGCGGTAATCGGTGGCAAAACCGAGGAACAATTGCGGTTCGTAGTTGGTTTCACGAAACGGTGAAGACTCTTTACTGTTAGAAAGCTGCCACCACGATTTCTGCGTGTAAGACGCACCTAATACAGAGTTTGGCCCTAAAATTCCACGCCATAGAGGGAACGCCAGGCTCAACTGGAACTTAACTTCATCCTTACGCGCATTTTCCGACCAGTTATAACTGCTAATCGCTTCTTTATTCAGGTCGCTGGTATCGGTGTAGATGATGTAGTTAGTGTCATAAGGATAGAGCGTGAAAGGATTGTCATGCTCCTGCAACATATTGGCGATAACACTGCCTCGTACCGCTGGTGCATCATGCACTTCTTTCACTGTTGCCTCTTGCGCATTTGCCACCATCGGCAGCATACACACAGGCAACAAGCAGCCCAGTAGAGTCCGCATCGGTCGTGTTCTCCGTAACGAATGATTGAAGATATGAATATTTTATGCGGGCTATTCTACATACTTACCTTGAAGGACGTTAGTTATCCCGTCTTAAAGTAGAAAGCCACAATTAAGAAGCATAAAATCAACATTTCATTAACCAATGAAGTGTAAGGATGATATGTCTGCCGTACTGACCGCTGAACAAGCCCTGAAATTAGTGGGTGAGATGTTTGTTTATCACATGCCATTTAACCGTGCGTTAGGGATGGAACTGGAGCGTTACGAAAAAGAGTTCGCACAGCTGGCCTTTAAAAATCAGCCAATGATGGTGGGTAACTGGGCGCAAAGCATTTTGCACGGCGGGGTCATTGCGTCGGCGCTGGATGTCGCCGCAGGTCTGGTGTGCGTGGGAAGTACCTTAACCCGCCACGAAACCATCAGTGAAGATGAACTACGCCAGCGGCTATCGCGGATGGGGACCATTGATCTTCGCGTCGATTATCTGCGCCCAGGCAGGGGCGAGCGTTTTACTGCTACCAGTAGTCTGTTGCGTGCAGGCAATAAAGTCGCCGTCGCCCGCGTTGAATTACACAATGAAGATCAGCTTTATATTGCCAGTGCCACCGCCACCTATATGGTAGGTTGATAACGTAAAAGCAGGTAAACTGCTTTTACCCATAAAAAATGAGCTTTTCCAATGGATATCAAACAAACGCGGCAGGGCGTATTACTCGCTCTTGCCGCTTATTTTATTTGGGGTATTGCACCCGCGTACTTCAAGCTGATTTATTACGTACCCGCTGATGAGATCCTGACACATCGCGTGATCTGGTCGTTTTTCTTTATGGTGGTGCTGATGAGCATTTGCCGCCAGTGGTCCTATTTAAAAACGCTGATTCAGACACCAAAGAAAATCTTCATGCTGGCAGTCTCTGCCGTGCTGATTGGTGGCAACTGGCTACTGTTTATCTGGGCGGTGAACAATCACCATATGCTGGAAGCGAGCCTTGGTTACTTTATTAACCCGCTGGTGAACATTGTGCTGGGGATGATTTTCCTCGGCGAGCGATTCCGCCGGATGCAATGGCTGGCGGTGATTCTGGCGATATGTGGTGTATTGGTCCAGCTCTGGACTTTTGGTTCGCTGCCAATCATCGCGCTGGGGCTGGCGTTTAGTTTTGCCTTCTACGGCCTGGTACGCAAGAAAATTGCCGTTGAAGCGCAAACCGGCATGTTAATCGAAACCATGTGGCTGCTGCCCGTGGCGGCGATTTACCTGTTTGCTATTGCCGACAGCTCAACCAGCCATATGGGGCAAAACCCGATGTCGCTGAATTTACTGCTGATCGCCGCCGGTATTGTCACCACCGTGCCACTGTTATGTTTTACCGCAGCAGCTACACGCTTACGACTCTCAACATTAGGCTTTTTCCAGTACATTGGGCCGACGCTAATGTTCCTGTTGGCAGTGACGTTTTATGGTGAAAAACCGGGAGCCGATAAGATGGTGACTTTCGCCTTTATTTGGGTAGCGCTGGCAATTTTTGTGATGGATGCGATTTATACGCAGCGTAGAACGTCCAAATAAAAAATAAATATATTCTGAAAAAATATGCCTGCTCTTGCATGAGAGTGGGCATATTGTCATGCTGACAGGAGACTCACACAAGGATGTAAAATTTATGTTGCGTATGTTTATCCCAACATCTAGCGGTAAGATTTCCAGACGCCGTTATATATTTTCATTTATTTTAACAAATTTCATTTTTGCCTTTCTTATTATCTTTTTTAACGATGGTGAAGCAGACTTTCTTGTTATAGTCTCTACTATCGTACTCCATTATCTCGTCATCAACATGAATTGCCAACGACTCCGTGATAGTGGTTTCATATATATAAAAACTTATGTTTTTGGTACATTAGCAGTATATATCATCTCTATCATCACAATGATAGCCGAACATTTTGATTGTTCAGGCAATGGTTCGATGATTTTTTTGATTTGTTATTTTTCTACTTTCAGTATGCTAATGCTTGCACCTACTGATTCATCAAAACAATAGTTATGGAGTATTTATGAGTAAGGAATATATGAACGATGGTTCATTAAGTGAAAAATGGAAATATCGCTTTAGTTTTTATGATCAACATGGCTTTCCTGGATTCTGGGGGGCAACACCAGAATATAAAGCAGCATTTAAAGCATTAAAAGTAAGACAACGATTAACTATTCAAATTAATTTCATTGCTTTCTTCTGTTCCTGGATCTATCTATTTGTTCTGGGTTTATGGAAAAAAGCAATTATAGTTCTATTACTTGGCATTCTATCTCTATTTGTTGGTGCACTAATTGGCGTTAACATTTTGGGAATTGCCGTAGCAGCCTATGTTGCTGTTAACACGAACAAATGGTTTTATGAGAAAGAGGTAAAAGGGTTAAATACCTGGAGCCTTTGAATAACTGGTGGCTTAGCCGGGCTAAACCACCACTCTCGTTTTTTACAACCAGTTCTTCCGTTTAAAGTACAGATACGGTGCCAGGCCTGCGAGGATCATAAAGATAATCGCTGCCGGGTAGCCGAAACTCCACTTCAACTCTGGCATAAACTCAAAGTTCATGCCATAGCTGGAAGCAACCAGCGTCGGCGGCAGGAACACGACGGATACCACCGAGAAGATTTTGATGATGCGGTTCTGCTCGATGTTGATAAAGCCCATAGCCGCCTGCATCAGGAAGTTCACCTTCTGGAACAGGGATTCGTTATGCGGCAGCAGGGATTCGATATCTCGCAGGATTTCACGCGCCTGCTCCAGTTGCCCACCCGGTAAGCGTGCTTTACGCACCAGGAAGTTGAGTGCACGCTGGGTATCCATCAGACACAGGCGAACTTTCCAGCCGATATCTTCCAGCTCCGCCAGTGTGGAGAGCGCCTCGTCGTACTCATCGCCCTGATGCCCTTCCATAATTACCCGGCTCAACTGCTCCAGGTCGCTATAGATATTTTCAATTTCATCTGCCAGCTGTTCGATTTTGGTTTCGAACAGATCCAACAGCAGCTCGTAGGCGTTACCGTCCACCATTGACTGGCTACGGGCGCGCATACGATACAGACGGAATGCAGGCAGTTCACGCTCACGCAGAGTAAACAGACGACCATCACGGATGGTAAATGCCACAGTGGAGTTACCGGCGTGATCTTCCGCATCTTCAAAGAAGAAGAAGGAGTGAATATGCAGGCCGTCATCGTCTTCAAAGAAACGTGCCGATGCTTCGATGTCTTCCAGTTCCGGGCGGGTTGCCAGGCTCTGGCCAAGTTCAGATTGTACGCGCAGTCGCTCGTCGTCATCCGGTTCGACAAGATCAATCCATACTGCATTTACAAGGGGTTGTGACTCTTCGACTTCCAGCCGGGTCAGTCGGTTATTTTCCAGTTGAAATGCGCTCAGCATGACCGGGACTCCCAATGCTTAAAATATCGGACAGTTCGGTGGGCACACAGAAACAAATTGGGTTTCAGACCATTAAACAGCCTGACTCAGCGCGACGGGAAAAATTGAGGTCGCTGACAACCGCTAAGGCTATCAGCAAAAAGGGATAGCCTTAGGAGTTGATCCTGGATGACAGGATAGTGAGCCAGTATCTACTGGGTGTGTCCAAGGCGAATGTCCTCTTAGAGTGATCGTGCGCGCATGTTACGCCAGCAAAATTTTGCCGTCAACACGCAACAGAACACCACAGAACAATAGTTGAACTTCGCGCTTTTTGGTACTCGTCAAGGTCGCTAACAGGATAAAAAAATCCCACATCCAGGACCTATAATGGCGCATCGGCTACTCATTGGTAAAGGAATGATCACCTTGAATCTAAAACGGATTTTTCTCACCCTCACCTTACTTCCCTTGTTTGCTGTTGCCGCTGATGATTGCGCACTCTCAGATCCGGCGCTGACCGTACAGGCGTATACCGTTAATCCTCAAACAGAGCGGGTGAAAATGTACTGGCAAAAAGCCAATGGCGAAGCGTGGGGAACGTTACATGCTCTGCTGGCGGATATTAATAGTCAGAGTCAGGTGCAGATGGCGATGAACGGCGGCATCTATGATGAAAGCTATGCGCCGCTCGGTTTATACATCGAAAACGGTCAGCAGAAGGTGGCGTTAAATCTCGCTTCAGGTGAAGGGAATTTCTTTATTCGTCCTGGCGGCGTGTTTTATGTCGCGGGAGATAAAGTCGGCATCGTTCGTCTGGATGCCTTTAAAACCAGTAAAGAGATTCAGTTTGCGGTGCAGTCAGGGCCAATGTTGATGGAAAACGGCGTAATTAATCCGCGTATTCATCCCAACGTCGCCTCACGTAAAATTCGTAACGGTGTTGGGATTAATAAACAAGGGAACGCCGTGTTTTTGTTGAGCCAGCAGGCGACAAATTTTTATGATTTTGCCTGTTATGCCAAAGCGAAACTGAACGTTGAGCAGTTGCTTTATCTTGATGGCACAATTTCACATATGTATATGAAAGGCGGGGCAATCCCGTGGCAACGCTATCCTTTTGTCACCATGATTTCCGTCGAGCGGAAAGGTTAAGTATTGTACACTCGAGGAGGCCAGACAAACTGGGACTGGCTACACAGCTGGAAAATCATCAGATAAATGAAGGGAAACAAAAATGAAAAAAACGCTCGCAACGTTATTTTTATTAACGTGTCTGGGATCATCATCCGCCTATGCGGATAACGCTTTGATTTTACAAACGGATTTTAGCCTGAAAGATGGCGCCGTCTCGGCGATGAAAGGGGTCGCTTTCGGCGTGGACCATAATCTTAAAATATTTGATTTAACACACGAAATTCCACCGTATAACATCTGGGAAGGCGCTTACCGCCTGTATCAGACCGCCAGTTACTGGCCGCAAGGTTCGGTGTTTGTTAGCGTGGTCGATCCGGGCGTAGGCACTGACCGTAAATCGGTGGTGCTAAAAACCAAAAACGGTCAGTACTTCGTTTCACCCGATAACGGTACGCTCACTTTGGTGGCACAAACTCTGGGTATTGATAGCGTCCGGGAAATCGACGAAAAAGCTAACCGCCTGAAAGGTTCTGAAAAGTCATATACCTTCCACGGTCGTGACGTGTATGCCTACACCGGTGCGCGTCTGGCTTCCGGGGCGATTACGTTCGAGCAGGTGGGGCCAGAGCTTCCTGCAAAAGTTGTCGAACTTTCTTATCAGAAAGCCAAAGCAACAAAAGGTGAAGTGAAGGGCAATATCCCGATTCTCGATATTCAGTATGGCAACGTCTGGAGCAATATCAGCGACGAGTTGCTGAATCAGGCAGGAATCAAACTCAACGACACGTTGTGTGTGACCATTTCCGAAGGTTCCCAGAAAAAATACGAAGGGAAAATGCCGTATGTCGCAAGCTTCGGCGATGTGCCGGAAGGCCAGCCGATGGTGTATCTGAACAGCTTGTTGAATGTTTCCGTGGCGCTGAATATGGATAATTTTGCGCAGAAACATCAGGTTGCGTCTGGTGCTGACTGGAATATTGATGTGAAGAAGTGCGCTAAGTAAGGTGCTGATGCGGGATGCGGTGTGGCGCACCGTATCCCGCAACGGAATCGTAAATTACACCGTCTCCAGCCGGGCGTAAGCCGCCACCAGCCATTTAATACCCTGGCCCTGAAATGCCACCTGCAAACGACTATGTTCGCCGCTGCCTTCCATATTGACGATAGTCCCTTCACCAAACTTGGCGTGTCGTACGCGCTGGCCGAGTTTGTAACCGCTGTCGTTCTCAACCATCGGCGTACCCATACGCTGATGGCTGACCGGGCGGCTTACCGTAGCGCGTAAACGCACCTCTTCCACACACTCTTCCGGCAACTCGCCAATAAAACGCGACGGGCGATGGTAAACCTCTTTGCCATACAGACGCCGGGTTTCCGCGTAGGTCAGCGTCAGTTTCTGCATCGCGCGGGTTACGCCAACGTAGGCCAGACGGCGTTCTTCTTCCAGACGCCCGCCTTCATCCAGCGACATCTGGCTTGGGAACATGCCCTCTTCCATACCGACAATAAACACCTGCGGGAATTCCAGACCTTTCGCCGAGTGTAGCGTCATCAGCTGTACCGCATCCTGCCAGGTATCCGCCTGCCCTTCACCCGCTTCCAGTGCCGCATGGGAGAGAAACGCCTGCAAAGGCATTAAGTCTTCGTCTTCTTCGTTGTAGCTGAACTGGCGCGTTGCCGTCACCAGTTCCTCTAAGTTTTCGATACGTGTCTGGCCTTTTTCCCCCTTCTCCTGCTCGTACATGGTGCGCAGGCCGGAGTCTTTAATTACCCGGTCAGTCTGTACATGCAGCGGCATATCGGCAGTTTCTTGCGCTAAGGCGTCGATCAGTTCCATAAACCGTTGCAAAGCGCTGGCAGCACGTCCGGCGAGGGCTTTTTCCTGCAACAGTTCACGACATGCCTGCCACAGTGTTAACTGGCGATCGCGCGATGTCTGACGCACCACGTCCAGCGTCCGGTCACCAATACCCCGCGTTGGCGTATTGACCACGCGCTCAAAGGCCGCGTCGTCGTTGCGGTTGGCAATCAGGCGCAGATACGAGAGCGCATCTTTGATTTCCTGGCGTTCGAAGAAGCGCATCCCGCCGTAAATACGGTACGGCATACTCGCCTGCAACAGTGCTTCTTCCAGCACGCGCGACTGGGCGTTGCTGCGATAGAGAATGGCGCACTCGGCGAGCGCCCCGCCGTTGTCCTGCCAGGTCTTGATGCGGTTAACAACAAAACGCGCTTCGTCGAGTTCGTTAAAAGCGCAATAGAGGGAAATCGGCTCACCGTCCGCGCCATCGGTCCACAACTTTTTACCCAGACGCCCGTTATTGTTTTCAATCAGGGCGTTAGCGGCGCTCAGAATATTGCTGGTAGAGCGGTAGTTCTGCTCCAGACGGATAGTTTCAGCACCGGGGAAATCATTGAGGAAACGCTGAATATTCTCGACCTGCGCCCCGCGCCAGCCGTAGATTGACTGGTCGTCATCACCGACTATCATCACTTTGCCGGTGTCACCCGCCAGCAGGCGGATCCACGCGTACTGAATGTTGTTGGTATCCTGGAATTCGTCCACCAGGATATTGGTAAAACGTTCGCGGTAGTGTTGCAGGATATGCGGCTTGTTAAGCCACAGTTCGTGGGCGCGTAGCAGTAGTTCAGCGAAGTCTACCAGGCCCGCGCGGTCGCACGCTTCCTGATACGCCTGGTACACCTTCTGCCAGGTCTGCTCCACCGGATTACCGTAGCTTTGAATATGATGCGGACGCAGCCCTTCATCTTTCTGGCTGTTGATGTACCACATTGCCTGGCGCGGCGGCCACTGCTTCTCGTCGAGGTTCATGGCTTTGATCAGACGCTTAAGCAGGCGCAGCTGGTCTTCGCTGTCGAGGATCTGGAAATCCTGCGGCAGGTTGGCGTCCATATGGTGCGCACGCAGCAGACGGTGTGCCAGCCCGTGAAAGGTGCCGACCCACATGCCGCCCTGGCTGGTGCCCATCAGTTGCCCGATACGATGACGCATCTCCGCCGCCGCTTTGTTGGTAAACGTCACCGCCATAATCGAATACGGCGAGCAGTTTTCCACGCTCATCAACCAGGCGATACGATGCACCAGTACGCGCGTCTTACCACTGCCCGCGCCCGCCAGCACCAGAAGGTTGCTGCGTGGCGCGGCCACCGCTTCGCGCTGTTTGTCATTAAGGCTGTCGAGCAGGTAAGAAACGTCCATTGGCACCGCCGCGTAAAAATAGGTTGGGCGGAAAAGCGCGACGCCCTCCGCCAAAAAGCTGGGTATATATACAGATTTGCTGATTATATCAGCGAGGTCAGAGATGCCAACCGGGAAATTTCCAGATGCGGCAGTAAACGGCTGTCCCAGGTTTGCATCAGATCGCCATTTTCCGGTCTGATCCAACAGGCCTGCATTCCGCTGCGAATTGCCCCACCCACGTCAGTGGTGAGATCGTCCCCAACATGTAAGATCTCGCCGATCGGCACGTTGAGTTTTTCCGCCGCCAGAAAGTACATATCGCTGAACGGTTTCGAGCGCCCGTGCGGACCAGCGCGCAGCACAAACTCAAAATAATCCCCCAAACCAAACAGTTCCGGCTGGGCGTTGCCGTTGGTGATCGCCACCAGCGGCCATTTCTTCGCCAGCTGTTTTAAGGTGTCGTGCGTTTGCTGCGGAACGTCGATCCGGCTACGCCATTTGGCAAAGTTGATCATTGCCGCGTGTGCGCCTGCACTGGCTTCTTCTGCGCTCAGCCCGGCGTCGAGCATCGCTTGTTCTATTGAGCGAAAACGCCAACGCGTCACATCATGATAAATCTCGGGTTCCGCTTCCCGTACCGCCTGACGCAGACGTTGCAGATCTTCATTCTGGAAGCTGCGCAGCGCCGGATGGTAATTTTGCACAAAGGTAAGCGCCTCCTGCTCAGTGCGCAAAATCACCGGACGGTTATCGTAAAGGGTATCATCCAGGTCAAAGGTGAGCGCCGAGATGCGCCCCAAAGGCCGGTAAAAACGCATTATTTCCCCCGTTTGGCGCGTGGATGCGCCGCATCGTACACCGAGGCAAGGTGTTGAAAATCAAGATGAGTATAGATTTGCGTGGTGGAGAGGTTGGCATGACCCAGCAGCTCCTGCACACCACGAAGATCGCCGCTCGACTCCAGCATATGGGTAGCGAACGAGTGACGTAATTTATGCGGGTGAACGTGATTATTCAGCCCTTGTTTTATGCCCCATTCGGCAAAGCGTTTCTGCACATTACGCGCGGAGATGCGTTTGCCCAGTTTCGACAGAAAAAGCGCGTCGTCTTCACTACCAAACAGGTCGCGCAAATCAAGCCAGTGCTCAATCCACGCCACGGCGTTGCGACCAATCGGCAGGCGGCGCTCTTTGCTGCCTTTTCCCATCACCCACACTTCGCCAGACTCCAGGTCGAGGTATTTGATATCCAGCCCCACCAGCTCGGAAAGACGCAGACCCGCGCCGTACATCACTTCCAGCATTGCACGGTCGCGCACAGCAAGGGGATCGTTGATATCAATATCCAGCAGCCGATTCATATCATCGACGTCGATGTTTTTCGGCAGATGACGCGGCGCTTTCGGTGCCGAAACACCTTTCGCCGGGTTAGCTTTGAGTTCGTTCTGGCTGACCAGCCAGTCAAAAAAGCTACGTAGCGCAGAGAGGCGTAATGCGAGGCTTGCCGCACCCAGCCCTTTACGGCGACTGCGTACAGCAAAATTACGCACCATCGTCACATCACATTGCTGCCAGCTTTGCAGGCCGTTTTCGCTGGCAAAATGGATGATCGCCTCAAGCTGACGCTGGTAGTTAAGCAGGGTTATCGGGCTAAGCTGACGCTCCACGCTCAGATAACGTAGGTAGCGTTCTACATCGGTATGTAAATCGGTCATACGCGTTCAATCCAACGCTCCAGAAGCTCCGGCAACATCAGCGCAATTTCATGCAGTAACTGCGTTCCCTGCCCTTGTTGATAGTGATTGGCATCACGGCTGGTGAACAGCACCACGCCTAAATCAGCATCGCTTCCCAGCATCGACATCGCCACCGATCCCACCGCTTTCGCTTCCGGTAGCACCACCAGCAACTCCGGCCCGTTAAGCGGCCCCAGATAGTGCTGTTCCCGCCCCAGACGCTGAATACGCAGCGGTTCGAAAGACTGACGGCTTAATGCCAGATGAGTGTGGTTCGACGGCGCACCTAAGCGCCAGCGATCCGGAAACAGACGCAGACTCGCACCTGCCAGACCGAGATCGCGCGCCCAGCGGTGAAAACGCATCAGCATATCGTCGAGACTGCTGGCGGCGGTGAGACTACGCTGCAGGTAAAGTAAGCGATAGAACAAACCTTCGTTGGCGATAGCCTGTTCCATCAACAGCGCCATGTTCTCTTCCAGAACATGAATATGATGACGTGCGCGGGCCATGTGCCACTCGACCAACGAAACGGTGCCGCGTACCGGATGCGGCACACGTATCGCTTCTACTGCGCGCGCATTGCGGATAAAAAACTCAGGATTTTTAATCAGATAATCGACAACCGCCCGGTCATCTAGCTCCGTGAGTGTTTCCTGTAGTTCTTCCCCTGGTTGCTTCATAGATGAATAAATCCGTCGTAGACATGTACCGCCGGCCCCGTCATATATAACGGGTGACCCGGACCTTTCCAGGCGATATCAAGACGACCGCCGGGGAGTTCCACGCGTACTTCTTCGGCCAGCAAACCTTGCTGAATCCCTACCGCCACCGCCGCACACGCGCCGCTGCCGCAAGCCTGGGTTTCTCCTGCCCCACGCTCATAAACGCGTAAACGAATATGCTCGCGCTTAACCACTTGCATAAAACCGATATTAGCGCGCTCCGGAAAACGTTCGTGGCTTTCCAGAACAGGACCAAGCGTTTCTACCGCTGCAGTATCGACATCATCAACCTGAATCACGCAGTGCGGATTTCCCATCGACACCACGCCGCATAAGATTGTCTGCTCGGCGGCGCGCATAATATAGGTCTTTTCCGCTTTGTTAGCGCGAAATGGCACGGCAGAAGGTTCGAAGTTGGGCTCGCCCATATTGACGCGCACCAGATCATCATCGGTGACGGTCAGAACCATCCGCCCGTTGGCAGTGCTGACGCGGATATCGCGCTTATTGGTCAGCCCTTTCAGACGCACAAAACGGGCAAAGCAGCGTGCGCCGTTGCCACACTGCGCCACTTCACTGCCATCAGCATTGAAAATGCGATAGTGGAAGTCCAGTTCGGGATCGTAAGGTGGCTCTACCACCAGCAGTTGGTCAAACCCTACCCCCAGGTGCCGATCCGCCAGGCGACGAATCAGTTCCGGTGAAAAAAAGACATTCTGCGTTACCGCGTCGACGACCATAAAGTCGTTGCCAAGGCCATGCATTTTCGAGAACTGCATCATTTACTCCAATCACGCGGGTACAGAAACTGACTTTTAGTAATTCACCTGGGATGGACCATCGCCAGTGGCGCGGTCGTTTTTATCCGGCACCGTGGATTGCGTTTGCGTCTCTACCGGTTTGGTCGGTGGCGGTGCGTTTTTATCTGCAGGCGGGAAATAGAGCGGACCTTTCAGACCGCAGCCCGTCAGGCTGAAGAGAGTAAGTAATACAGTGAGTGCCTTAAACACGTTTTTCATTATGGATTGCCTGTAAAGTTCATCGCTTTCTGCTTTCTATCATCGCAGGAGAAGGCGTAAAAGCAAGCGTTTAGCGACTCTTTATGAAGTCTGAAAAATGAGGAATTGCTGCGAGTATAACGCTTACACGTGAGGATTTATGTTTTGCTGGTAGTTTCGTGATCGGCACCTCGCGCCAGGATGGCTTTATGCACTATCGCAATGTGGTTTGTTTGTTGTCTTGTTCGTTATTCTTATCCCCGGCATGGGGATGTCGGCTTTCCGCGCCTGAACATAATATTTACCAGAAACAGGGAAAAGGCGTGGTGTATCTGCGCCCTTATGAAGAAACAAATCTTTCTCTTCCTGGCGTGAATTACAAGAGATTGCGTCGGTTACCCAATTTATTAATAGACCCGACAACACTAGACGAATGGGATAAAGAACCTCCTCTGACCGATCTGACAACCGACTACCTCTATGAAGGCGCACAGGCCTGGTATCCTCATTACTCCTGGCATAGCGATGGTCGCTATATCCTCTACGCGGGTGAAGTTGTGCAAAACCCGCCAGACAAACCTCCCGTCGATGTCGCCTCGTTCAAGGCATGGGGTGATTTTGCCGCAGATAAACACAGTCTCTATTTCGAAGGCAAGCGCACCGATGACAATGGCGGGGGAAATAGCTTAGATATCAAAACACTGCATCAGGTGAAATTCCGTTTCCCCTGGAAACCTGACGTTCTGGGGCTGATATTACGTGACGCTAATTTCTTATATATCAATGGGCATCGCCTCGCTGACCCCGAGAGTTTCCGTGTGCTGGCGCAGAAGTCCTGGGATCAGCGAGGAAAGTTTTCCACCACGTTTAACCCCTGCGTTGCCGTACCATTTGGCCCCTGGGATACATTAGCCCGTACACACACGGAAATGATGATCAACGGCGAACAGCTTGATGCCGACCCGGAGACATTTACTGTCGTACGCTGGATGCCCGGTTCGTTATTAACCTGGCGAGATAAAAGCGGCCTGCACCGGAAGGTGCTGAATCAGGGAAATCTGGACAAAGATAGGGCAAATAGCTGCGCGGCGTTCAATTTGCAGGAACACTCTGTTTCATGGCGCAAAGGGCCTGAATGCCAGCAAGAAGTCCTACCCGGCCTCGATCCAGAACAATTTCACCCTCTTAGTAATACCGTCGCGCAGTATCAGGACAAACTGTACACCATCAAAAAAACGGAATTTGGCGAAAACAGGCTGGATATCGTCACGCTGGATAATCCTGCTTTGGTGATTAATAAACGCTTTAACGCGGGAAGAACTCACGGCTATTTACTGACTAAATTACAAGTTCGTGGTGAAGAAGAAGATGGTCTCCAGGTATTCGAGTCTTCCGGGCCGCTTATCCTGATGGATTATCGTGTTCCTGGCGAGCGTGAGGCTCACCTTAGCGATAGCCCCCATTACAAGAAATGGTATGCACACGACGATCGTTATGTTTACGCATTCGATGGCTCACAGCTTTGGCGCTACCCAACACCCAATACCAGGGCCGTGCGGGTGAACTGGAAAACCGGACATTCAGGATATGGCTATTGGGCAGACTACCGTAGTGGAGAGTTAGACGGCAGACTTCTTGAGGATGGTGCGTTTATTCCAACGGGAATCCCCTATAACTCATCCGTTAACATTGCTCAATATTCTGCTGGCGAGAGCGCTTTTCTCGTCGGCGAAACCGATGTTAGCTGGCGTAAGCTTCGCTCTACAGACCAGCAATGGAGTCAATGGGAGAAACTCCGCGATATTGATCCAAAAGCATTTCACCCCATCACCGATCGTATCGCGCAGTACAAAAATACTCTGTACATTGCGAAATTGTCTCCTTTTGGTGAAGACATCCTGGAAACCCTAACGCTCGACTCTTCTGCACCTTTCCTGAACCAACGCATTAACGCAGGGAAAGACCATGGCTACTTTATGCGCTCTTCCCGATTACGCGACGATATTCAAATTTTTGCCATTGATGGACCATTGAAGACCACCGAACGCTTCGCTTATGACAATCGCTATGTTTATACCTGGATCGGTAGCCAACTTTATCGAACCGCGTCGCCCTGTCCGGCAAAGACACGTAATCTGGATCAGAACATGTTTTCATCCAATGATGACATCATCATCCTGAAGACGGATGAAGAGTGCCGCAAAGCACAAGACATTGAGCAAACTTTGAAGCCCTGACACCATGCCGCTATACTGCCGCCATCACCTAAAAACAGGAAACAACAATGAACGACAGTGAATTTCATCGCCTGGCCGATACCCTGTGGCTGACCATTGAAGAGCGTCTGGATGACTGGGATGGCGACAGCGATATCGACTGCGAAATCAACGGCGGTGTGCTGACCATTACCTTTGAAAATGGCAGCAAAATCATTATTAACCGCCAGGAACCGCTGCACCAGGTGTGGCTGGCAACCAAACAGGGCGGCTACCATTTTGATCTGAAAGGCGATGAATGGATTTGCGACCGTAGCGGCGAAACCTTCTGGGATTTGCTGGAACAGGCGGCAACGCAGCAAGCGGGTGAAACAGTCAGTTTCCGCTAAGATTGCATGCCGGATAAGCCTCGCTTTCCGGCACGCTCATCACGAAAAATACTGCTGTAATAGCGGCGTGTCGTGATCCTGATTGGCAGGCGGCATGTTGCCGATAGCTTTGGTGCGGAACGGAATCACCTGTTCACGACCATCAACCTTCACAATCTGATAGAACTGCGGCAGGTTGAAGTTGATGAAGCTTGAGCCGTAGGTAAAACGGTCGTGCGATGACGAGTAGAAGCGACTGACGTCACGCACCAGCTCCTCTTTGCTGCCTTCGCAGTGGTGATACACCTCAACCCGGTTGCTTTCGTCGAGAATGTAGATATTAAAGCCATTCTCGTCTTGCGTTTCTTCGAAGAAGAACTGGATGATCCCTTCGCTGGCAAAGCCGTCCACCACCGCCGGTAATTTGACGTGATTGGTTTCAACCTGCACTGACAGGCCGTGCAGTTTGTTATGCGAAATAGCGCCATAAAACTCGATGGCATTTTCCAGTTTCTGTACCGATACATTCAGGCGTTCGAAGAATAAGCCCCAGGTTTGACCAGAAACGCGCAGCGCCTTGAAGCGCCCTGTTTCCTGACGGGTGCTGGACAGACGCAGTTCAATACACTCAGAAACCAGTTGCTGCACGCGAGTACGGATTAATCCGCGCAGATGCTGGCTGTAGCAGAAGACTTCCACGCTATCTGGCGGTGCGGCGTCCTGATGCATTTTGCCGAGAATAGTTTTCAGGGCTTCGATCATCGATTGCTCGCCGTTGAAGTGCAGCGTACGCACTTCGTTCCACGAGTTGCGGTACAGCAGGTCCACGCTACCTACCAGGCAATTTTGATTCTCGCCAAAGCTGAAGACATCCAGCTTACGGAAATCAAAATGCACCACCTGATTGCGGAACGCAGCTGTAGGGTCATATTCCAGGTTAACGATAATCGCCAGATGGCGAATCTCACATGGGCTGTAGAGCGCTTTTGGTGTCGGTGCAGGCAGGCGCAGCGGGAAATGGTGTGACACATCGGCGACCATCTCCTGCAACTTCGGCAAGTCAACAATGCCATTACCCTTAATATACAAGCGAGTGCGCGAGGTCAGCAGGCCGTTAAACCAGGCCCATGCCACCAGTTTATTCAGGTAGCGGTTATATTCCAGCGGCTGATGGCTGATGATCGATTCAATCGTTGGCGCACGGTTGTACAGATACCAACCGGAACGGTTAGCACGACCCGGCGGCACATAAATAAAGGTCAGATTCGGTTCCGAGAGATCGGGTGAAATCTGCGGATTTACCAGCGTCACTTTACCTGGCAATGCTTCAAACGCGGCATACAGTTTACGCGTCAGCACGCCGATATCCTGCGGACTGGCAGAGACGCTAAGGTTATTGCGACGCGCAAAGCGGATCAGATTGCGGTAGCTCTGCATCATTGCATCGAGCAGTTCGTTGTGCGCCTCGCGCACCTGATCAATCTTCCAGTTAGCGCGGTTATCGAGCATTGCCAGACGAGCATCGTCCCATTCCCACTCTTTCACTAACTGGGTTAGCACTTCACGACGCCAGCCTACGCAAGCGCGTTCGCGACTGAGTTTTTCGCACACTTTTAAATAGAAGCAGCGGCGTACTAAATCCAGACGGGTGAAATCTTCAATCGCCGTCAGGTACTCAGTAACACGCTCCAGCATCATGCAGTACGGATCGAGGCCAAACGACACAATCTCGCCGTCGTGCAAACGCTGTTTGATATCTTTCGCCAGCAGGCGTGGGTTTGGGTATTCCCAGGAATAGGCTTCCAGCAGCAGTGTTTTCAGCACCGCTTTGTAGGGAGAATCGATACTCTTATAGAGCTGCCAAAGGCTGGCACCAAAATACTCTTCAGCAGAAAGCGAGCTTAAGCCACCGAGATCCAGCCATTCATTAGGAGTGAGCACACCCTGCGCATAGAGCGTCATCACGTAGTCGTCGTAATGCTCTTCTTCGTCGCACGGCACCATATTCCACAGAATACGCTTACCGGCGAGACGCACGGCGGTACGATAAAATTCGTCAAGCAGCAGCATATGCTGGGTGGAGCCACAATCTTCGCCCCCCAGACTGCCACTTTCATTATGGCGGAAACGGTTTTCATCAATCAGGAAGAAGCTAACTTCCACGCCCAGCGAGGCGGCCCAGCTTTCCAGCAGGCTGCATTTACGTTGTAGTAACTGGCGCTCTTCACTATCAAGCCAGGATTGATGGCAGACCCAGATATCGAGATCAGAAGAACAGCTTTGCCCAACCGAAGAGGTACTACCCATGGAATAAACGCCAGTAATGGGAAGCTCACCTTTCGGCGGCTCCTGTGGCGACATTCCCCGGTAGAGTTCGAGTTCGTTCAGGTAGTGGCGTTGAGTTTCATCAGGCGTGTAGAGGCAGATGCCTCGTGGAACGTTACCTTCAAGGTAACCCGGCATCAGCGGATGGTGATAGTGCAGTAATGTCGGCAGCAGACTGTATACCTGCTGGAAAGCAGGTCCCATTGCAGCAAGCGCGCGATCCACGCGCAGTTGGTTAATGGCATCCAGTCGCTGTTTCAGAGTCTCAATATAGAGGTACAAGACATATCGCCTGATGTTGCTACCCGTCATGATGATGTTTCCGGCAATATCACTGGAAACACGTAGCATTCGGGATATTTTATATATAAAAAATAGCCATTCCCCATTTTCGATCAGATATTTTTACAGATATCCGCCGAAAAAATGGTCTAAAACGTGATCAATTTAACACCTTGCTGATTGACCGTAAAGAAAGATGCACTACATACCAGTGTAGCACTGATTGTCGCGTCGAATTTTCTTATCATTAAGTCACTCAGAGCTGGGTATTATCTTGCCCTCTCCATCACCTTCGACCGTAACACTGACATCCCAGTTGTAAGAATGTTAGGATGGTTCACGGAAGATAACGACGGTAACAAGCATGTTAGACAATGTTTTAAGAATTGCCACGCGGCAAAGCCCTCTTGCACTCTGGCAGGCACATTACGTTAAAGATGCGCTGATGGCCAAACACCCTGGATTGACAGTGGAACTGGTGCCAATGGTCACTCGTGGCGATGTCATTCTGGATACACCGCTGGCAAAAGTTGGCGGTAAAGGTTTATTCGTAAAAGAGCTTGAAGTCGCATTGCTGGAAAACCGTGCGGATATTGCTGTGCATTCGATGAAAGATGTGCCGGTCGAATTCCCACAAGGTCTGGGCCTGGTCACAATTTGTGAACGCGAAGATCCCCGCGATGCGTTTGTTTCGAACAAATATGCCAGTCTGGATGAGCTGCCAGCAGGCAGTATCGTTGGAACGTCGAGTTTACGCCGTCAGTGCCAGTTGGCGGAACGCCGCCCGGATCTGATTATCCGTTCACTGCGTGGCAATGTCGGTACACGCCTTAGTAAGCTGGATAACGGCGAATACGATGCCATTATTCTTGCCGTAGCCGGATTAAAACGTTTAGGGCTGGAATCACGCATTCGTGATGCGCTGCCGCCTGAAGTATCACTACCCGCGGTAGGACAAGGTGCGGTAGGTATTGAGTGTCGCCTTGATGATACGCGCACCCGCGAGCTACTCGCCGCGCTTAATCATCCTGAAACCGCGCTGCGTGTCACCGCCGAACGCGCTATGAACACCCGTCTTGAAGGTGGTTGTCAGGTGCCGATTGGTAGCTATGCGGAGCTAATTGGCGGTGAGATTTGGTTAAGAGCATTGGTTGGCGCACCGGATGGTTCGCAGATGATTCGTGGTGAACGCCGTGGTTCGCCGCAGGACGCCGAAAAAATGGGTATTTCGCTGGCAGAAGAACTGCTCAATAACGGCGCACGGGCGATTCTCGCTGATGTATATAACGGAGATGCCCCCGCATGAGTATTCTGGTCACCCGCCCGTCTCCCGCCGGGGAAGAATTAGTGAGCCGTCTGCGCACACTGGGCAAGGTGGCCTGGAGCTTTCCACTGATTGAATTTACCCCTGGCCGGGAGCTGCCTACGCTCTCCCGCCATCTGGAAACACTTGGCGATAACGATCTGCTCTTTGCACTTTCTCAACATGCAGTGTCATTCGCCCATGCGCAGTTGCAACAGCAGGGGCTAAACTGGCCATCACTTCCGCATTATTTCGCTATTGGCCGTACTACCGCTCTCGCCCTGCACACCGTAAGCGGACATAAGATTCGCTATCCACAAGATCGGGAAATCAGCGAAGTCTTGCTACAATTACCGGAATTACAAAGTATTGCGGGAAAACGCGCACTGATTTTGCGCGGTAACGGCGGCCGTGAATTGATCGGTCAGACGCTGACATCACGTGGTGCCGACGTTACTTTTTGTGAATGTTATCAACGCAGTGCGAAGCATTACGATGGTGCGGAAGAAGCAATGCGCTGGCAGTCTCGCGGCGTAACAACCGTCGTTGTAACCAGCGGTGAAATGCTGCAACAACTCTGGTCGCTGATTCCACAGTGGTATCGTGAGCACTGGTTACTACGCTGTCGGCTACTGGTCGTCAGTGAGCGTCTGGCGATCCTTGCCCAGGAACTGGGTTGGCAAGACATTCAGATCGCTGATAACGCCGACAACGATGCGCTACTACGCGCATTACAATAACTCTCATAATGGGAAGCCATAATGACGGAACAAGAAAAATCCTCCGCCGTGGTTGAAGAAACCAGGGAGAACGTGGATACCCCACCACAGCCAGTAGTTGCTGAGAAAAAAAGTAAAAACAGTACCGCGCTGGTCCTGAGTGCTGTGGCTATTGCCATTGCACTGGCGGCAGGCGTTGGGCTTTATGGCTGGGGTAAACAGCAGTCTGTTAATCAAACTGCCACCAGCGAAGCACTGGCTTTGCAGGTTACAGCGTTACAAAAAGCGCAGGAAAGCCAAAAGGCAGAACTGGAAGGTATCATCAAACAACAAGCAGTTCAGCTGGCGCAGGCGACTCAACAGCAACAAGCGCTGGAAAAACAGTTGGCTGAAGTTCAGCAAAAAGTGGCCACTATTTCTGGTAGCGATGCGAAAACCTGGCTGCTGGCGCAAGCAGATTTCCTCGTCAAACTCGCCGGGCGGAAATTGTGGAGTGATCAGGATGCCACAACTGCCGCAGCACTGCTTAAAAGCGCAGACGCCAGCCTGGCCGATATGAATGATCCAAGTTTGATCGCTGCTCGCCGTGCGATTACTGATGATATCGCCAGCCTCTCTGCCGTTGAACAGGTGGACTATGATGGCATCATCCTCAAACTGAATCAGCTGTCTAATCAGGTAGATAACTTACGTCTCGCAGATAAAGACCCTGATGGTTCGCCAATGGACTCGGACGATAGTGAGCTTTCCAGTTCCATTAGCGAATGGCGCATTAACCTGCAAAAAAGCTGGCAAAACTTTATGGACAGCTTTATTACCATTCGTCGCCGTGATGACACAGCTGTACCTCTGCTCGCGCCAAATCAAGATATCTATTTGCGTGAAAATATTCGTTCTCGCCTGCTGGTTGCCGCACAGGCCGTACCACGTCATCAGGAAGAAACCTACCGCCAGGCGCTGGAGAATGTCTCCACCTGGGTGCGGGCGTATTACGATACTGATGACGCTACCACCAAAGCATTCCTTGATGAGGTGGATCAGTTAAGTCAGCAGAATATCTCAATGGATGTGCCGGAAACCCTGCAAAGCCAGGCAATTCTGGAAAAACTGATGCAAACGCGCGTACGTAACCTGCTGGCACAACCTGCTGCTCCAGCAACGGAACCGACTCCTGCTCCACAAGTCGATACTCCGGCAGCTGCGCCGCAAGGAGAATAACCATGTTAAAAGTGTTATTGCTCTTTGTGTTGCTGATTGCGGGGATCGTGGTCGGCCCGATGATTGCCGGGCATCAGGGTTATGTACTGATCCAGACCGATACCTACAATATCGAAACCAGCGTCACTGGCCTGGCGATTATTTTGATTCTGGCGATGGTGGTGCTGTTTGCCATTGAGTGGCTACTGCGGCGGATCTTCCGCACCGGCGCACACACCCGCGGGTGGTTTGTCGGACGTAAGCGTCGCCGTGCGCGTAAGCAGACCGAACAGGCGCTACTGAAACTGGCTGAAGGTGATTATCAGCAAGTTGAAAAACTGATGGCGAAAAATGCCGATCACGCTGAACAGCCGGTGGTGAACTATCTGCTGGCTGCCGAAGCCGCGCAACAACGTGGTGATGAAGCGCGCGCCAATCAGCATCTGGAACGCGCCGCAGAGCTGGCAGGTAACGACACCATCCCGGTGGAAATCACCCGTGTGCGTCTGCAACTGGCCCGTAATGAAAATCACGCCGCTCGCCACGGTGTGGATAAGCTGCTGGAAGTCACGCCACGCCATCCGGAAGTACTGCGTCTGGCGGAACAGGCGTATATCCGCACCGGTGCATGGAGTTCGCTGCTGGATATTATCCCATCGATGGCGAAAGCCCACGTTGGCGATGAAGAACATCGTGCAATGCTGGAACAACAGGCATGGATTGGCCTGATGGATCAGGCGCGTGCCGATGACGGTAGCGAAGGTTTGCGAAACTGGTGGAAAAACCAAAGCAGGAAAACGCGTCAACAGGTGGCGTTGCAGGTGGCAATGGCGGAACATCTTATTGAGTGTGACGATCATGATACTGCCCAGCAAATTATCATCGACGGCCTGAAACGCCAGTATGACGATCGCCTGCTGCTGCCGATCCCGCGCCTGAAAACCAATAACCCGGAACAGCTTGAAAAAGTGCTGCGCCAACAGATCAAAAACGTGGGCGATCGTCCGCTGCTGTGGAGCACACTGGGTCAGTCGCTGATGAAGCACGGAGAATGGCAGGAAGCATCGCTCGCCTTCCGCGCAGCGCTGAAACAACGTCCGGACGCCTACGATTACGCATGGCTTGCCGACGCGCTGGACAGACTGCACAAGCCGGAAGAAGCCGCAGAAATGCGCCGCGATGGCTTGATGCTGACCTTACAGAATAACCCGCCGCAATAGTTCTTTCTCACCCGGAGGCAAGCACCTCCGGGGCCTTTCTGATGCATAAAAAAACGCCTGCTCTTATTACGGAGCAGGCGTTAAAACAGGTCTGTTTGACAACAATTGGGTGCTTCACTCAACGTTATGTCCATGGTGTTTGATGAGGCATAAGCGACATCTGTCAGTGGACGATAAGCACCGTAAACGGCTCTGCGTCATTCCTGAGTTTATGAGGCACTAAGGCGAACATAAGAGATGGAATGAGCATCTACTCTTATATTATGACATATCATTCTGAAGAATAACATCCCTTTAACCAGAAATGAGATGACTCTGAACCGTACGTATTCCTGACATCTTTCGGAAAAAGTTGCTGATTATTCATAAACGAAATGAATATTTTTATAGCAGACAAGATAAATATAATTATTAATATGGATTAATCAACAATAAATATAAATTAAATAAATACATCTACTCCGGAAAAGCAAAAGTGCATGAATAATCAACAAGATAATTAATCCGATGCTTACTAAATTCATGCCATCAGCGTAGGATAAAAAATATTCTCACGCCATTAGTAATTATTCATTATATATATATTTATAGATTATATATTTTTGTATGAAATGGAATGCTGATGTCGTGATGAATTATTTCAGTAATGTTTATTTACGCCATATTCTGGATGACATGAAACCGGAGCATTTTGCATGGAAATTTCCTTTTCACCCAAACTTACTGTGGTCGCAGTCGCTGCGGCTATTCCTTTACTGGCCAACGCTGCAGATACCCCGTCAACCGCCACCGCGCGTGAGGGTTTTGCTGGTTACGATCACCCAAACCAGTATCTGGTTAAACCGGCAACCAAAATTGCCGACAACATGATGCCGGTAATGCAGCATCCCGCACAAGACAAAGAAACCCAGCAGAAGCTGGCAGAACTTGAGAAAAAAACCGGTAAGAAGCCCAATGTGGTTATCTTCCTGCTGGACGATGTGGGCTGGATGGATGTCGGCTTTAATGGCGGTGGCGTGGCGGTAGGTAACCCAACGCCAGATATTGACGCCGTTGCCAGCCAGGGATTGATTTTAACCTCTGCGTATTCTCAACCAAGTTCTTCCCCTACCCGAGCCACCATTCTCACCGGACAATACTCCATCCACCACGGCATTCTGATGCCGCCGATGTACGGACAACCGGGCGGTCTGCAAGGGTTAACCACCCTGCCGCAATTGCTGCACGACCAAGGTTACGTCACCCAGGCTATCGGGAAATGGCATATGGGGGAAAACAAAGAGTCGCAGCCGCAGAACGTCGGCTTTGATGATTTCCGTGGCTTTAACTCGGTGTCCGATATGTATACCGAATGGCGCGATGTTCACGTCAACCCGGAAGTGGCCCTGAGTCCAGCCCGCTCTGAATACATCAAACAATTACCTTTTAGCAAAGATGACGTTCATGCCGTGCGAGGCGGCGAACAGGAAGCCATTGCCGACATTACGCCGAAATATATGGAAGACCTGGATCAACGCTGGATGGAATATGGCGTTAAGTTCCTCGACAAGATGGCAAAGAGCGATAAGCCTTTCTTCCTCTACTACGGCACTCGCGGCTGTCACTTCGATAACTACCCGAACGCCAAATATGCGGGAAGTTCTCCGGCACGCACCTCGTATGGCGACTGCATGGTGGAGATGAACGATATCTTCGCCAATCTGTATAAAGCACTGGAGAAAAATGGTCAGCTGGATAACACGCTTATTGTCTTCACCTCCGATAACGGACCGGAAGCGGAAGTACCGCCGCACGGTCGCACACCGTTCCGCGGTGCGAAAGGTTCTACATGGGAAGGCGGCGTTCGTGTGCCAACCTTCGTTTACTGGAAAGGGATGATCCAACCGCGTAAATCTGACGGTATTGTCGATCTGGCGGATCTCTTCCCTACGGCGCTGGATCTGGCAGGACATCCTGGAGCGAAAGTGGCGAATTTAGTGCCGAAAACCACCTTTATTGATGGTGTGGACCAGACATCTTTCTTCCTGGGAACAAATGGTCAGTCTAACCGTAAGGCCGAGCACTACTTCCTCAATGGCAAACTTTCTGCTGTGCGTATGGATGAGTTTAAATATCACGTACTAATCCAACAGCCATACGCTTATACCCAGAGCGGATATCAGGGTGGATTCACCGGCACGGTTATGCAAACGGCGGGATCATCGGTATTTAACCTGTACACCGATCCGCAGGAAAGCGATTCTATAGGCGTGCGCCATATTCCGATGGGTGTACCACTGCAAACGGAAATGCACGCGTATATGGAGATCCTGAAAAAATATCCACCACGCGCGCAGATTAAATCTGATTAATTCAGCACTATCGCTCTGCTCGGCCTTTGCCGGATGCGATGCTGACACATCCGGCAATCAACCACAGGCGGCCTCCAAACGGCCGCTTTTTTACTTATTCACCACCATCAAATGCGCCTGCATAATGTCGCTGGCCGGACGACCGTGCGCCAGCATATCAGCCATTGCCTTAAGATATGGCGGTAGATGGCGGAAATAACGCTGATACCCGGCACACAAATAATTCAGTCCCGGTTTGCCGCTGGCATCGAGCATAAAGCGGTGTTTCGGGCAGCCTCCCCAACATGCTTTTAACACGTTGCAACTGCGGCACTGCACCGGTAACTGCTTAAATTTATCTTCACCAAACACCTGCTGCTGCGGGGAATCGACCATTTCTGCAATTGTTTGCTGAAGCATATTCCCCAGTCGATATTGCGGATAAACATAGTGATCGCAGGCGTAAACGTCGCCGTTGTGTTCGACAATCACCGAGCGTCCACAGGTCGGCTGATGATGGCAAACCGCACCCGGCGCATCGACAAAATTGGCAAACGCCCATTCGATATTCATCACGAAAATCTTGCCGACGTCACGTTTGATCCAGTGGTCGAATATCGCCACCAAAAATTCACCGAACTCATCGGGGCGTACCGACCATTCCGTCAGTTCGCCCTGAATATCGCCGGGAGCATGTAGCTTAAGTCCAGCATGAGCAGCCGTTTCATCAGCCAGGCGCTCGACCACCGGAATAAACTGGATGAACTCAGCGCCTGCATCACACAGAAAATCATAGACTTGCAAAGGTTGTAACGCACTGGTGCGGTTGACACAGACCAGCACGTTATAGTCGACATGATGTTTTTGCAGGAGCGTCAGGGCACGCATCACCAGCTTATGCGTGGGTCTGCCACCTTTGGTCACGCGATATTGATTGTGGATCTCAGCCGGACCGTCCAGCGATAACCCAACAAGAAAATGATTTTCTGCCAGAAATACACACCACTCATCATCGAGCAGCACACCGTTAGTCTGAAAGCTGTTACTTATCTTCCTGTCAGCACCATATTTCGCCTGTAGCGCCACGGCACGGCGGTAAAAATCCAGCCCGAGTAACGTTGGTTCGCCGCCCTGCCAGGTAAAAGCCACTTCGTTTTGGGGTTCGCTGGCAGCGATATAGTGACGGACATACGCTTCCAGCGTGTCATCGTCCATATGCACGACTGGCTTTTCGCGGTAAAGGGATTGTTTTTCGAGATAAAAACAGTAGTCACAGTTCAGATTACAATCGGAACCGCTTGGTTTCGCCATCACATGAAAAGCACGCGTTGGAACCTGTTGCAGCATGGTCGCTCCTTGCCTGAAGTCATCCTTCAATACGTTAAGGGCGAAATCATACCGTGTAGCAATGAGTGACTACGGGCGTTTATTGCGAAGGGAGAGTGATGAAATGCACAGAAAACAAAAAACCCCGCCGAAGCGGGGTTCAAAATTGGTCGGCGAGAGAGGATTCGAACCTCCGACCCACTGGTCCCAAACCAGTTGCGCTACCAAGCTGCGCTACTCGCCGAAATACTGCTTTTTGAATTTTTAGTTCAATTCTTTAAAGTCGTGGTGCGAGGGGGGGGACTTGAACCCCCACGTCCGTAAGGACACTAACACCTGAAGCTAGCGCGTCTACCAATTCCGCCACCTTCGCATTGTCACAACTTCTAATAATGGGGTGGCTAATGGGATTCGAACCCACGACAACTGGAATCACAATCCAGGGCTCTACCAACTGAGCTATAGCCACCACTACAAATCTTGTTACGCGGTATTACTACCACCGCAGCTCAAGCGCCGGGACTAAATGGCGCGCCCGACAGGATTCGAACCTGAGACCTCTGCCTCCGGAGGGCAGCGCTCTATCCAGCTGAGCTACGGGCGCTTAGCGCCGTTGCGGGGGTGGATAATACGGACTTCCCACCCCTCTGTCTAGTCCCTTTTTAAATAAATTGCGCGTTTGGTTACGGTTTGTGCGTTTTGCTGCTTATTCATCCAGCTTATGCGCTTTACCGTGGCGATTAAGTCCAAAAACTTTATAAATTGCCGTCACCGCCAGCATAAAGATGATGCCGACAAACAGTGACATACGCGTATCTTCATTAAAGTACATGCCGATCAAAACGCAAATCAGGAATGCCATTGTTACGTAGTTGGCCCACGGGAACAGGATTGAGCGGAACGGATGGCTGGCAATCGCCGCTTTGTGCGCTCGACGAAAACGCAACTGGCTTATCAAAATCACAAACCATGGCACCATCCCCGGAAGCACGCTGGCACTGTAGACATAGACAAACACACGCTGTGGATTGGGAATGATATAGTTCAGGCATGAGCCAATTAACAGAATAGCAATTGATACCGCCACGCCTGCAACCGGAACACCTTGACGGGAAACTTTCGCCATCGCCGCCGGTAACTGACGGTTTTTCGCCAGCGCGTAGAGCATACGTCCGCAACTGTACATGCCGCTGTTACAGCCAGAGAGCGCAGCCGTCAGCACCACAAAGTTGATAATACCCGCCGCTGCGGTAATACCGATTTTGGCGAAAGTCAGTACGAACGGGCTGCCGTTGCTGCCTATTTCATTCCACGGGAAGATGGTGACAATAACGAAAATCGCACCTACGTAGAAAATCAGGATTCGCCACAGCACTTTGCCAACGGCACTGCGCAGTGTCACCTGCGGATTCTTCGCTTCACCGGCAGTAATGCCAATCAGCTCCACGCCCTGGTAGGACGCCACCACAATACACAATGCGGTCAGGAACCCTTTCCAGCCACCCGCAAAGAAACCGCCATGCTCTGTGAGATTGCTAAAACCAATCGACTGCCCGCCATTGCCAAAACCAAAGAAAATTACGCCCAGGCCAATGACAATCATCACGATAATCGTGGTGACTTTGATCATCGCGAACCAGAACTCGATTTCGCCGTACAACCGCACTGCCGCCAGATTCGCCAGCGCCACCAGCGCCACCGCGATCAATGCCGGTATCCATTGCGCCATCTCCGGGAACCAGAACTGGACATAAACGCCAATGGCGGTGATTTCTGAGATCCCCACCGCCATCCACATAAACCAATAAGACCAGGCGGTGAGATAGCCAAAGAACGGGCTCATATAACGGTGCGCGTAAACGGCGAACGAACCGGTAACCGGTTCGAGGAACAACATTTCGCCCATTGAACGCATGATGAAAAAGACGAACAGCCCGGCGATGATATAGGCCAACAATACGGATGGCCCGGCCCATTTCAGGGTACTGGCGGCCCCCATAAACAGGCCGACGCCAATGGTGCCCCCCAGGGCGATGAGTTCGATATGTCGAGCTTCCAGCCCACGCTGTAGCTCTGGTTTGTTATCTGCCATAAATCCTCGTGTTGTGTTTGCATGCTTTCCGGTGTTACCGGTTATCGTTATGGGTACATCGAGTGTTGCGAATGTTTTCGTAATTCAGGAGAAATGGCAAATAAAGCATTAAAAATTTGAATGCTTTGTGTAATAAAAAGACAGGCAGGCGACGAAGTGACCACTCCGTCGCTTTACAGAGAGAGGAAAATCAGAGGTTGCCGGTGTAATGCCAGCGTAAATAACGCAGCAAACGAAGCTGACGCTTAATGCGGCTCGGCTGCGAAAGCAGGCGGTAGAGCCACTCCAGCCCCAGCGTTTGCCAGATTTTCGGTGCGCGTTTCACGTGACCGGTGAAAACATCGTAAGTCCCGCCAACGCCCATATACAGCGCATCCGGATGCACCAGACGGCAGTCGCGCATGAAGATCTCCTGCTTTGGCGATCCCATCGCAACGGTGACGATTTGCGCTCCGCTGGCATGAATGCGTTCAAACAGCGCCTGACGCTGCTCGGGTTTAAAATAACCATCCTGACTGCCAACGATATTCACATTCCACTGATTGCGCAGTTTAGCTTCAGTTTGTGCCAGCACTTCAGGTTTACCGCCCACAAGAAATACCGGCGTCCCTTCTTTGCCTGCACGCGCCATCAGCTCTTCCCAGAGATCGGCCCCGGCAACGCGGGAAACCTGCGCCTGTGGGTACTTTTTACGTACTGAACGTACAACGCTGATGCCATCAGCATATTTAAATTCAGCAGCATTAATTAACGCCCTGACCTCGGCGTTATCTTCAATGGTCAGCATTTTTTCGGCATTAATGGCAACCAGCGTTCCCTGCTTAAGCTGCCCGTCAGCAAACAGATAATCGAGGGCGTGCTGCATATCACGCCAACCAATCAACTGTAAGCCACGCAGCGTATAGGTCGGTGCTGTGGTGTTGTTATTCATTGTTATCCTTCAACCTGCGTCCGGAGCGATGATTTTGTACGTTTATGAATGAGTCCGGCGCTTTCAAAAAGCCAGTACAACAGTTTTGCGATCATCAGACATGCGCCGAAGACCACGATAAAAAAGACTACGCGTGAGACAAACGAATCCAGCCCTTCACGCGCCAGCACGATCATATTGAAGATCGCCCCGAAGCAGAAACTGTGCAATATCGCAGCCTTATAGCGATTAGTTTCGCGATTGCCCAGTTCATACAGCCAGTCGAACCATTTGATGATCAGTCCAACCACAATCGCCCCGAGCGGGATGAACAACGCGCCGCCCATAACAACCAGTGAGCCTATAAGCGTAGGCGAGATCGCCAGCCCGGAGTGGTTATTCAGCACTTCCCAGGTAAAGTAGTTGGCGGAGTTCAGTACCATACTCGGGCGACCCGGCCACAGCCAGGAAGGGATAAAGACATAGAAATCGCGGACAATGGGAGCCAGGCCCTGGAAGTCGATGTTGTCGTAGTTCTGCAACAGTAATGCCAGATTCTCCCACGGCGAAAAGGTATCGCGGGTGAGATAGAGAAACGTATAGAACGCTTCATCGCCGCTCACATTCATTCCATAGCGTTTTAGCGCCAGCCAGAACATGCCCACAATCCCCAGCACGCCCGCCGCCGCCAGCATCCACAACGAAATCCAGCCGCGAATAATGCCAATAAACAGGAAGATAGCAAATGCGATGATAATATTGGCGCGAGTGCCGCCGACAATCATGTAAGTCAGCAAGCCAAAGGCGACCGTGCTGACGAGGAAAAACAGCCACGCTTTGCTGTCCTGGCGCAGAAAGTAGACCACCAGCATTGCCGGAATGAAAAAGTAAAAGAAGCGCTTTAACGCCACGCCGGAGACTTCACTGGAGAAGATCTGACTGTAGGAGTTAAGCCGGAACAGCAAAAATCCGTTGTGCATGAAGAAGATGCCGACGCTCACCAGTGCAATGCCCATCAGAATCACCCACGTGAGATTGGTCTCCACGCGGTTCATGGTAAACAGCGGACGGCGCGGTACATCAGCAACGCGTTTGCGTAGGCGGGTTTTGTAGGTGACATAGTAAACCGCGTAGAAGCAGCCCGCAGAAAGCAACGCCTGCAACAAGATTTCTGGCGGCGCAACACCAACATCAAAGCGAAATACCAGCACGCTGGTCAGCGGGAAGCCGAAGAAAAAGGTGAGCAAAAACAGCAATGAAAAGAAGACATTGAAGTTAAAGCGCACACGGCGAAACTCAAACCAGGTCAGCGTGGCAATAAACAGCGTGCAGAGCAGCCAGACAACAAACAGGCCACTGAATTGCAGCAGACTCATGCGACCTCCCCGGCGGCAATCGCCAACGCCCGCTGCCAGCCTTGCAGATAGTTCGGGCTAAAGAAGGCAATGGTGTTTTTATCCACCGACGCCAACTGGCGCTGTGCTTCACGCACAATATCCTCGTTGAGATCGTCGGTAGTAAACAGCACCGGCAAATGCTGTTCCGTCATATCCTGCCAGAACGGATTTTCCCGGTTAAGCACACAAGGAATACCCGCCTGAATCAGTAAGCACAGCGTACCAATGCCCTGCTGGCGGGCAAAAATAAAGTAACCGAGATCGCACTGACGAAGTAGCGCCAGATAGGCATCAAATTCCAGTTTTTCGCTCAGAACTTGCAGATTTTCTTCGCTGAATAACGCCAGCCCCGCCTGACGAACTTCCTCGATGTACGCTTCGTTATTAGGCGGATATCCCATCGGCACCACGACTTTTACCGTATCGCCAAATTGCTGATGAACGGCGCGTAAGGCGGCGACATGCTCATTGCTGCGGTCGCCGGAGTTCCCCACCAGAATGGTCATTTTCCCTTCACGTTGGCGATCGTTCGCCATCGTATTGAGAGAAGGGTCCATCCGCGTCGGGAAGTACAGCAGTTCGCCCCGCACCTTTGGATGCGTTTTGGCAAAAAAACTCAAATCACCGCGAGTGGCAAATACACAGCCGACTCGCTTTTGCGCCAGACGGCGCAGCGGATAAAAAAGCTTATATCTCAAGCCACTGGAAAGCTCATACAGGTCTGCCCCCCAGATATGCCAATAAAACTGGCTGGGCTTAATGCCCCCACTCAGCAGGGCCAGCCACAGTTTGGGATTGAACTGACCGTGGAAAAAAAATCGCTGCTGACGGTTAGCTTTTGCTTTCGCGATGACCGCTTCCGCCAGCGATTTTTTCCCAGGGAAAAATTGCACAGAAAGCGCCGGACAGCTATCACTTAAGCCGTCGTCCTTGCCAACAACCATAAACTCGCGCGCGTGCTCGCTCGTCGCGGCCAGCGCGTCGTTGAAAAACCGCAGAACGGTTCGGTTATGGTGAGGGATATCCGATCCCAGTACGTGAATCAGTACAGTCATGCCCGCCTACGCCAGAGTAAAAATACGCCACAACAAAGAGAAAAATAGACGATATAGGTTGCCATGTAGGCCTGCGCCGCGCCCAGTGCGCCATGCGCGGGGATTAGCCAGTGGGCAAATACCATCAATAAAGTAAACTGGCTGACTTCCGCCAGAATATAAAACCGCAGTGACGCTTTGGCGATCACCAGATAACCAAAGACATAAGCGCCCACTTTTAATACATCGCCCACCAACTGCCAGGCAAAGAGATCGCGCATAGCGGTAAATTTATTCGACAACAGCAGCCAGATAGCAAAATCACGCAGCAACCAGACGGTAAAACTCGCCACAGCTACCGCCGGTAAGACGAATTTCAGCGATTTAACCACTTCCCGGGTGATATCGCGCTTTTCCGTTAGCCGCGACAACGTGGGCAGCAAATATACGCTGAACGATGCCGTAATAAATTGCAGGTAGGCATCGGAAATACTGCTCACCCCTTGCCAGATACCCACTTCATCCCAGCTATACTGCGCCGCCAACAGTTTACGCATCATGATGTACGCAACGGGCAAGGTCACCGACGTAATCAACGCCATGAGCGTAAATTTGCTCAACTGCCCAGCCAGGCCGTTATCCCAGCTGGGTTTCAGATAGCTTAACGGGATGGCACCACGTTTGATCAACATGATGACGGCAGGAATCACCACCAACGCGGGAATCAGCGCCAGCCCCAGCAATGCCCCTTCATAACCGCCCAAACGGTAACTGACATAATAAGCAATTACGCCAATCAGGCTGCCGACAATCAGCGATAACGCATTACCTGCAGCATCGCGAAAGCCTTTCATCAGCGCCAGCAACAGGTTGCCCCAGGCGATCCCCATTTGCACCAGCGCCACTAAACGCACCAACCCCACATAGTCGGTATTACCAAACAATCCCTGGCTAATTGGCGCTGCCGCCAGCACAAAAACCAGCGCCATCAGCGTAGAGAAGCCAAGCACCATCGCTGATGAAGTGCCGACCACGCGGCGCAGCTGCTGCGGATTATCATGGTACTGGGCAACGTATTTGGTTACGCCGTTAAAGATGCCTGCCCCAGCAAGCACACCGAGCACGGTAATCAACTGGCGGAAATTTGCCGCCAGCCCAAGCCCCGCCGGACCAAATGACACCGCCAGCAACTTACCGACCAGTAACCCGGCACCAATCTTGACCAGTGTACTGGCCGCCGTCCATAAGGACGCTTTTGCCAACGACATATCAGGAGAAGTAATTCAACAAGGTCGCAATTACCGTACGCTGATTGACGGGCGACAGGTTGTAGAACAGCGGCAGGCGCAGCAGGCGCTCGCTCTCTTTGGTGGTGTAGCGATCTTCACCGTGGAACTCACCAAAGCGTTCCCCCGCAGGGCAACCGTGCAGCGGAATGTAATGGAACACCGCCATGATTTCCGCTTCTTTCAGAAAGTTAATCAATGCGCTCCGGTCATCAATATCCCGCAGTTTAATGTAGAACATATGCGCGTTCTGCACGCAGCCATCCGGAATCGATGGTAGCTCGATACGCCCGGCTTTCGCCAGAGGCGCTAACGCATCGTAGTAGTTTTGCCACAGCGCCAGACGTTGCTGGTTGATACGATCCGCAGCTTCCAGTTGCGCCCACAGATACGCGGCTTGCAGATCGGACATCAAATAGCTGGAGCCAATATCGCGCCAGGTATATTTATCAACCTGACCACGGAAGAACTGGCTTCGGTTAGTCCCTTTTTCCCGGATGATTTCGGCTCGTTCGATCAATGCCTTATCGTTGATCAGCGTCGCGCCGCCTTCACCGCCCGCCGTGTAATTTTTGGTTTCATGGAAGCTAAAGCAGCCAATATGACCAATGGTTCCCAGCGCACGCCCTTTATAAGTGGACATCACGCCCTGAGCGGCATCTTCCACCACAAACAGATTATGCTTTTTCGCCAACGCCATAATGGTGTCCATTTCGCAGGCCACACCCGCGTAATGAACCGGCACGATAACGCGCGTTTTGTCGGTGATCGCTGCTTCAATCAACGTTTCGTCGATGTTCATGGTGTCCGGGCGAACATCCACAAAAACGATTTTTGCGCCACGCAGCACAAAGGCATTGGCGGTGGAGACAAAGGTGTAGCTCGGCATGATCACTTCATCACCAGGCTGGATATCGAGCAGCAGCGCCGCCATCTCCAGAGAAGCGGTGCAGGACGGCGTCAACAGCACTTTGGCGCTACCAAAACGTTGTTCCAGCCACTGCTGGCAGCGACGGGTAAAACCGCCATCGCCACACAGTTTGCCGCTACCCATTGCCGACTGCATATAGTCGAGTTCGGTTCCCACCACCGGCGGTGCGTTAAATGGAATCATGTGATCACCTGTATAACCAGTACGCGGTGCTTTCTACATTCGCACCACTTTGTATGTATCGTTTAAGCGCGGCGGTGTTGCCCATTTGGGTCGCCACCCGCAAAGTTGTTTTACCGCGAGCATACGCCCAGTTTAGCGCCGTTTGCATCAGCTCAGCACCTGCACCGCGTCCAGCCAGCAGGCCAATTCGTGCATCTGTCGCATTGAGTTCCCGTAAAGAGACATAGCCGCGAATATCGCCGGACGCCGCACGTAAAATCAGACATTGATGATCAAAGGTGCCGCGCACGGCATTTTCAATCCACTGCGCATAAAAGCGACCGCTGGCGTCAGGCGCATACCATGGCGCACGAAAACGGCTTTGCGCAAATGCGGCGCTGGCTAACTGACGTAATGCGGGAATATCTGTCTCTTGTGCCACTTCTGCGCCGCTATCACTGACATTGTTCACGGGTAGCGCCAAATCAACTTCACCTTCAACCAAGCAGAATCCCAGCTGTTGCAAGGCATCCAGCTCAACAGTATTTGATGCAGTAATTTTGGCCTGTACTCGTGACCACGGCGCTAAAGCGTCTGGCGCCAGGAGTGGCGCATCAGGAGTGATGCGCACGATAGCGCTGTTAACGCCAAAGAAGGCATTTTCCCAGGCTAGTGGTTCAATACTGGCGCGGACGGGCACGGAGTAACTCCAGCAGATATTGGCCGTAGCCAGTTTTCGCTAATGAACTGGCAGCACGCTTCACACCTTCGTCATCGAGCCAGCCGTTACGCCAGGCAATCTCTTCCAGGCAGGCAATCTTAAAGCCCTGGCGTTTTTCCACCGTCTGTACAAAGGTACTGGCTTCAATCAGGCTGTCGTGTGTGCCGGTGTCCAGCCAGGCAAATCCGCGCCCAAGCAGTTCAACGGTCAGGTTGCCTGCCTCAAGGTACATCTGGTTGATGGAGGTAATCTCCAGTTCACCACGCTCCGACGGTTTCACCTGCTTTGCGTACTCCACAACTTTACTGTCGTAGAAATAAAGCCCGGTCACCGCCCAGTTTGATTTTGGCTGTTTTGGTTTTTCTTCCAGAGAGATAGCGCGGAAATTGTCGTCAAACTCCACGACGCCAAAGCGTTCTGGATCCATTACCTGATAGCCAAATACCGTCGCCCCTTGCGTGCGCGCCGCAACATGACGCAGCTTCGGACTGAAGCCCTGACCGAAGAAGATGTTATCGCCCAGCACCAGACAAGATGGCTCACCATTAAGGAAGGTTTCACCGATGATAAATGCCTGCGCAAGACCGTCCGGGCTGGGCTGTTCGGCATATTCCAGCTGGATACCGAACTCACTACCATCGCCCAGCAGGCGCTGGAAATAACCTTTATCTTCCGGCGTGGTGATGATGAGAATTTCGCGGATACCGGCCAGCATCAGCACCGACAGCGGATAGTAAATCATTGGCTTATCGTAAATCGGCAATAGTTGCTTCGATACGCCGCGCGTAATCGGATGCAATCGGGTGCCGGAACCGCCCGCCAGGATAATACCTTTCATGTTTGCCTCCGCTGAGAATTAGCCGTTCAGACCTAAACGCTCACCCTGATAGCTGCCGTCCTGCACCTGCTTCCACCAGCTTTCATTAGCCAGATACCACTGCACTGTTTTACGCATTCCACTTTCAAAGGTTTCCTGCGGCAGCCAGCCAAGTTCACGGGCAATTTTCGAAGCATCAATGGCATAGCGTAGGTCATGCCCTGGACGGTCAGCGACAAAGGTAATCAGATCGCGATAGTGCGCCACACCGTGCGGTTTATTCGGGGCCAGTTCTTCCAGCAGCTCGCAGATGGTTTCCACAACCTCGAGATTCTTACGCTCGTTGTGACCACCAATATTATAGGTTTCACCGACTTTCCCGGTGGTCACCACGCAATACAGCGCACGGGCATGATCTTCAACATATAACCAGTCACGGATTTGCTGCCCGTTGCCATATACCGGCAGCGGTTTACCCGCCAGCGCGTTGAGGATCATCAGCGGGATCAGTTTTTCCGGAAAGTGGTAAGGACCGTAGTTATTAGAGCAGTTGGTAATCAACGTCGGTAGACCGTAGGTCCGCAGCCAGGCGCGCACCAGATGGTCGCTGCTGGCTTTTGAAGCAGAATAAGGGCTGCTCGGCGCATACGGCGTGGTTTCGGTGAAGAAATCATCTGTGGAATGCAGGTCACCGTATACTTCGTCGGTGGAGATATGATGAAAACGGAACGCCGATTTTTTGTCTTCTGCCTGCACATTCCAGTAAGCCCGCGCCGCTTCAAGCAGTGTATAAGTCCCGACAATGTTGGTTTCGATAAACGCTGCCGGGCCGTCAATAGAACGGTCAACATGGCTTTCAGCTGCCAGATGCATGACGCAGTCTGGCTGATGTTCTGTGAAAACACGAGCCAACTCTGCCCGATCGCAGATATCAACTTTCTCAAAGGCAAAGCGATCGCTTTGCGCAACCGGTGCCAGCGACATCAGGTTTCCGGCGTAGGTCAGCTTATCGACCACCACCACCGCATCGTTCGTCTCGTTGATGATATAACGCACCAGCGCCGAGCCAATAAACCCGGCACCGCCTGTTATCAGAATCTTTCTCATTAGCGCCAGACTCCTTTGGCATCGACGACATACTGCTGATGGACGTTGTCGCCATTGATAACTTTGAACTGACTATGATCGACCAACATCACCAGTACATCTGCCGTTGCCAGCGCCTCGTCAAGCTGCGCCAGAGTACAAAGCCCATTCAGTTTGTTCGGCAACTGGTGAATGTTAGGTTCAACAACCAGCGTTTCGCCGCTGTGCCACTGAGCGATCAATTCAGCGATTTCCATTGCCGGACTTTCGCGCAGGTCATCAATATTCGGTTTAAACGCCAGACCAAAACAGGCAATTTTCAGCTCACTGGCGCGTTTATCGGTAGCGGCCAGGCAGTCGGCAACCGCCGCTTTGATCTGATCAATCACCCAGAACGGTTTGTGATCGTTCACTTCACGCGCGGTACGGATAAGCCGCGCCTGCTGCGGATTCTGTGCCACGATAAACCACGGATCAACAGCGATGCAGTGACCACCCACGCCAGGGCCAGGTTGAAGAATATTGACGCGTGGGTGGCGATTCGCCAGGCGAATCAGTTCCCAGACGTTAATCCCCTGATCGGCGCAAATCAGCGACAGTTCGTTAGCAAAAGCGATATTCACATCGCGGAAGCTGTTCTCGGTGAGTTTACACATTTCCGCCGTCCGTGAGTTAGTGACGACACACTCACCTTCGAGGAAAATTTTGTACAGTTCGCTGGCACGGGCCGAACAAACCGGCGTCATACCACCAATCACGCGATCGTTTTTAATCAGCTCGACCATAACCTGGCCCGGTAACACGCGTTCCGGGCAGTAAGCAATGTTGACGTCCGCCTGCTCGCCCACTTGCTGTGGGAAAGTCAGGTCCGGACGCATCTCTGCTAACCATTCTGCCATCTTCTCGGTTGAACCCACCGGCGAGGTGGACTCAAGGATCACCAGCGCGCCTTTTTTCAGCACTGGCGCAATGGAGCGAGCAGCCGATTCAACGTAAGCCATATCAGGCTCATGATCGCCTTTAAACGGCGTGGGTACAGCAATCAGCCAGGCATCCGCTTCAACCGGCGTCGTGCTCGCTCGTAAAAAACCGCCTTCTACGGCAGTTTTTACTACGCTCGCCAAATCAGGCTCGACGATATGGATTTCGCCACGATTGATGGTATCAACCGCGTGTTGGTTGATATCAACACCAATCACCTGTTTTTGCCGTGAGGCAAACGCTGCCGCCGTTGGCAGCCCGATATAACCCAGTCCGATAACAGAAATGGTCGCAAAACTCATAGTGATATCCGATTATTTTTTAACGCTTCCAGAATGCGAGAGCATGCCTGACCATCACCATACGGGTTATGGGCACGGCTCATAGTTTGATATTCGTTTTCATCTTTTAAAAGACGCGTCACTTCCTCGACAATTCGCTGCTTATCCGTGCCTACCAGACGCACCGTACCTGCCGTCACCGCTTCCGGACGCTCGGTGGTATCGCGCATCACCAGCACCGGTTTCCCCAGCGAAGGCGCTTCCTCCTGAATGCCGCCTGAGTCAGTCAAAATCAGCCAGGCGTGGTTCATCAGCCAGACAAACGGTAAATACTCCTGAGGATCGATCAGAATGACATTTTTCACGTGCCCCAGAATGCGATTGACCGGCTCTCTGACGTTCGGGTTGAGATGCACCGGATAGACAATCTGGATGTCCTGGTGCGTGGTGGCGATGTCTGCCAGTGCATGGCAGATTTCTTCAAAACCACGACCAAAGCTCTCACGCCTGTGACCGGTCACCAGAATCATCTTTTTATCGGGGTCGATAAACGGATAATTTGCCGCCAGTTCTGAACGCAGCGTATCGCTGCTCATCACCTGGTCACGCACCCATAACAGTGCATCAATAACGGTATTACCGGTAATGAAGATTCGGCTGTCAGCAACGTTTTCACGCAGCAAGTTTTGCCGGGAAGTTTCGGTTGGAGAGAAGTGATACATCGCCAGATGCCCGGTCAATGTACGGTTAGCCTCTTCCGGCCACGGCGAATAGAGATCGCCCGTGCGCAGACCAGCCTCAACGTGACCAACAGGAATACGCTGATAAAACGCTGCCAGGCTGGTTGCCAGCGTCGTCGTCGTATCACCGTGAACCAGCACGACGTCTGGTTTGAATTCGGCAAGAATTGGTTTTAGCCCTTCCAGAATCCGACAGGTTATCTCTGTCAGGCCCTGTCCTGGCTGCATTATGTTGAGATCGTAGTCAGGTACAATGGAAAAGAGTTTCAGCACCTGATCGAGCATCTCCCGATGCTGCGCAGTGACGCAAACTTTAGCCTCAAAAAAAGGATCTTTTGCCAACGCATGCACCAACGGCGCCATCTTGATGGCTTCCGGGCGCGTACCAAATACAGTCAGTACTTTCACATCGATTCTCTTCGAATAAGCGGCGAGCGCCTTTGCGCTCACCGCAGCAGTGTTGCTATTTCGAGCAACGGCGGGTTAATGCGACACCAGCCCCGATCAGACCCCCGACAATGCCCCACATAATCATCAGGAAGGCACGACGTGGGCTATCGCGTTTTACCGGTTCTTCCGGCGTACGCAAATAGCGATAGGTCTGAAAACGCGGATCCAGGGTTGGACCAACATTCAGGGTGTTTAACATGGCCCGATTCTGATCATAGTCGAGATCAAAGGCCGGACCGACGGCCTGTAAATTTTCCAGTCGCGCCTGGAGCATCGGACGACCCAGTAAAAATAACTCAGAATCAGGCAGTTCCTCCGCTGGCACATCTGTCGCACTGCGAGAGATGTTATGCTGCTCGGCAATTTTCAGCGCCTGTTCAATACTGTTCAACCGGCGGTCGTAGATGGCTTTCGCCACCTCTTCCTGACGCTTCACCTGAGCTTTCATCTGGATGGTGCGCGCCGCCCATGCGCCTTTCAGCTCATCATTCAGATGGCTGGCTGCACGCTGGCTGGCAAAAGCAACATACTGACGTAACAGGTTATTAGCGTCAGGCGCAGTTTCGGCAATCAGCTTAACGCTGTCGTTGACCGCGCGAGTGAAGTCACCGGGAATAAACACGATATTGTTGATCATTTCATCCAGCAACGCCGCATCGGCTTTGCTGTTCCCGACCATCCGCTGTTTGTAATAATCTGTCTGCAACCAGAAATCGCGGCGGGTATCCCACGAGGCCAGTTGCATAACAAACTCTTTATAGGCTTCGTCCATGACCGAAGGTTGGTCGACAGAAGCCATGTTTGAACGGACGTCGAGATTACGCAAAAATTGCTGCTGCGAGTAGTATCCCCCCAGCATATTCACTGTTGGACGATCAGTAATCGCCGTCGCGCTCCACTCCTGTCGAGCAAAAAAAGTATAAGCCAGCGCGATTAACGCAAACGCCAGCCCCATGCCAATAATCCACAGCTTCCCAGCCCACAAGGTACGAAACAACCCACGAATATCCAGTTCATTTTCAGCATTTTCGGCTGGTTTCCCAGGCATTGGTTGCGTCATTACATCCTCATTTATTTGGTTAAATTGGGGCTGCCACCACGATTTCTACGCAGTCTGCGTTTTACGCGCTTAATAAAGCGAGCAACTTTCCAGGCACGCTTAATGCAATATCCATAGAGGAAGAATGCTAGCAAAAAGAGCACCAGCATGACCCATTCCGGGACAAAATGAGAGTATTCTGCCAGCACGCCAATAGAAGCGAGCAGTGCTGCGGCAAGGGTAATCAGCACAAATGCCTGGCGGGAAGTAAACCCGGCACGCATGATCAAATGGTGAATATGCTGACGGTCAGGAGAGAATGGGCTCATGCCTTTACGCAGGCGACGGTACATAATCGCCACCATATCCATTAGCGGAATGGCGATAATCCATAATGCAGTAACCGGGCTTATTGGGTGCGTTTTTCCCTGAGTCGTTTCCAGCAGGATCCAGATAACGGTAAAACCAATCAGCGTACTGCCCGCATCACCCATAAAGACTTTGTAGCGGCGACCCAGGATACCAAGGTTAAGCATGATGTATGGCAGAATGGCGGCGATCATCGCAAAGCACCAGATTGCGAGGCTGGTTTGCCCGTCGAACCACAAAATCATCCCGATTGCTGCAAACGAGACGCAGGATAACCCGCCCAGCAAGCCATCAATGCCATCGACCATGTTGAACGCATTAATTGCCGCCCAGACGGCAAATAGCGTCAGGAAGTAACCAAACGGTCCGAGCACCATCTCCCAGGAGCCAAAGATATAACCCAGACTACTGAGATAAAGTTTGCCGAACACCATCATAACAATGCCAACAGCGGCCTGTATGGTGGCACGGATTTTTACGCTGATATCAAAACGGTCATCCAGCGCGCCAATGAACACAAGCACACCGGCACAAGCGAGATAGAGAGATGCATGCGGAATATAGTAATCGACGATTCCGAACGTGAAGCAAATCCCTGCGTAAACCGAAATCCCCCCAACGAGAGGTATCAATCCCTGGTGACGTTTGCGGAAGTTTGGTTTATCCACTAAACCGACTTTTTTTGCCACCTTACGGGCAAAAAACAGAAACAGTGTCGTGAATAAAAAAATACTGATGAGATCAGTACTCACTGTCAGTAAATTCACAATGCATGCTCTCAGAGAAAAATATTAGCAGAAGTATAACCACGAAGGCCTTTATTCAGAAGGGAAACTCTGCTCTGAACCCACCGACCTTGTCCAAAAAACAACCACGTGATTCGTGTTATGCGCAATAAACAAACATAACTCGTATTTGTTATAACGCCGTTAAGATTACAGATATAAAAGTAAAACGCCACGTAAATACGTGGCGTTTTTGGCATAAAACAAATTTATGAGCGTTTCATCATCTCGAAGAAATCGTCATTGGTCTTGGTCATTGCCAGTTTATTAATGAGGAATTCCATTGCATCGATTTCGCCCATCGGGTGAATGATTTTGCGCAGGATCCACATTTTCTGCAGTTCTTCCTGAGTAGTGAGCAGCTCTTCTTTACGGGTACCGGAACGGTTGTAGTCGATAGCCGGGAAGACGCGTTTTTCAGCGATCTTACGAGAGAGGTGCAGTTCCATGTTGCCTGTACCTTTAAACTCTTCGTAGATAACTTCGTCCATCTTGGAACCGGTATCGATAAGCGCGGTAGCGATGATGGTCAGGCTGCCGCCCTCTTCCACATTACGCGCCGCCCCGAAGAAGCGTTTCGGGCGATGCAGGGCGTTGGCATCCACACCACCGGTCAGCACTTTACCTGACGCCGGAACAACGGTGTTATAAGCGCGCGCAAGACGAGTGATGGAGTCGAGCAGAATGATAACGTCTTTCTTGTGCTCAACCAGGCGTTTCGCCTTCTCGATCACCATTTCCGCAACCTGAACGTGGCGAGAAGCGGGTTCGTCAAAGGTAGAAGCAACAACTTCACCTTTTACCAGACGCTGCATCTCGGTTACCTCTTCCGGACGTTCGTCAATCAGCAGAACCATCAGCACACAATCCGGGTGGTTGTAAGCAATGCTCTGGGCAATGTTCTGCAGCAGCATGGTTTTACCGGCTTTCGGCGGTGCCACAATCAGACCACGCTGACCACGACCGATAGGTGATGCCAGATCCAGTACGCGAGCGGTTAAATCTTCAGTAGAACCGTTGCCACGTTCCATGCGCAGACGAGAGTTTGCGTGCAGCGGGGTTAAGTTCTCAAAGAGGATTTTGTTGCGGGCGTTTTCAGGTTTGTCGAAGTTAACTTCGTTAACTTTCAGCAGCGCAAAATAGCGTTCACCTTCTTTCGGCGGGCGAATCTTACCAGAGATGGTATCACCAGTGCGGAGGTTGAAACGGCGGATTTGGCTAGGGGAAACGTAGATGTCATCAGGACCGGCGAGGTAGGAGCTGTCTGCGGAACGGAGGAAACCAAATCCATCCTGCAATATCTCCAGTACGCCATCACCAAAGATATCTTCGCCACTCTTTGCGTGCTGCTTCAGGATGGCAAAAATAATGTCCTGCTTACGCATACGAGCCAGGTTTTCCAGCCCCATATTTTCGCCGAGAGTGATCAGCTCAGAAACCGGCGTATTCTTTAATTCGGTAAGATTCATAATGGTGTGAGTTCTTAAACTTGGGGTAAATCTCGAACTTAATGTTGTGAATGGTATGGCAGGATCATCCATGCCTGTTTACGGTCATCATCTCATGTCTTTTCGCTGCCTGGTCACAGGAGAGTACGCAGAACTGAAACGACAAGACGGATTGAGTGACAAACCAGAAATCTGTTCACTTCGCATTAGATAAAACGGGAAGCGTTGGATATTACAAGATTCAAACTTAATAAGGTAAGTTTAATACGAAGTCAACATTAACTTAGCATGGCTCACGCCGGGCGTCCAGTTTTTAGCGACGGGGCACCCGAACATGAAATTCCCTTACGCCAGGTTAGCGTCGAGGAACTCTTTCAACTGACCTTTAGACAGTGCGCCCACTTTGGTTGCCGCCACTTCACCGTTTTTGAACAGCAGCAGAGTCGGGATACCACGGATGCCATATTTCGGCGCAGTGCCAGGATTTTGATCGATGTTCAGTTTTGCAACGGTCAGTTTACCCTGATATTCGTCAGCGATTTCATCCAGAATCGGGGCGATCATTTTGCACGGACCGCACCACTCTGCCCAGAAATCAACGAGGATCGCCCCGTCCGCTTTGAGTACATCCGTGTCAAAACTGTCGTCAGTCAGGTGAATAATTTTATCGCTCATATATAACTCCACAGGAATAAGCCTGGCGTGTTGGTTTCGTTGTTGGTGTAACATTAACCAACTAAAGGTTGACTTTATTTCACCGGATACGCTTTCGTAAAGCAATAGTAAGCTGATATTCTACCACACTATGAGCAAAACACATTTAACAGAACAGAAGTTTTCCGACTTCGCCCTGCATCCGAAGGTTGTAGAAGCCCTTGAAAAAAAAGGGTTTCATAACTGTACGCCCATTCAGGCACTGGCCCTTCCGCTGACGCTGGCGGGTCGTGACGTAGCCGGGCAGGCGCAAACCGGTACCGGGAAAACGATGGCGTTTCTTACGTCAACGTTTCATTATCTTCTCTCTCATCCCGCGATTGCCGATCGCAAGGTGAATCAGCCGCGTGCCTTAATTATGGCACCGACGCGTGAACTTGCCGTGCAGATCCACGCCGATGCGGAGCCACTGGCGCAAGCTACCGGCCTGAAGCTGGGTCTGGCTTACGGTGGTGATGGCTACGACAAACAGCTGAAAGTGCTGGAAAGCGGCGTTGACATTCTGATTGGCACCACGGGTCGTTTAATTGACTACGCCAAGCAGAACCACATTAACCTCGGTGCCATTCAAGTGGTGGTACTGGACGAAGCCGATCGCATGTACGATCTGGGCTTTATTAAAGATATCCGCTGGCTGTTCCGCCGTATGCCGCCTGCAAACCAGCGCCTCAACATGCTGTTCTCCGCCACGCTTTCGTACCGGGTACGCGAACTGGCATTCGAGCAGATGAACAATGCCGAATATATTGAAGTGGAACCGGAACAGAAAACGGGCCACCGTATAAAAGAAGAGCTTTTCTACCCTTCTAACGAAGAAAAAATGCGTTTGCTGCAAACGCTGATTGAAGAAGAATGGCCAGACCGAGCGATTATTTTCGCCAACACCAAACATCGTTGTGAAGAGATCTGGGGCCACCTGGCAGCAGATGGTCATCGTGTCGGTTTGTTGACAGGCGATGTCGCGCAGAAAAAACGTCTGCGTATCCTTGATGAATTTACCCGTGGCGATCTGGATATTCTGGTTGCCACCGACGTTGCTGCGCGTGGTTTGCACATCCCTGCGGTGACGCACGTCTTTAACTACGATTTACCCGATGACTGTGAAGATTACGTTCACCGTATTGGTCGTACAGGTCGCGCAGGCGCAAGCGGTCACTCTATCAGCCTAGCCTGTGAAGAGTATGCATTGAATTTGCCTGCTATTGAGACCTATATTGGTCACTCAATTCCGGTAAGCAAATACAATCCGGACGCATTGATGACCGATCTGCCAAAACCGCTGCGCCTCACGCGCCCGCGCACAGGCAATGGTCCGCGTCGTACTGGCGCTCCGCGTAATCGTCGTCGTTCAGGTTAAATAAAAAATGTCATACTCAAAATCATTCAAACTGTATCAAGATGGCAAGAGAATGAATCCCGATGAGCTTACTGTAGTAAGTGATTCAGGTGAAAGAATGCAGCCAACGCAGAGACAGATTGAAGGATGAAGAGTATGAGTTCCACCTCGTCGCTTTATGCCGCTATTGATCTCGGTTCGAATAGTTTTCATATGCTGGTTGTGCGCGAGGTGGCTGGTAGCATCCAGACGCTGACGCGAATTAAACGCAAAGTGCGTCTGGCTGCGGGCCTGAACAGCGAAAATGCCCTGTCTAATGAAGCAATGGAGCGCGGTTGGCAATGTTTGCGCCTGTTTGCTGAACGTCTGCAAGATATCCCTCCCTCGCAAATTCGCGTTGTCGCCACGGCGACATTGCGCCTTGCCGTCAATGCCGGTGATTTTATCGCCAAAGCACAGGAAATCCTCGGTTGTCCGGTACAAGTGATCAGCGGTGAAGAAGAAGCTCGCCTGATTTATCAGGGCGTTGCTCACACCACTGGCGGTGCCGATCAGCGCCTGGTGGTGGATATCGGCGGCGCCAGTACTGAACTGGTAACCGGCACGGGCGCACAAACCACCTCGTTGTTCAGCCTGTCGATGGGCTGCGTCACCTGGCTGGAACGCTATTTTGCCGATCGTAATCTGGGGCAGGAAAACTTTGTCGCTGCCGAACAAGCCGCGCGCGAAGTGTTACGTCCGGTTGCCGATGAATTGCGGTATCACGGCTGGAAAGTATGCGTTGGTGCTTCCGGCACTGTGCAGGCCTTACAAGAAATCATGATGGCACAGGGGATGGATGAACGCATTACCCTGGAAAAGTTGCAGCAACTGAAACAGCGCGCCATTCATTGTGGTCGACTGGAGGAACTGGAGATCGACGGACTGACGCTGGAACGCGCGTTAGTATTCCCGAGTGGTCTGGCGATCCTGATAGCCATTTTTACCGAACTGAATATTCAGTGTATGACCCTGGCTGGCGGTGCACTGCGTGAAGGCCTGGTCTACGGCATGTTGCATCTGGCCGTCGAGCAGGATATTCGCAGCCGTACGCTGCGTAATATTCAACGCCGCTTTATGATCGATATTGATCAGGCTCAGCGAGTAGCCAAAGTTGCGGCTAATTTCTTCGATCAGGTGGAAAACGAATGGCATCTTGAAGCGATTAGCCGTGATTTGCTCATCAGCGCCTGTCAGCTTCATGAAATAGGTCTGAGCGTTGATTTCAAACAAGCGCCGCAACATGCTGCTTATCTGGTGCGTAATCTGGATCTTCCCGGTTTTACGCCTGCACAGAAAAAATTACTGGCGACGCTACTACTCAACCAGACGAACCCAATAGATCTCTCCTCGTTGCATCAGCAAAATGCCGTACCGCCGCGCGTCGCGGAACAACTCTGCCGTTTACTACGCCTGGCCATCATTTTTGCCAGCCGTCGCCGTGACGATCTCGTGCCAGAGATGACATTAAAGGCCAACCATGAACTGTTGACCTTGACGCTTCCGCAAGGTTGGCTAACCCAACATCCGCTGGGTAAAGAGATTATTGATCAGGAAAGCCAGTGGCAAAGCTATGTTCACTGGCCGTTGGAAGTACATTAAAGAGTAATATGCCAGATGCGATGCTCGCGTATCTTACCCGGCCTTGATTATTTCCCTCGTTTTGCTGCCATCATCGCCTTCAGATTTGCCAGATGGTTTTGGCCTTTCTGCATTCGTTCTTCGGCGCTGACCACTTTGCGCTCCTGTTCCCAAATCAAATCATCCTGCGGCAGCTCCAGCAGGAAGCGGCTTGGCTCCGGGCGCACCAGTTCGCCGTACTGACGGCGTTCTTTACACAGCGTAAAGGTCAATTCCTTCTGGGCGCGGGTAATGCCGACATAGGCCAGCCGCCGCTCCTCATCGATATTGTCTTCATCGATGCTGCTCTGGTGGGGTAAAAATCCTTCTTCCATACCGACCATGTAGACATAAGGAAACTCCAATCCTTTTGACGCGTGCAGAGTCATCAGTTGTACCTGATCCAGCTCTTCCTCGCTCTCGCCGCGCTCCATCATGTCTCGCAGAGTAAAGCGCGTCACCACCTGAGTGAGCGTCATCGGCTCATCCAGTTCACTGCCTTCCAGCATCTCCGTCATCCAGCTAAACAGTTGGTTGACGTTCTTCATGCGCATTTCGGCAGCTTTCGGGCTGGGCGATGTTTCATACAGCCAGGATTCATAATCCATGCCGTGGATCAGATCGCGTACTGCGGCAATCGGTTCCCGCTCCGCCAGGCGCTGGATTTCCGCTAGCCAGTGAGTGAAGCGGGTCAATGCTTCATAACCACGTCCACTAAGCGTCTGACTCAGGCCCATATCAAAACTGGCGGTAAACATACTTTTATTGCGCGTCATCGCCCACTCGCCCAGCTTTTTCAGCGTAGCCGGACCAATCTCTCGCTTCGGCGTGTTAACGATACGCAGGAACGCACTATCATCGTCCGGGTTAGTCAGCACACGCAGATAAGCCAGCAAATCCTTGATTTCAGGACGGGAGAAAAACGACGTACCACCAGATATTTTGTACGGGATGCGGTTTTGCATCAGGAATTTTTCAAACACCCGCGACTGATGGTTACCGCGATAAAGAATGGCGTAATCTTTGTACTGCGTTTTATTGACGAAGTGATGGGCGATCAGTTCACCGGTAACGCGCTCGGCCTCATGTTCCTCGTTATTCGCGCTTAAAACTTTTAGCTCTGTGCCGTAACCCAGTTCAGAAAAAAGACGCTTTTCAAAGACGTGCGGGTTATTGGCGATCAGGATATTCGCCGCTTTCAGAATACGTCCGGAAGAGCGGTAGTTCTGCTCGAGTTTAATCACCTTCAACGCCGGGAAATCCTGGCTCAACAGCACCAGGTTTTGCGGACGTGCGCCACGCCAGGAGTAGATCGACTGGTCGTCATCGCCAACTACGGTAAAGCGCGCGCGGCTGCCCACCAGCAGTTTCACCAGCTCATACTGACTGGTGTTGGTGTCCTGATACTCATCCACCAGCAGATAGCGAATTTTGTTCTGCCAGCGTTCGCGAACTTCTTCATTGCGCTGCAACAGCAGCGTCGGCAATAAAATCAGATCGTCGAAGTCGAGAACGTTGCACGCTTTCAGGTGCGCATCATACAGCCCATAACAATGGGCAAAAATACGATCACGCTCGCCCTTTGCCTCTGCCGCCGCCTGCGCTGGAGTTTTGAGATCGTTCTTCCAGTTAGAGATGGTCGAAATCAGTTGTTGCAGGAGAACTTTGTCATCTTCTATCAGCCCCTCGGTCAACTCTTTAAGCAAAGCAAGCTGATCGGTATCGTCAAACAACGAGAAGTTCGCTTTCATCCCAAGCGCCGCATACTCACGCTTGATGATATCCAGCCCCAGCGTGTGGAAGGTGGAAATCATCAGCCCACGCGCCTCTTTGCGACCCAGCGTCTGCCCGACACGCTCTTTCATCTCGCGCGCCGCCTTATTGGTAAAGGTCACCGCCGCGATATGTCGCGCCTGATAACCGCAACCGCGGATCAGATGGGCGATTTTATTGGTGATAACACGAGTTTTACCGGAACCCGCGCCCGCCAGCACCAGGCAGGGGCCGGTAACGAATTCGACAGCTTGTTGTTGGCCGGGGTTTAGACGCATAGGAAAATCGCTCAATGAAAGTCGGGAGGGGAAAATAACAGCGTGGTAGTATAGCCAGCCTCATCCTTACCACTCAAGGCACGATCATGGCAAAAACAGCAGCAGCACTGCATATCCTTGTAAAAGAAGAGAAACTGGCTCTGGATCTTCTCGAGCAGATTAAGAATGGTGCCGATTTCGGCAAGCTGGCGAAGAAACACTCCATTTGCCCGTCAGGGAAGCGCGGCGGTGATTTAGGTGAATTCCGCCAGGGTCAGATGGTTCCGGCGTTCGATAAAGTGGTTTTCTCTTGTCCGGTACTGGAGCCGACTGGCCCGCTGCATACCCAGTTCGGTTACCACATCATTAAGGTGCTGTACCGTAACTAACAGCAAGGCCTTCTCCAGGAGAAGGCCTTGAACTCTGAATCTCTATTAACCCGCAACAGCAATGCGTTTCATATCTGTCATATAGCCGCGCAGTTTCTTACCTACTTGCTCAATCGCATGGCTGCGAATCGCTTCGTTCACATCACGCAACTGCGCGTTATCCACTGCACCTTCCGGAATAGCTTTACCCAGGTCGCCCGGTTGCAGCTCTGCCATAAATGGTTTCAGCAACGGCACACAAGCGTAAGAGAACAGATAGTTACCATACTCGGCGGTATCAGAGATAACCACGTTCATTTCGTACAGACGCTTACGGGCGATGGTGTTGGCAATCAGCGGCAGTTCGTGCAGTGATTCATAGTAAGCAGATTCTTCGATGATGCCGGAATCAACCATGGTTTCAAACGCCAGCTCAACGCCTGCTTTTACCATCGCGATCATCAGTACGCCTTTATCAAAGTACTCCTGCTCGCCGATTTTGCCTTCATACTGCGGCGCGGTTTCGAACGCGGTTTTGCCGGTTTCTTCACGCCAGGTCAGCAGTTTCTTATCGTCGTTGGCCCAGTCAGCCATCATGCCGGAGGAGAATTCGCCGGAAATGATGTCGTCCATATGTTTCTGGAACAGCGGTGCCATGATCTCTTTCAGTTGTTCAGACAGCGCATAAGCACGCAGTTTCGCCGGGTTAGAGAGACGGTCCATCATCAGGGTGATGCCGCCCTGCTTCAGGGCTTCGGTGATGGTTTCCCAACCGAACTGAATCAGTTTTTCTGCATATGCCGGGTCGGTGCCTTCTTCCACCAGCTTGTCGAAGCACAGCAGAGAGCCAGCCTGCAACATACCGCACAGAATGGTTTGCTCGCCCATCAGGTCAGATTTCACTTCCGCAACAAAGGACGATTCCAGCACGCCAGCACGGTGACCACCAGTTGCTGCCGCCCATGCTTTAGCGATCGCCATGCCTTCGCCTTTCGGATCGTTTTCCGGGTGAACGGCAATCAGTGTCGGTACACCGAATCCACGTTTGTACTCTTCACGCACTTCGGTGCCAGGGCATTTCGGCGCAACCATTACTACGGTGATGTCTTTACGGATCTGCTCGCCCACTTCGACGATGTTGAAACCATGCGAGTAACCCAGCGCCGCACCGTCTTTCATCAGTGGCTGTACGGTGCGCACCACGTCGGAGTGCTGCTTGTCCGGCGTCAGGTTAACCACCAGATCTGCCTGCGGGATCAGTTCTTCGTAAGTACCCACTTTAAAACCGTTTTCGGTCGCTTTACGCCATGATGCGCGCTTCTCGGTAATCGCTTCTTTACGCAGAGCGTAGGAGATATCCAGACCAGAATCACGCATGTTCAGGCCCTGGTTCAGACCCTGTGCACCACAGCCGACGATGACCACTTTTTTACCCTGAAGGTAGCTCGCGCCATCGGCGAATTCGTCGCGGCCCATAAAGCGACATTTGCCCAGCTGTGCCAATTGCTTGCGCAGGTTCAGTGTATTGAAGTAGTTAGCCATGGTGATTCCTCGTGATGTTGTGCTTCTTATTGTTCGGTTCGCGTTTGCGAGATTGAATTCACTATATGACAGGAAATTTATTGCGGAAATTGATATATTCACAACGTCACATTGCAATTTTTGCAACGTCAACATTGAGGGCTGCGCCATTGGATTTACGCGATCTGAAAACCTTCCTGCATCTGGCGGAAAGCCGCCATTTTGGCCGTAGCGCGCGGGCGATGCACGTTAGTCCATCCACGCTCTCACGGCAGATTCAGCGCCTGGAAGAAGATCTCGGTCAGCCGCTGTTTGTGCGCGATAACCGCACGGTAACGCTGACGGAAGCGGGCGAAGAACTGCGCGTTTTCGCCCAGCAAACACTGTTGCAGTATCAGCAGCTGCGCCACACCATCGACCAGCAAGGGCCGTCCCTCTCTGGCGAATTACATATCTTCTGCTCGGTGACCGCTGCCTACAGCCATCTGCCGCCGATTCTGGATCGCTTCCGCGCGGAACACCCGTCGGTGGAGATTAAACTCACTACTGGTGATGCGGCGGACGCAATGGAAAAAGTTGTAACGGGCGAAGCGGATCTGGCGATTGCCGGGAAACCGGAGACGCTGCCCGGTGCGGTGGCATTTTCGATGCTGGAGAATCTGGCAGTGGTGCTGATCGCGCCTGCGCTGCCTTGCCCGGTACGTAATCAGGTTTCGGTAGAGAAGCCGGACTGGTCGACGATTCCCTTCATCATGGCCGATCAAGGACCAGTACGCCGCCGCATTGAACTGTGGTTCCGACGCAATAAAATCAGTAATCCGATGATTTACGCCACGGTTGGCGGGCATGAAGCGATGGTTTCGATGGTGGCGCTCGGCTGCGGCGTGGCATTGTTGCCAGAAGTGGTGCTGGAAAACAGCCCGGAACCGGTGCGTAACCGCGTGATGATTCTGGAGCGTAGCGATGAGAAAACGCCGTTTGAACTGGGCGTGTGTGCACAAAAAAAGCGGCTGCATGAGCCGCTGATTGAGGCTTTCTGGAAGATTTTACCGAACCATTAACCCGCCAAAAAGAACCTGAACGCCGGGTTATTGGTTTCGTCGTGGCAATCGTAGCCCAGCTCATTCAGCCGGGTTTCGAAATCCGGTTCATGATCGCCAAGCTCGAACGCCGCCAGTACGCGCCCGTAGTCGGTGCCGTGGCTGCGATAATGGAACAGAGAGATGTTCCAGTGCGTGCCCAGCGTATTGAGGAAGCGCAGCAGCGCGCCCGGTGATTCCGGGAATTCGAAGCTGTAGAGGCGTTCCTGCAACGGATGCGATGGACGCCCGCCAACCATATAGCGCACGTGTAGCTTCGCCATTTCGTCGTCGGAGAGATCAACCACGCTGTAGCCGCCATCGTTGAGCATCTGCAAAATTTCTTTGCGCTCTTCGAGGCCGCGGCTTAAGCGCACGCCGACAAAGATGCAGGCGTTTTTGGCATCGGCAAAGCGGTAGTTGAACTCGGTGACCGAGCGCCCGCCAAGCAGTTGGCAGAACTTCAGGAAGCTGCCCTTCTCTTCCGGGATAGTCACCGCCAGCAACGCTTCACGCTGTTCACCCAGTTCGCAGCGTTCCGAGACGTAGCGCAGGCCGTGGAAGTTCACGTTAGCACCGGAAAGAATATGCGCCAGCCGTTCACCGCGAATGTTGTGCTGAGCGATATATTTTTTCATCCCTGCCAGTGCCAGCGCGCCGGAGGGTTCCGCCACCGCGCGCACATCTTCGAATAAATCCTTCATCGCCGCACAGATAGCATCACTATCGACGGTGATGATGTCGTCGAGATACTCCTGGCACAAACGGAAGGTTTCGTCGCCAATGCGTTTTACCGCAACGCCTTCAGCAAACAGCCCCACGCGCGGCAAATCAACCGGATGACCCGCATCCAGCGCCGCTTTCAGGCAGGCAGAGTCTTCCGCTTCTACGGCGATCACTTTGATTTGCGGCATCAGTTGTTTGATCAACACCGCCACGCCCGCCGCCAGGCCGCCACCGCCGACCGGTACAAATACGCGGTCGAGATGGGCGTCCTGCTGGAGCAGTTCCAGTGCCAGCGTCCCTTGCCCGGCGATCACCATCGGATGATCGAATGGCGGCACCCACGTGAAGCCCTGCTGCTGTGACAGTTCGATCGCTTTCGCTTTTGCTTCGTCAAAGTTCGCGCCATGAAGCAACACTTCGCCGCCAAAGCCGCGTACCGCATCAACTTTGATATCGGCGGTGGCGGTTGGCATGACGATCAGCGCCTTCACGCCTAACCGTGCAGAAGAAAACGCGACGCCCTGCGCGTGGTTACCTGCAGAGGCGGTGATCACGCCGTGCGCTTTTTGTTCTTCCGTCAGGCCCGCCATCATGGCGTATGCACCGCGCAGCTTAAAGCTGTGTACCGGCTGGCGATCTTCGCGCTTCACCAGTATCACGTTATCAAGACGCGACGACAGCTTTTCCATTTTCTGTAGCGGCGTGACCTGCGCCGCTTCGTAGACCGGCGCGCGCAGCACCGCTCTTAAATATTCGGCACCTTCCGGGGCGCCGGACAGGGGTTGTGAGTCAGCCATCATTACCCCCCCAGTTTCGATTTATCGCGCACCGCGCCTTTGTCGGCGCTGGTTGCCAGGCTGGCGTAGGCACGCAGGGCAAAGGAAACCTGACGTTCACGTTTTTTCGGCGTCCAGGCTTTGTCACCCCGAGCTTCCTGCGCTTCACGACGCGCCGCCAGTTCGGCATCGCTTACCTGTAACTGAATGCCTCGGTTCGGAATGTCGATAGCGATCAGGTCACCATCTTCAATCAGGCCAATGCTGCCGCCGCTTGCCGCTTCCGGTGAGACGTGGCCGATGGAAAGACCAGAGGTGCCGCCAGAGAAACGACCGTCGGTGATCAGCGCACAGGCTTTGCCGAGACCCATTGATTTCAGGAAACTGGTTGGGTAGAGCATTTCCTGCATCCCCGGACCGCCTTTCGGGCCTTCATAGCGAATTACCACCACATCTCCGGCGACAACTTTACCGCCGAGAATCGCTTCTACCGCGTCGTCCTGGCTTTCGTATACTTTCGCCGGGCCGGTGAATTTGAGGATGCTGTCATCGACGCCTGCGGTTTTAACGATGCAGCCGTTTTCTGCGAAATTACCGTAGAGCACCGCCAGACCGCCGTCTTTGCTGTAGGCGTGTTCCAGCGAGCGGATACAGCCATTGGAGCGATCGTCGTCCAGCGTATCCCAGCGGCAATCCTGCGAGAATGCCTGTGTAGTACGAATGCCCGCAGGGCCAGCGCGGAACATATTTTTTACCGCATCATCCTGGGTCACGACGATGTCGTATTGTTCCAGTGTTTGCGGCAACGTCAGGCCAAGTACGTTTTTCACATCACGGTTCAGTAACCCCGCGCGATCCAGTTCGCCGAGAATACCGATAACACCACCAGCACGGTGAACATCTTCCATATGGTATTTCTGGGTGCTCGGCGCGACTTTACACAGCTGCGGTACTTTGCGGGAGAGCTTATCGATATCACTCATGGTGAAGTCGATTTCCGCTTCCTGTGCCGCCGCCAGCAGGTGAAGTACGGTGTTAGTCGATCCGCCCATCGCGATATCCAGCGTCATGGCGTTTTCAAACGCCGCCTTACTGGCGATGTTACGCGGCAGTGCGCTTTCATCATCCTGTTCGTAGTAACGTTTGGTCAATTCAACAATGCGTTTACCGGCATTGAGGAACAACTGCTTACGGTCAGCGTGGGTTGCCAGCAGCGAGCCGTTGCCCGGCTGCGACAGGCCCAGAGCTTCGGTCAGGCAGTTCATCGAGTTAGCGGTGAACATCCCGGAACACGATCCGCAGGTTGGACAGGCGGAACGTTCAACCTGATCGCTCTGGGAGTCAGAGACTTTCGGGTCTGCGCCCTGGATCATCGCATCAACCAGATCGAGCTTGATGATCTGATCGGACAGTTTGGTTTTCCCGGCCTCCATCGGGCCGCCGGAAACAAAGATCACCGGAATATTCAGGCGCAGGGAAGCCATCAGCATCCCCGGGGTGATTTTGTCGCAGTTAGAGATGCAGACCATGGCGTCGGCGCAGTGGGCATTGACCATATACTCAACGGAATCAGCGATCAGTTCGCGAGATGGCAGTGAATAAAGCATCCCCCCGTGGCCCATAGCGATCCCATCATCCACCGCAATGGTATTGAACTCTTTGGCAACGCCGCCAGCCGCTTCAATTTGTTCGGCGACCAGTTTACCGAGATCGCGCAGATGAACGTGACCCGGTACAAATTGGGTGAACGAGTTCACAACCGCGATAATCGGCTTACCGAAATCGGCGTCGGTCATTCCGGTGGCGCGCCACAGCGCACGAGCACCCGCCATATTACGACCATGAGTGGTGGTGGCGGAACGGTACTTAGGCATACTTTATTTACTCCCAGTGTCTGTCTCGTAAATGGGACGGTGCGTGCCGTCCCATTTTTTGTATTTATTGATTAACTTGATCTAACCAGCCCCATTTATCTTCGGTTTCACCAGTGAAGAGGCCGAAGAAGGCTTGCTGGATGCGTTTGGTAACCGGGCCACAACGGCCTTCGCCTACCTGGATACCATCTACACTGCGCACTGGCGTGATTTCAGCCGCTGTACCAGACATAAACACTTCATCCGCCAGGTACAGTGATTCGCGCGACAGCACCTGCTCACGCACTTCAATTCCCAGTTCTTTCGCCAGTTTGATGATGGCGTCACGGGTAATCCCCGGCAGCGCGGATGAGGTGAACGGTGGGGTAAACAGCACACCGTCTTTCACTTCAAACAGGTTTTCGCCCGCACCTTCAGAGATATAACCATTCACGTCCAGCGCGATACCTTCCTGATAACCGTGGCGGCGCGCTTCGCTACCCACCAGCAGAGAAGAGAGGTAGTTACCACCGGCTTTTGCCGCGGTTGGGATGGTGTTTGGCGCTGCGCGGTTCCAGGAGGAAACCATTGCATCGATCCCCTGCTCCAGCGCTTCTGCACCCAGATACGCTCCCCACGGGAAAGCGGCGATAATCACGTCGGTTGAGTATCCCGCTGGCGGGTTTACGCCCATGCCAACATCACCGACGAAGATCAGCGGACGGATATAGGCGCTGGTGAGATTGTTTTTGCGGATCACGTCACGACACGCTTCCATCAGCTCATCAATGCTCTGCGAAACCGGGAAGCGATAGATTTTGGCGGAGTCATGCAGACGCTGCATATGCTCACGATGGCGGAATACAACTGGTCCTTTGTGCGAATCATAGCAACGGATACCTTCAAAAACTGAGGTACCATAGTGCAGCGCGTGCGACATCACATGCACCTTCGCGTCTTCCCAGCGAACCATTTCCCCATTGAACCAAATGTAATCAGCTTTCTTCGTGGTCATTTTTATATTCCTTTTGCGCTCAGGCGCGGATTTGTTGTGATGTGGTTGTGCTCTGGCAGATGGCAACGTGTGCGACGTCCACCAGTTTATTTAACTGACTAAACAGTAAGTCGACCGACCGTGGGCTGGCAACGGTCAATTCGATATTTATATTTTGTGCATCGCTGGCGGCGGCCATATTCATTGAGCAGACGTGGAAACCACGATGACGCACCACGCGTAAAACACGTTCTAAGGTTTCCGGATTGAAGCGAGCCGATACATTGACCTGATGTTGCATCATGATAATTTCTCCAACATTTCTGAATTACTGGCACCAGGCGGCACCAGCGGCCAGACGTTCTCAAGTTCGTCGATTGAGACATGAAGCAGGTATGGCCCATCACTGTTCAGCATGGTGTCGAGTGCCGCTTCAACCTGGTCTTTACGGGTGATGTGTTGGCCAGGGATGCCGAAGGCGCTGGCTAACATGAGGAAATCGGGATTATCGGTAAGGGTGGTTTCGCTATATCGTTCCTGGAAAAACAGTTGCTGCCATTGTCGAACCATCCCTAACCGTTGGTTATCGAGTAAGACGATTTTCAACGGTAACTGCTTGCGTTTTACGGTGCCCAGCTCTTGCACATTCATCATGAAAGAGCCGTCACCGGAGATACAGACGACGGTATCGTTCGGTCGCGCAACTTGCGCACCAACCGCTGCCGGTAAACCAAACCCCATGGTGCCTAATCCGCTTGAAGTGATGAAATTTTCCGGGCGAGTGTGGACGATGTGCTGCGCGGCCCACATCTGGTGCTGCCCTACATCTGTGGTTACTACACAATCTGCAGGTTTACGATCCGACAGTTGTTTTAGCAACAACGGCGCGTAGATAGCATCACCAGGATGGTTGTAACGCCAGGCATGTTCATCACGCAGCTGCGCGCAGTGTTGCTGCCAGTCATTGATATTTAACGGCTGCTGTAACGCAGGCAACAGCGTGTTTAAATCGCCCTGTAATGCCACATGCGCCTGACGCAGCTTGTTCATTTCTGCCGGGTCGATATCCATATGGATAACACTGGCGTGTGGTGCGAAGGTGTTCAGTTTGCCAGTTACCCGGTCATCAAAACGTGCACCCACGGCGATCAACAAGTCACATTCCTGCACCGCAAAGTTCGCCGCTTTGGTGCCGTGCATCCCCAGCATGCCCAGATAGTACGGATAATCCGCATCAACTGCGCCAAGTCCTTTCAGCGTGCAGGTGGCAGGCATTTTTGTGGCAGCGAGAAATTCACGCAAAGCCGAAACTGCCTGCGCCATGCCCACGCCACCGCCAACGTACAGCATCGGTTTTTGCGCTTTTGCCAACATCTGGCGCGCTTGCTCGACTTCGGCATGTGGGAAAGTCACTTCGTTTTCAACGGTGGTGAACCAGGGTTCCAGATCGCCGCTGGCTAACTGGATATCTTTTGGGATATCGACCAAAACCGGACCGGGACGACCTGAGCTGGCAACTTCGAATGCTTCAGCCATGATGCGCGGCAACTCTTCCAGAGACTGTACGAGGAAGCTGTGTTTGGTACAGGCTAATGACAATCCCAGGACATCAACTTCCTGAAATGCGTCGGTGCCGATGAAGGGAGCGGACACCTGACCGGTGATGGCAACAACAGGGATGGAATCTAACAGCGCGTCCGCAAGCCCGGTTATCAGGTTGGTTGCGCCCGGACCAGACGTGGCGATACATACGCCAGTTTTGCCGGTAGCACGGGCATAACCGATAGCCGCCATTGCCGCGCCCTGCTCATGCCGGCACAGCAAGTGCTCCACGCCGCCGTCATACAATGCATCGTAAACCGGCATAATTGCGCCACCCGGATAACCGAAAACGATATTCACACCTTGTGCCCGCAACGCATGTACCACCCACTGTGCGCCATTCATAGTTAGTTCCCCGTCCTGAATCTTGAGAAACAGAATTTTGTGCTGTTATTCATTGTCTGCTCCTCGGTTATGTTTTTAAGGTCAAAAAAAACCCCCGGACCTTTCGGTGCGGGGGTCTTAGTTCGTTAAGGCTTGATCTCTAAGCCTTTCCTCGTCCAAGTGCAGCCCCGCACGGTGGGATAATAATCACCACCACGCTAATCACGACCAGGCTAATCACTCGTAGAAGGGCTGTCATTTTGTCTTTTCTTGCATCTTGTTCGAAGGAATACCTAAAGAGTTACCATAGAATTTGGGAATTGCACAAGATATTTTTTGGCCGATTTTTATGATGCCTTTAATAATTTCAATAGAAATTGTTGTTTTTTAATAAGAAAAAAGTGAGTGAAAAAAATTCAATTTCAGTATGAATGTTGTTCCCTTACTCGTAGTTCAGACTTTGTTCGCTGTATTTTTGCGAGCCTCATTCCACCGCCAGAATAACTCAACCTCACTTGCACAAATAAACAGGAATCAGCCACTAAAATTCACGAATTAGCGGGCTACAGCAGTGATATCTTATGCACATAATGGTGACTCAAGGAGGGCTTATGTCACTGTCAATTGTTCATACCCGCGCAGCCCTGGGAGTAAATGCGCCCCCAATCACTGTTGAGGTACATATCAGTAAAGGTCTACCCGGCTTAACGATGGTGGGCTTACCAGAAACAACGGTAAAAGAAGCTCGCGATCGCGTGCGCAGCGCCATTATCAATAGCGGATATGAATATCCGGCGAAAAAAATCACCATCAACCTTGCTCCAGCCGATCTGCCGAAAGAAGGGGGACGATATGATTTACCTATCGCCATTGCGTTGCTGGCGGCCTCAGAACAGCTTACAGCCAATAAGTTAGATGAATATGAATTAGTTGGAGAACTGGCGCTTACAGGCGCTCTGCGTGGCGTTCCCGGTGCAATCTCCAGTGCAACTGAAGCCATTAAGTCGGGCAGAAAAATTATCGTCGCGAAAGACAACGAAGATGAAGTGGGGCTAATTAATGGTGAAGGATGCCTGATAGCCGATCATCTGCAGGCTGTCTGTGCATTTCTGGAAGGTAAACATGCTCTCGAATGCCCGAAACCAACTGATGGTGTATCCCGGATATTACAACATGATCTCAGTGATGTTGTCGGTCAGGAGCAAGGAAAGCGAGGACTGGAAATTACCGCCGCAGGGGGGCACAACCTTTTACTGATTGGACCGCCGGGAACAGGTAAAACAATGCTCGCCAGCCGTATTAATGGCCTGTTGCCAGATTTAAGCAATGAAGAGGCTCTGGAAAGTGCTGCGATATTAAGTCTGGTAAATGCTGAATCAGTACAAAAACAATGGCGGCAACGCCCGTTCCGCTCACCACATCACAGTGCGTCGTTAACCGCGATGGTGGGCGGAGGCGCAATTCCTGGGCCAGGTGAAATTTCGCTGGCGCATAACGGCGTGCTTTTTCTTGATGAACTACCTGAATTTGAACGACGTACACTGGATGCCTTGCGGGAGCCGATTGAATCCGGGCAGATCCATCTTTCACGCACGCGGGCCAAAATAACCTACCCGGCCCGTTTCCAGCTTGTTGCGGCGATGAACCCCAGCCCTACTGGACATTATCAGGGAAACCATAACCGCTGCACACCAGAACAAACATTACGTTATCTCAATCGACTCTCTGGCCCCTTTCTCGACCGTTTCGATCTCTCGCTGGAGATCCCACTACCGCCACCCGGTATTTTGAGTAAAGCGGTTGTTCAGGGGGAAAACAGCGCCACCGTTAAACAACGCGTAATGGCCGCCAGAGAGCGCCAATTTAAGCGGCAGAATAAACTGAATGCCTGGCTGGATAGCCCGGAAATACGCCAATTCTGCAAGCTTGAGAGCGAAGACGCCCAGTGGCTGGAAGAAACGCTGCTTCATCTGGGGTTATCGATTCGTGCCTGGCAACGATTACTGAAGGTATCGAGAACTATTGCTGATATTGATCAGTCTGACGTCATCACACGCCAGCATTTACAGGAGGCAGTTAGCTATCGAGCTATCGATCGCTTGCTTATTCATTTACAAAAACTACTGACATAAAAAAAGGGCATTTCGCCCTTTTTATTAATCGTCGGAATCGGTGTAGTCTTCAGCACCTTCAACCTGCGGTTTACCACCGGAAAGAGTGTGAAAACGTTTTGGACACTTGATACGCGTCATATACTTGGACCACACGCGTTCTGCTTCTGTCACTGGCTCACGTTCGCCACGGCATACTGCTACGAAGAGTTTCTCTTCCTCGGTAACCGGCTCGCGTTTGCCGAGATCCAGCTCATTGAAGGCATAACCATGACGTTCAAGCAGTTGTGCCTCTTTGATGGTGAAATCACCATGACGAGAGAATCCACGTGGATAATGTTTATTGTCGAAATATCGATTAGTCGTCGTAAAGCTTTCCGCCATCCTGCACGCTCCTAATTCTTTGACCGAGCTAGTTATGGCGCGGAGTATTAGTTACGCTTGACAGAGTGTAAAACAAAACATTTAAATCATAACGACAAATAATTTTGCGGAGAGCACTGTGGATACGGAATTGTTAAAAACTTTCCTGGAAGTTAGCCGAACGCGTCACTTTGGTCGAGCGGCTGAATCGCTCTATCTGACCCAGTCAGCAGTGAGCTTTCGAATCAGACAACTGGAAAATCAACTGGGTGTGAACCTTTTCACCCGCCACAGAAACAATATCCGTTTAACCGCTGCCGGTGAAAAGCTACTGCCCTATGCAGAAACGCTCATGAGTACCTGGCAGGCCGCTCGTAAGGAGGTGGCGCATACCTCACGACATAATGAGTTTTCTATCGGTGCCAGCGCCTCGTTGTGGGAATGTATGCTTAATCAGTGGTTGGGACGCTTGTATCAAAACCAGGATACCCATACAGGTTTACAGTTCGAAGCGCGAATTGCCCAACGGCAGTCTCTGGTAAAACAGCTGCATGAACGCCAGCTTGATCTTCTTATTACTACTGAAGCACCCAAAATGGACGAATTTAGCAGTCAGTTGCTGGGGTATTTCACTTTAGCGCTTTATACCAGTGCACCTTCTAAACTAAAGGGAGATCTAAATTATCTGCGATTAGAGTGGGGGCCAGATTTTCAACAGCATGAGGCAGGTTTGATCGGTGCTGACGAAGTTCCCATTCTGACAACGAGTTCAGCTGAACTGGCACAGCAACAGATTGCGATGCTTAATGGTTGCACCTGGCTACCAGTCAGCTGGGCGCGTAAAAAAGGCGGCCTGCATACCGTTGTCGATAGCACAACACTTTCACGCCCGCTCTATGCCATATGGCTGCAAAATAGCGATAAACATGCGCTGATTCGCGATCTATTGAAAATTAACGTGCTGGATGAAGTGTATTAATCAGAATGACTGGCAAGGATGCTGGTGGAAAGATTTACTTCGGAGAGGGTTATTACAGACAAAAAAAATCCTTAGCTTTCGCTAAGGATGATTTCTGGCAGGGGCGGAGAGACTCGAACTCCCAACACCCGGTTTTGGAGACCGGTGCTCTACCAATTGAACTACGCCCCTAATTAGGGTGGCGGAACGGACGGGACTCGAACCCGCGACCCCCTGCGTGACAGGCAGGTATTCTAACCGACTGAACTACCGCTCCACCGAATTCTTTTACAACCACCGGTTTTATGACCGGCTTACTGCTAAATTTGATGCCTGGCAGTTCCCTACTCTCGCATGGGGAGACCCCACACTACCATCGGCGCTACGGCGTTTCACTTCT